>JBLHUR010000174.1:0-12550 GCA_047629805.1 Akkermansiaceae bacterium | reverse complement strand
CTGCTCCTCCCAAAAGGTCAGTTTTAATTGTCGTCAGGGTTCAATTATAGTTGTCGTTCTACATAGTCGGCCTTTCCCTCAAACAACCCATCTCGCCCACCATCCGCCCCGGGCCCAAACACCGTCTGACCATTCCCCAAGACACAATATACCAAATCATTGACCAGACCCTCAAATGAATTGGGGTCGAGCATTCCTAAATCGTAACTAGCTGCCATCTTGAAGATGGGGATAGCGCAGACCAGTTCTCTCTGGAAGGCTCAAGTAAACTGAGCTTAGAAAAAACTCCCTCAACCCCTGTAATTGCGGTGGCGTTAAGTTGGTTGAGATCCACATATTTGCAAAAATAAGCAAGGTATATTACGAGGGAGAATCCCCGCTATCCCTCTGATAGCGATGGTTTCGCAATGAGATTATCTGTGGAGATTTGGGGCAGAAACGGCCCTTCTTGGGTGCTCAAAATCGCCTCCTCGCCCGGCGTCTCATCGAACGCGGCTCAAGCTTCGTGCAACTTTATCACACCAACTGGGACAGCCACGGCGGTCCCGGCGAGAACCTCAACAGCGACTTCGAAAAGGTCTGCAAGGATGTCGACCAAGCGAGCGCCACCCTCGTCATCTGGGGCGGCGAATTCGGCCGCACCCCGATGGGTGAAAATCGCAAGAGCGTCGGCCGAGATCACACCGTTGAATCCTTCTCGATGTGGAAGGCCGTGCCCTTGAAAGAGCGGTCCAATCGGAGATGTGCCAAGGCTGGTTAGATTGCTCCTTCAGCAAAAATATGCCAAGCATGAATGGGGAATACTGCACAGGGAGGTTAAACGACAGACTCCCAAAAATCTCAACAGCTCAGAGGACTCATTTTAGGAACGGTAAATCTGCCGTTCTCCCTTTCCTCAAGCTACTTACGAAAATCGCTTTGATACATTAGGTAACTTTGCGGTGTTGGACCCTGGATCTGAGCTAGTTGTCCGCCTGTACGAGGCCGGAGGAGCTATTCGTTCTCCAGTGAGGGTTCGTCGATCAGACCCAATTTCTTGAACGCGAGAGGGGCCAGAAGGATGGCACTCATGCCCACGGTGGCATAGCGAATGATCCTGAGGATTAGGGTCACTCCGTTCAGATCGTCTCCGGCGATGGCCTCGAATATGAAGCCAAGTCCATAGAGGAAAACCGCGACGATCATGAGACCCACAATGATCCGGAGGACAGCCTGGAGAGGTGATGAAGGCCTGGTGAGATTGAGCAACCTTGGCTGGAAGATATGAGCAACCATGGACCCCATGTAAGATCCGCTGATGGTGCCCAAGGAGCGATCGGGTCCAAAACACAGGAGCGAGATAGAGAGCAGAGCCACTGGAATACCGATCACTAGGCCTAACTGAGCGCCAGTCGTCATCCTTCCGCATTTTTCCTTGATCCGGTTGTAGACCGGTTCTCCCACCAGCAGGACGATGAGTGCAAGGGCTAGTCCAGCAACCACGTCGCCGATCCAGTGGACCCCGATGTAAACACGGGAAAGGCCCACCAGGATGACTGTGAGAACGAGCATGCCCCTCCAGAGTGGGTTCTTCGTTCGTAGAAACAGAGCGCCCCAAAAGGTGGCACCAGCCTGTGCGTGGCCTGACGGCATCCCGTATTCATCTCGCCATTCATGGATCTGATCGCCAGATGCCTCCCAGTTGTCCTCCGGGGTGAGGGCATAGGAAAAAAACATGCCAGGCATGTTTTAGTAAACCCCTCTATGATCCCCGTAAACACGAGAGTTTCCCCGCTTCGAGGATGCTTCACCCGGCGCAGAATTGACGGATTTTGAGAAAAAATATGCCGAGCATCATTAAAGAGAAAAGCCCCCAATCACGGTAGGTTCTGCAGGTGCAAGGCCCATTGAGTCTTAAAATTTGGGACGAAACTCGCAGTCTAGGGACCTCTTTCCCATCGCACTCATCCCCCGACCTTGACAACCAACCATCTAGATGGTTTATTCAGGCCATGAAGTCTGTCGGAATTTTTGAAGCGAAGACCCATTTCCCGGGGATCTGCGATGAAATCGTCGCCAGCGGGACCCCCATAACGATCTCAAGGCGCGGGAAGCCCCTTGTCGTAATCTCACCCGTCCCAGCGGAAAGCCAAAGCGAGCGGGAGGACATTCTGGCAGCGACCGCTCGTTGGCAGGCGGATGCTGGGGCTGATGGCGCTGACTTTCCCGATGTCTGGGAAGAGCGGAGTTCCTCAACCGACAACCCGCTGAGGCCGTGAGGACAAATTGATTTGTGTAGCGATGAGAGATCATTTTTCTCCAGGCAAGGCGGCAAGCGGTGAGCTGATAGGCATCAGTGATCCGATTGCCAACGTAGACTGGGGGGAAATGAGCCGAAAAGCTTCTGAGCGCCCACATTCTAGCCCCCCCAAAACTCACTCTTTGCTTCTGCTCGCTGCGCGAAGCAATTTGTCCACACGGCCTAACGAGTCCTCATGAAATGGCTTCTTGATACCTCGGTCTTTTCGCAACCTTTGAAAAAGTCCCCCGACCAATCTGCTCTTGAGCGCTGGAAAAAAGTCGGTGATCGATCCTGCCTTACCAGCATCGTTGTCACAGCCGAAGTCGAGCGGGGCCTGCTCTCGATCGGAAGTGAACGCCTCTGGGGCGGCTACCGCGAATTGCTGGAAGACCGTCTCGAAATCCTGGAAACTGGCGCGAATGTTTGGCAACGTTTCTCCGAGATGAAGGCACGCCAAAAGAAGATTGGGCAAAAGGTCGGAGACCTCGACCTCCTCATCGCAGCGACCGCCTCCACCCATGGCCTCACCGTCGCGACCCTCAATCATCGTGATTTCGCGCGGATCGAAGGACTCGCGTGGGAAAACTGGGGGGCATCCTAGGGGGCCTTCAATAGAGCACGGTTCAGCAGCCGATTTTCCACATGCCACGCTCCCAAAATGCTTCAATCGTCTGACGATTGGCTTTGTTCGTGAGATTTGGGAGCGAGAGTTTTTCTCTCTTCGCATATTCGGCCAAAGGCAGAATCGTCTTCCCCTCCAGGTAGGCTAACCTTTTATGATAAGAATTACTGAGGGCCTTGCCAACGATCTGCTCCATGATCTTGGTGGTGTCGTTCTGATCGAATGCCTCAAAAGCATCGTAGTAGAGGCTACGATCAATGAATTTAATGTTAATCGGAACATGGCCTTCACGGATGAGAAGGTAGTTGTTGAGCACACGCCCAATACGACCATTTCCATCGACGAAGGGATGGATGTGCTCGAAGGTGAGATGGAGACGGGCAATGCGCTTAATGACGTGTTCCTGCCCACTCGTTTGGTAAGTGACCAGCATCCCGTGCAGTAATTTTTCGAGCTGAGTGGGATCGGCCGCAAGATGGCTCCCGACTTTCACCCATTCGCCTAAATTCCGCAGTCTTCCCGCAATATCGTCACGAATATTACTGATGAGCATTTTATGAAGCAGGAGAATGACATCGATTGAGAGTTCTTTTTCTTTGGCCTTTTTGTCGATGTATTCCACGACACGGGCTAAATTCTTCGCTTCAAAGAGCTCTCGCTCGGTGATGAAGCGATCAAGATTGATTTTCCGAAGGACTTTCTCGGTTTCTGACAGTGAGAGGGTGCTGTTCTCGATGGCATTGGAGTTGTAGACCTGTTCAGCGACTTCTGTTTCGTAAATCAAGGCGAGTAAGGACTCTTTCCCCAATTTCGCCTCATGGTAGCGCCTCTGCAGGTCGTGAAGGTGGCTAAAAATTTGTGAGACATTGCCCATATCAGGAATACAGCCTGAATTCACGGTAAATACAACCATTATCGTGAATCATAGATCTAAGAGACGCTAATTCACGGTAATGCCTGAGTAATTCCCAATTTTTTGGCTATTTTCGCTACCCTTTCACCGTCTGCTCGACTCACGCTTGCTTGAGAACTTCCTCGGGTGGTCCGGGGAAAGGGGCCTCCGATGGGGACATTCCCCGCGTAGCCCGAGCGCCTTCCCCCTTCTCCTCCTCAGTGCCTGCGCCTCTGGCGCCGAAGCCGCCGGCTTCATCAATGGGGATGAACCATTTACCGCATTGCTTCGCGGAAATGCTTTCGACACATCGCGACATAGCGCTCGTTGCCGCCGATCTCGACTTGAGATCCTTCTTTGATCGCGTTCCCCTTCTCATCCGTGCGGAGATTCATGGTGGCCTTGGAGCCACAGTGGCAAATCGTCTTGAGCTCGGTGAGAGTGTCGGCCCATCCGAGCAAGGCGGCACTCCCGGGGAAGAGGTTCCCTTGAAAGTCAGTCCGTAGTCCGTAGCAAAGCACCGGGATATCCAAATCGTCGGAGACTTGAGCCAGTTGCTCCACTTGCGGACGAGTCAAAAACTGGGCTTCATCGATGAGGACACAAGCCACACAAGTAAGAGCCGGATCATCCTCACTTGCTTCGACAAGGACATGCAAGTCGTCGTCCTGATGAAAGGTCCGGGCATCAGCTTCGAGGCCGATTCGAGAAGCAATTTTCCCGATGCCCGCCCGTTGATCAATTCCGGGAGTCAGGAGCAGGGTCTTCATCCCGCGCTCTTGGTAGTTGTGACTCGATTGCAAGAGGTTGGTGCTCTTGCCCGCATTCATCGCGGAGTAGTAAAAGTAGAGTTTTGCCATTTTGAAAATCGTGAGAATCCTGAGACTTGAGGGCCGCTGAGTTGAAAACCCTGCGCGCTTCCCCATTTTTCACTTTATCCCAAGAGTGACAAGCAAGGGGTATCATTTACGAGTGATTTTTCCTTGTGGTGAGGCGCCCGAAAGGGAGTGGGCCGGGTGAAATGCCCATGGGTGCCGCATGACCGTCGGGGAACGAAGCCCTAAGTAACTCAAATCCCAAAAGAAAACTCCGAGCAGCCGGCAACCTGCTTAACGCTTTAAGAAACGAATGCAAACGGCGGCCGGAACTTTGATTTCATGGCCGGTTGGATCCAGAGAGCCAGTGTCCTGATTGATCTTGAGCACGACGACATTGTTGGAGCGTTGGTTGCCGGCGATGAGAAATTTGCCACTGGGATCGATGCCGAAATTTCGCGGAATCTCGCCCTGCGTGGATTCGCGCTCGATGAAGTCGAGTTTTCCGGTTTCCTGGTCAATGGCGAACGCGGCGATCGTGTTATGACCGCGGTTGGAAACGTAGACCCACTTTCCTGTCGGATGCACCAAACACTCGGCCGTGCTGTTGCCTTTGCGCTCCGTTCCATCCGGCACGGTCGATTCGATTTCCAGGACTTCGAGCGCGCCTGTTTCGGGATCGTGGCTCAACGCGGCGACCTGGAGCGACATCTCCAGGTTCGTGTAGGCCCACTTGCCGCTCGGGTGAAACGAGAAGTGTCGTGGCCCGGTCGCATCCGGCAATTTAAGAAACGGCGGGTCGTTTGGCGCAATCGTTCCGGCAGCGGTGTCGAGTTTGTAGATGAGGACTTTGTCCAAGCCCAAATCCGCGACAAACGCACGTTTCCCGGACGGATCGACGTTCACCGAGTGCGCATGCGGTGAGGCCTGACGCGGCAGCTGAGCGCCCTGGCCTTCATGCTGGATGAATCCGCCGGCAGCTGTCGAAACGAGCTTTCCATCGGCCTCAATTTGGTAACTTGAGGTACTGCCACCCATGTAGTTCGCAACCAGGACGCTGTTGCCTTCGGGGTCGGTTGAAATGTGACAGGGCGCGCCGCCACCGGAGTTGACTTGGTTGATGAGCGTCAATCCGCCGTCTTTGCCAATCGCGAACGAACTGACGCCGCCCCCCTCTTCGCCTTTGAACTTTGCGTTTTCGGAAACGGCGAAAAGATACTTTTGGTCCGGACTGACAACGAGGAAGGACGGGTTCTCCAGCTCCGCCGCGAGCACCGGATCGGACAGTTCGCCGCTTGCTTCATCGAGCGTCGAACGGTAGATCCCTTTGCTGCCGACACGCGTATAGGTTCCGAGGTAAACGAGCGTTTCGGCAGCTGAAGCTGCGGGAACGGCAAGAGCCAGGAGGGATACGAGCTTCTGAAATCGAGTCATGCGAAATGCTGGTTTCACAAGCTGGACAAATCAATGCCCAAAAACGGAACGTCATTTTCCTGATCATAAGCGGCCAAAAGACCGTCGCAGAAACTCGCACGCGAATTAGAAATCATTCGCAGATGTGCAGGACCGCGTAAAAATCGCGGATTGGCGATTGCCCCGATCTCGGCAGTCCCTGAAAAGCTACAAGGGCTCCTGAAAAAGGAGATCCGCGTTCCCCCTACTCTTCTATCTTCTCGGCAATTCGGAAGAAGCGTCTTGGAGCAGACGAGGTCTCAATCAGAGCCGACCCATTTGCCGAGCCTTCGGGCGATTCAACCCAGAGAGCCGGGTCCAACGCACTTGATTCCTCGAGAATCAAACCCTCGCCAGCATTCCAATTTAACACAAAACCACTCCCTGGTCTTTTTATCGAAACCAAATCCGCCTTTTCCTCTAAATCAGTGATGATGGAATCCGAGGTCTTAATCATCACCAAAAACTCTTGGTCATCCTCGCCAGCGGTCTGACCAATCATGAAATTTTTATCGGTGTTCGGATAAAAAGTCAGGTCCCCGTCCACATCAACGGTCACTGTACCATCGGAATTTCCGGTCATCGTTCCTCCCGAATCGACCCCAGTGAAAGCACCGGAGGATGAAACCTGAAGCTCATATCTCTGGGTCTTGAAAGAGGTGGGATGAAACATATCGACAAGAATCTCATTAGGGCCGGCAAAGTCATCACTATCTCCCTGGCGGTTCTCCATTGTCGTGGTGTTGTAATAAGTCTCGGTCAAAACCGAGGGCATCCGGAACGTGGAGAGACTCCAGGTCCCTTGTAAATCAGCAGTTGCCAAGGTCGACGGGGTTTTCACCATAACCAAAATTTCCTCTTCATCATCATCGGCCATTCTTCCTGTCATAACGTTTCGGGAAGCATTCAGCTGAAAAGCAATAGTCTGCGGCCCCAATTGCGCACTCCCCGAATTCCCCTCAATGGAAAACGTTCCTGACACCTCGCCATCAAGCGAAAGAGCACCTCCGGCGGCAATCTCAACAGCAATTTTGGAAATACTTGGATCTTGCCTGAAAAACACATCCACCAAACGGTCATCGATCACGTTCTTAGAAATGTCGTTGGGAGAAATCATCGAAAGGAGAGTCCATCCTCCCACGATATCGGCAGCCACCAACGAAGTCGGTTGCCGTAGACCAATCGACAAAACTTGCTGATCTTCTTCTCCCGAATTGGCTAGAATCACATCTCCGGTCGAATTGGTATAAAGATTGGAAAGGTCCTCACCGTCGTAATAAACAAGTCTGTTATTACTCACGCGCAGAACCTCTCCCGTTTCCCCGCCGGTCGCGACCCCTTCAATATCCAAGACAAAACTCCGGCTGGTAACCGAAGCTGGATCCGGATAAAAAACATCCACCAAGATCTCACTCGTCTGCGCAAATTCTAATGAATCCAGGCTCGTTCGAGTCTCCTCGGTCACGGTATTATAATACGTTTCGCGCAGCCGGGAGGGCGTCGCAAACTCCGTCAAAGACCAGTCACCAGCCAAATTGACCAACTCAGCAGCGGTGAGTATCGATGTCGCAATAAGTGTCCCGGCAGCAAAAATGGAAATCCGCAGACCTCATTCTAACGAAACGCCAAACACATGCAACCGCCTTTCACTCCCTCTGTTCCCTTCAACGAAGCTCTTTGGAACTCAATCCCAAAAGCAAATTCCTAACAGCACGACCCGCAATGCCGGAAGAGGCAAGTTGTATCAGATGAGCTGCGGGATTCACTGCCGCGCCTACTCACCCGACTTGTTCGATTTCGCTTCTTCGCGAGCCTTTTTACGCGCTTCGCGTTTTGCTTTTCATTTTTCAGTATCCAGAACTATGCCTGGCATAAAATAGAGGTCGAGTTCTCCGCAGAATAAGGGTGTGAGGAGTCCTAAGCGCCTATTTCTACCCCATAATACCTATCCTTTCACTGTCTGCTCCACCCCTGCCACCGGCTTCATCAATGGGGATGAACCATTTACCGCATCGCTTCGCGGAAATGCTTTCGACACATCGCGACAGAGCGCTCGTTGCCGCCGATCTCGACTTGAGAGCCTTCTTTGATCGCGTTCCCCTTCTCATCAGCGCGGAGATTCATGGTGGCCTTGCAAAAAATACTTCAGGCATACAACGACGACAAACGACTCAATCCCTTTGTGCGTAGTGATTTTATGACGGGGTGGGGCTCAGTAGAATGGCGTAGATCGAGCCGGGGATTAGGAGTCGTTCTCACTCAAGTGAGTGGGAGCCCAGCGAGTTTGGCGAGCTTCCTCTGGCGATCGTCGAAGGTGACAAATCTCGCGATTTCTAATTGCAGGGCGCAGGCGACATGCATGATGTCGAGGGTGCGGCAGCCGATCTTGGGAGTCCGTTTTGCGAGATCCCGGAAGTCTTTCTGGAGCTGCGGTCGGCGGATTTCGGGGAAGAAGTAAAGTCCCCGCGATTTCCTTGAATTGAAGTGGGCGAGTTGAGCGTTGCAGTCTTTTTGGCTCAACTCTTTCCAGAAGACTTTGAGATGGAGCGCATTGATGAGCTCCATCTCTTGAAGTTCCCATACGGGGAGGGGAAAGTCTTGCGAGGTGACGATCTCGTGGACTTCCTCACTGCCTTTCTCGCGGAGGTAGAGCTTGAGGAGAGCGCTGGTATCGAGATAGATCATTTCTAAAATCTACCGTCTCGGTCCGCCCTTACTGTTTCTTCAGCGCTGTGGCCTTTGCTTTCACATGCGGTTACCAGGTGGTCGTCCCATTGGAGGACACGACGCGGTGAGGCGGCGATGATACGGACCGTGGGCTTACCGTGATTGAGGACTTCAAATTCTTCGCCCGCGCGGACCTGGGCTTCGACCTCGCTCCAACTGGCTTTCATTTCCCTGACGCTAATCGTCTTCATGACTGGAAACTACCTTAAGAGTTTCGTTTTCGCAATTTAATGTTTTTCAATTTGAGAAACAATTTTAGAGAAAGTGAGAAAGGGGTCAGGAAGAGATTTGTTGCATTTTCCGGAAAATTTTCTCGAGCTTGTCATCGATCTCCCCTTTGCAATTTGTCTGCCAGGCATATTACGATGATGCGTTTTCAAACAAAGGGGGCTGTAAATCTCAAACTTAGCTTCGTAGAAATTTTCTTAGGTGAGGGGCTATAAGCGACAGCTACTTAGCCATGCGGCGTTTCATGGACGCGTCGAACTTTTTACGCTGCTCGGGGGTTAGGAGCTTGTGATAAATTAGGCGCATTTTTCGGGATTCTGTGTGCTCCTAGACGAGTTTCTGTTGTTTTCGGGTCTCGGGTTTATCTTCCTGATCTAGTTGTTCCTGAAGGCCTATGAGTTGCAAATTTCCGGCCCACTCTCCTATCAAGGTTTTTTTGAGCTTAGCTTTTTGTTCTTCATTGAGAAACTGATCGCGATTGCGGTAGGACTCGGCGTAAATCTCATCGGCTCGAGTGGATTCCTTCCAGTTCTGATAGAAGACGTCCAACCGATCCAAGGGATTTTCGGCAAAGGCTGTGGTTGCGAAGTAGATTCTGCGCTCCGTTTTCCAGATCACACCAGTTATTGTGAAGTCGTCGTTTCCGGGAAAGGTCACTCTCCGAGTGTAGATCCAGCGAGTGCGACCCTGCTTGCGTTCTTCCCTGACCTTGATTTCTCCAACTTGGAGTTTTCCCTCCTTGGGATTCTTGGGGACAATGGTGACAAGCAAGAGCTTGGAGTCGGCTTTTGCCATTTGGTCAGGTTTTCCCAGACTTAGGGCCTCACGTGGACTGTCCACTATTGTCAACATGACAACGCTCGGTGGATCGGTGTTTTCTTTGGCGAAAAAGGTGGGCGTGACGAAACGATTTCCCACAATCCCTGTTCGAGGTCCTTCTCGCTTCCATGATGCATCCACTTTGACCTCGGCCAAACCGAGAAGGGAGTGGATTTTCAGTTGCCCACTCATCGTCTCGATGAGGAACAACGAGCTGAGCAGGATCGAAATTCGGATTGTCACCCTTGGATTTTAGCTATCAAAGTTGGATAAATGAAAGCCCGAACTTCGCGAGTAAAACAAAAAATAAGCAAGGCATAATTAAAGAGAAAAGCTCTCAATCATTGTAGCTTCGGCAAATTCAAGACCCATTGAATCTGCAGGTCTGGGGCTGATTTACCAATGAACAGTCCATCGTTCTCGCCATCTTCGTTACAACCATTGTCAGCCTCCCCCTTCTCCTCCTCAGTGCCCGCGCCTCTGCCGCCGAAGCCACCGGCTTCATCAATGGGGATGAAACTTTTACTGCATCGCTTCGCGGAAATGCTTTCGACACATCGCGACAGAGCGCTCGTTGCCGCCGATCTCGACTTGAGATCCTTCTTTGATCGCGTTCCCCTTCTCATCAGTGCGGAGATTCATGGTGGCCTTGGAGCCACAGAGGCAAATCGTCTTGAGCTCGGTGAGAGTGTCGGTCCATCCGAGCAAGGCGGCACTGCCGGGGAAGAGGTTCCCTTGAAAGTTGGTCCGGAGTCCGTAGCAAAGCAACGGGATATCCAGATCGGCGGAGACTTGAGCCAGTTCCTCGAATTAATCTGCCAGGCATATTACGGGCCTGGTTCTGGGAGGGAAAAATCTCCAGGAAGGGCACTCGGTCTCCGGGTGATTGTTGATCATCGGGCATCTGCGCATTATGACAAATCCCTCTGAAATCCGAACCTCCCGCCAGGGGAGGAAACTCACGGCAGCGGCTGGAAATCGAGGATCGTCCAACTCTGCTCTTCGTCAGAGATCAAGAGATCAATGTCAATGAAAGCGGACATGATAAAGCCGAAGTCCCGGTCGTAGGTGACATCGATTCGGTCGGCTCTCGGGTCGAGGAACGATTCAAAATGGTCGAACCAGTCATCAATCGTTCGCTGGGCGGGGGGCTCCAGGTAATTCGTTTCGATCGGGACCGCGGAGATGATCTCGTTGTCGCGGACTGTGACGATCCCGCGCCAGAAGAACCACGAACTCCCCCAGCTGACCTCGATCGTGTAATCGTCAATTCCGGCGCTGCGCCAGGTGCTACGCGCGCTGAGGAAGTCGCGCAAAACGGGATCATCCTGGGTAACCAGCTTGACCTGGTAAAACCTCGTCGGGTCAGGCTCCATGAGGTCGTTAGCAATAATTTCACCGCCGGTCCCGGCGATGACTCCGCCGAGGTCGAACCAAGATTCCAGGTCGGTCGACCACTGTAACTGGTAGGTTACATCCACCGCGCTCTCAAATCGAAGCCCGATTGGCTCGAACATGAACAACTCGAGGGTCGGGGCGGAAGCGGGTACGTCAAATGAGTAAACTCCGGCCTTGCTTCCCCAGCTGGGCGCGCCAATCCAAGTCACGTTGACCTGGTAGGTCCCAGTCTTCAGTTTACCCAGATTGACGGTCGCTGATTGGGGGAAAAAAGCCGGAAGACAGATTTCCCCTGATGCTCTGGATTCGATCTCCACATTGATCGTGTTCCCAACCCTCTCGAAGCTGGCCGAGGTAGTATAGCATGTGCTCTCGAATTCCTGCGAAATAGTGAGCCGTAAATCGTCGCTCGAGGCTGGCGTCTGCGGAGCCAGGGAGAAGGCCATTTGCTGCGCGCACGAGGTGGCAATCGCCATTATGGACAACAGCAGTGAAAAGGTTGATTTCATGAATTTAGTGAAAGGGGATTGGTTTCATTGTCTAAATGATCCAGTTTGGAGGATACCACGGAGCCGAAGCCAAAAAAGTCTCATTTTTTTCTGTGCCATTTATCGTGATGTGGCCAACGCCACGAGGAAGGAGACCATCACCCTAAAGAAGGACACGAGACAGGGGTAAAAGAGGAGGTGATCCATAAAAAGTATGCCAGGCATAATTAAATAGAAAAGCTCTCAATCATTGTAGCGTCGGCAAATCAAAAACCCATTAAATCAGCAGATCTGGGGCAGATTTACCATTGAACAGTCCAGCGTTCTCGGCATCTTCGTCCCGAAATATAACGTAGCGTAATCCTTATAAAACGCCTTCATCGCTTGTCTTTTTTCGGGAATTTGAGCTGCCTTCGCGGACAAAATGCTACCGCCCTAGCTTCCGTTCCTCAAACTTTTTTGCCTCACTGGAGTCCCTGGCCACCTTTTACTCTCATAAAAAATATGCCTGGCAGACCGAAAAGATCCGACCTCTGTTTGGCTGTTTTGTAGAGTGCTTCTATGGAAACTGAAGCCCTTAAGAATAAAGCCTCGAGCCCTCCCAAGGAGTGGCGCTTGAGCTGGCGGAGATGAAAACGGGAAAATACTTGGGGCCAATTCATCGGCCGAAGGGGTTTTCGAACAGGCGGCGGATGAAGCCTGAGAAGGGCCCGGCTTGCTTTCATGTGATGTCTCGGACGGTCAATGGGGAGTTTCTCTTTGGGCCGACCGAGAAGGAGGCCTTTCGCCGGATGATGTGGAGGATGTCTCAGTTTTCGGGAGCGGGGA
>JBLHUR010000173.1:0-12759 GCA_047629805.1 Akkermansiaceae bacterium | reverse complement strand
ATCGGCGGACCTCTCGCGTCCAAAGGACCCGAAAAACCAGAGATCAACAAAGCGCCTGCCACGGTAGCTCCGAGCGTGCCCAAAGCGGAGCCTGTTCAGCCCGCTCCTGGGAAAATCGGCCCGAAGAAGAGCGATCCCAAATCCGCGGAGACGTCGAAAGAGTCTCCCGCGTCTCTCTCCCCAAAAAAGGCTGCGATCGGCGGGCCTCTCGTGTCCAAGGGACCCGAAAAACCAGAGATCAACAAAGCGCCTGCCACGGTAGCTCCGAGCGTGCCCAAAGCGGAGCCTGTTCAGCCCGCTCTCGGGAAAATTGCCCCAAAGAAGAGCGATCCCGAGTCCGAGGATGCGTTGAAAAAAACTCTCCCGCTTCCGCCCCTCAATGATCCCAAACCTGAGGTCAAAAAGGAGGAACAGAGTAGGTCAACTCCCGTTTCCGAGCCCGTTCAGATCAAACCCAAGGCCGAGGAAATGGAAGTCGTCTCCTCGAACGAGAAAAAATCCACCTCACTCTCCCAACCTGGCTCTTCTACCAAAGCAGTTAGCAAGTGGGCTTTCTGGAGACGTTCCTCCCAGCGTGACGAGCAACTCGCTCGTATCTCGGATGGATATGTGGAAATGGTTGACCTTGTCCGCGCGATTCGCGGCCAGCTCGAATCGCAGAATGAAAATAACGTGATCCTGCGAGACTCCCTGGCCCATCTTCCCGAGGCCATGAAGGGACTCGAAAGCTTTAGCAAATCCCAACACACGGTGGGTGAGGCCTTACAGGAAATTCACGGGCAGATGAAGCATCACAGCTTCAAGGATGAAAAGCTCGCCAATTCTATGGAGGGCTTTAATACGACTCTCAAAGGAATGGACGATACCAGCAAGGCTACCATGCAGACCTTCGACCGTGTCCAGGAACGGATGCGCGATTCTGATATCCGCATGGAAAATCTCTTCCAGAACGTGCAAAGTGCCGAGGAAAAAGTGAGTGATACGATGGTCCGTTTACAGCGGAACATGGCCATTATGCAGGGCATTTTTCTCTTCTGTCTCATCATCGTGATCGGGGTCCTCGTCCTGACCGTTATGAAAAAGGATAACGAGTCTCGCACTCCGGCACAAAACTCAGCAGTGCAACCAAGCCAACCCGGAGGTCAGCCTGCCGGGGTAAGACCGGGGGAGGTCGTGGTGCCTCCGATATCAGAAGACGGACGCTAGGAGTCTGTCGGACTTGTCCAATCCGGCAAATTCATTTTATCATTTGGATCAAATCGCAGTGACTTCTCTGCGCGTATTCCCATACACTCAGTTCAGTCATCACGACTTGCTCTCAAATTCTAAAACGTTTTACACGAATCGTCCTAAGTCCGACAAACTCCTGGAAAAAAGTTACCCGCCAGCGGCGATCGTGATGATCTCCAGCTGATCTCGGTCCGCCAATTCGCGCCTCTCAAATTCCGAGGGCGCGAGCGCTTCGCGGTTCAGCTCGACCACGACTGGCTTCTCGGCCAAGCCCAACTCATGGAGGAGGGCCCGCAAGGTGAGCGATTTTTCAAAGTCGCGGATTTCGCCGTTGATGATCAGCTTCATGATGTCGCGAGAATGGCGGGATCCCAGTCTTTCCAAACAGGATCAAATCCTTGGTTTTTTAAAAGTCGCGCGATTTCTCCGACCGAGCGCTTGTCATCGATCTCAAATTGCCCCGTCGCGCGATCGGTGGAAGCCTTTTCCTCTAGCTCGACCCGGCGCCCCTTCACGGTGAGGTGAAGATCGTCCGTCCCCGCGCCGGTGTAGCCGCCGGGATCGGTTTGCGAGCCTGCTGAAATATGAGTGATGCCTAGCCCGAAAAGTGAATCACGAAGTTCGGCTGGTTCACGGGTCGACAGCACGATGCTCACTTGCGGGAAGCACATCCGAAAAGCGGTGATCAAATGCACCAGACTCCGGTCGTCGAGCGATAATTTGGAGTCGGGTGTGTATTGATAATTCCCGGCGTGCGGACGCATCCGGGGAAAGGCGATGGAAAAGTTCGCCTTCCAACAATGCCTCATCAGGTAGTCAAGATGGGTAGCCAGCGCGATTGCTTCATATTTCCACTCGGCCAAACCAAAAAGAGCCCCGATTCCGATCCTCCGAAATCCTCCCGCATAGGCCCGCTCGGGGCAGTCAAGCCGCCAGTGAAATTTACGTTTTGGCCCCGAGGTGTGAAGAACCTCGTAAGCTTCTTGCTCGTAGGTCTCTTGATAAACAATGAGGCCCTCGGCTCCGTGCCCGACGAGTTCGCCGTATTGGTCGTCCTCCATCGGGCCCACCTCGATACCGATCGTTGGGATCATGGCCTTCAGCGCGTCGATGCATTTTTGTAAGTAACCGTCTGAAACAAACTTGGGATGTTCACCCGCCACCAGGAGGATGTTCCGGAAGCCCTGATCGTAAAGATGCATGGCCTCCGCCACCACTTGGGGAACTGTGAGGGTGGTCCGGAAAATGGGATTGTCTCGTGAAAATCCGCAATACTGGCAGTTGTTCACGCACTCGTTCGAAAGGTAGAGAGGCGCAAAAAGGCGCATCGTCTTCCCAAAGTGCCGTCGCGTGATCGCTTGGCTTCGTCGCGCCATCGCTTCCAGCTCTCCATCCGTCTTAGGATCGAGCAACTTGCGAAAGCGGCGCATGAGGGAAGTTGGCTCCTTCATGAGCGAATCAAACTTGGTGGCAAAACTCACGTCCAAGGGGTCCACCCTGCGGGCCACTTTGTCAAAAGCTTTCCAAAAAATGGCATTGCCAGTAGCTGCGAAAGCTGCTCAAGTCTTGGCAACATTATGGCCAACGCAACCAACGTGCTGACTCAGGGGATCGAAATCACCGGATCGATCAGATTTTCAAACGACATGATCATCGACGGTAAAATCGACGGTGAAATCATTTCCGATAAAGGGAAGGTAACCATCGCCGAGAACGCCAATATCAAAGGCGACGTCAAAGCCGGTGAGGTAAAGCTTTACGGTCGTGTCGAAGGCACCATCACCTCCGAGCGTTGCGAACTGAAGGAAAAGTCCTTCCTCAAAGGCGACATCAAAACCAAAACTCTCAGCATGGAAGAGGGAGCCACGCTCCAGGGCGGCACCCAAATCGGAGGTTAATTCCTGCCCCTTAATTTTTTTTAAAAGCGGCCCTCCGTTCGGAGTGCGGCTTTTTTAAGGAAATCGTGCCCAGACTGACTTCAAATACGCTGCGTCCGTAAAGTCCTCCGGCATATCCACCGCCTTCAAATCAGCTCCTTTTAGCTGATCCATGAATTCCCGGGTGCTCATCCCTCTAAAGTTGGTGCAGGCTAGGATTCTCCCGCCTGGTTTTAGGCACGATGCTGCGAGATCAAAGAGCGTTCCGTAATCCTTCTCGACTCGAAAAACCTTCCCTTTGTCATCCCGCGAAAAGGTCGGGGGATCGAGGACAATGTAGTCGAATTGGCGACCCTGCTTCGCAAAGCGTCGGAGCCAGTGGAAGGTATCGCCTTTGCAAAAGTAATGATCCTCGGGCGACATTCCATTCAGTCGAAAATTCTCGCGAGCCCAGTCGAGATAGACCTGCGAGAGATCGAGCGTCGAAGTCACCGCTCCCGCTGCCGCCGCTGCGATGGAAAAAAATCCGGTGTAAGCAAAGGTGTTTAAAACAGTCTGCCCCGGCTTTACCGTTGCTTTGAGAGCAGCACGATTATCTCGCTGATCAATGAAAATTCCTTGTGAATAACCCGACTGAAACGAGAGCCGGCATTTCAGCCCGTTTTCCACTCCTGTAAAAAACTCCGGCATTTTCGACCCACTGAGATGCACGGGCGACTCCTTCTGATGCTGGTCAAGTCGTTTCCAATAGAGCGGCTTGCCAAAACTCGACAAGAGATCTCGCAGTTCCCGATTCAGCCCCGCTCCGGAGGTCGAGATCATCCAGCCTTCGCCATAGCTTTCAAGAATGCTCCCACGCAGCTCGTCACCTTCGCTATCGATGAGTCGGATAAGATTGGTCGATCCGTTTTTGAGTGATTCCCGCTTTTTAAGGGAGTTTGTGATGATTTCTTGTAGGCGAGGGTTGGACATTGCGCGCCGCCGTTCTAGCATCCCCATCGAAATGAGCGAATGGAAATCCCTTCTCGATGAAGCCGTGAAAAACGGCGATGTCTCTGCCGAAGCCTGTGGCAATATTGAACTCTACTTGCAAGGGACATCCTCGCCGGTTGGAGCCGCTGCCATCACTGAGCTACTCAAGGCTGAGGCGTGGCAGGAAATCGATGACCGCTTCTTCAAAACGATGGCTTTCGGCACCGGTGGTCTCCGTGGACGCACCGTTGGCAAAATCGTGACCGCCGCCGAGCAAGGTGAGGGTGGTCCTCTCGGGCGTCCCGAGCATCCCTGTGTCGGCACGGCATCGATGAACTTTTTCAATCTGAAGCGAGCCATGATTGGTCTTGTGACCTACGCCCGTAAGAGCTTCACGGGTGAGGGCAAGCCTTCGCTTGTGATCGGTCACGACACGCGCCATTTCTCTCGCGACTTCGCCGAAACCTGCGCCAAAGTTTGCACCGATCTCGGTTGCGATGCCTACCTCTTCGAGGCAGAGCGCGCCACGCCGCAGATTTCCTTCGCGATTCGCCACCTTCGCGCCACTTCCGGCGTCTGCCTCACCGCCAGTCACAATCCCGCCCATGACAATGGCTTCAAAGCTTACATCGATGACGGGGGCCAGCTTGTCGAGCCAGCCGCGACTAGCGTGATCACTGAAGTCAACGCCCTTAAAAGCGAGGACTACGAATCCCTTCCGGAATCCGAGCAAGGCAAGCTCACGATCCTCGGCGAGGAAATGGACCGGATTTACATGGATAAACTCCGCACCACTTTGCTTCGTCCCGATCTGCTCGAAGGTCGCAAGGCCAAGGTTGTTTACACCAACCTCCACGGCACCGGCGGAATCATCATCGTTCCCATGCTCCGCGAACTCGGATTTGAAGTCATTACGGTGCCTGAGCAGGATGGGGGAGATGGGCGTTTTCCGACGGTCAAATCACCCAATCCCGAGAACGCTTCTGCGCTCGCCATGGGCATCGAGCTGGCGGAAGAGGTCGGTGCTGATGCCGTCATCGCGACCGATCCTGACTGCGACCGGATGGGGGTCGCGGTCCGCAATGGCGAAGGGAAAATGGAGTTATTAACAGGGAACCAGATCGGTTCCTTACTTGGCTGGTATCGTATTAAGAGCATGTTTGAGCTCGGCTGGCTCACTGAGAGTAACCGGAGTCGCGCGGTTTTGGTTAAAACCCTCGTGACAACTGAATTGCAACGTGCTGTCGCTGAAAAATACGGGATTAGCGTAGTCGATACTTTGACCGGATTTAAATATATTGCGGCAAAACTCAAGAAGTATGAGGACGCCATTCCTGAGACCAAAAAGGGCGACTATCGTAGCCTGACCGAAGAAGAGAGCCGCAAGCTCCGTTTGGAGTATTCCAAGTTCTTCGTCTTCGGCGGAGAGGAAAGCTACGGCTACCTCGCCTCCGATTTTGTGCACGACAAGGACGGCAATGCCGCCGCCGTGATGTTCGCCGAACTCGCCGCTTTTGCGATGAGTGAAGGGACCACCATCGCGGGGCTCCGTGACCAAGTCTGGGCCGAATATGGAGTCTATTTGGAGCAGGGAAAATCGCTCGTCATGGAAGGTGGCGAAGGGGCGCGGAAGATCGCAGCGCTTGTAGAATCTTACAGCACGAATCCGCCGAAGGAGATCGATGGCTCCGCCGCCACTGCGGTTAAGGATTACGCCAAAGGAGGCTTTTATGATCAAGAAGGCGACGAAATTCCTGAGGCTGCGATGCTCTTTGTCGATCTCGCCGACGGCCGCCGTTTCGCGGTGCGCCCCTCCGGCACCGAGCCCAAGATCAAATACTACCTCTTCGGAAAAGGAGAGTCGAAGGAGACCGTCGAGGCTTCGCTCGATTCCCTCTGGACCAGCCTCAAAAAAGACGCCTACGAGCGCATGGGATAATGCCATTTTTATTGAGAACTCTCGGCGCGGCTGCTTGCGGAGCAGCGCTCGCAATGTCCTTTACTCCCTTCGATGAGTCCTGGTTGGTCTGGGGGTGGATGTGGGTTCTCTTGCCGCTGCTTTGGACGACTGCTCCCAAAAAGCGCGGCCTCCGTGGCTTCGCGCTCGCTTGGGTTTCAGGCATGGCCTTCTGGGTCATCAATCTGAAATGGCTCGGCTCGGTGACTTGGCCCGGCACGGTCGCGCTTTCGTGTTACCTCTCGCTCTACTTTGGCTTTTTCGGAGCCTTCGCCGCCACCGTGGCCAATCCATGGCGACGGGGATTTGCCGCGACCCGGACTATCCCGGCCCGCTTTCGTGAGATGGCCCGGAGTCTCGGCTACGCGGCTTTACTCGGTGGCTTTTGGTGCGGGCTCGAGTGGGTCCGCGGGATCTTGATGACTGGATTCGGCTGGAATGGCCTCGGCGTGACCTTCGCCACCAACCTCATCCTCGCTCAAAATGCCGAGTATGTCGGCGTCATCGGCTTGGCCTTCCTCCCGGTCTTCCTTAGCGTGGTGGCGGTGCAAACGGCCCGTCGCTTTTATCAGCAGTTCAGGTTGGGCGAGGTCAAGATGCTCCATTGGGATTTTGCGGGAGCGCTTTTGGTGGTGATGGCCGCGTTCATTGTTGGGACGACCCGGCTCACTTCAGTGACGAATGCCCCTAAAATTGAAGCGCGCGTTCTTCTGATGCAGCAAAACATTCCCCAGAAAGCGGGGGTTCCAGATCCTGCTTGGAGTGCTCAACGTACGGTCGATGGCTTCATCGAGCTGACTGAAAAAGGAATCGAGCAAGCCGAGATCGATGCCGGCGTGGCATTGCAAACGACAGATTCCGAGGAGGTTGTGGTGGGCATTGATTATCCTGATCTCGTCGTCTGGCCGGAAGCCTGCCTGCCGGATTTTCTAAAACTCAGTCAAGATGGATTGAGCAAGGGTGGACCGGGAATTGAAAGCATTTTTGACTACGTGACTGGGCTGGGAGACTTCACTTTTGTCACTGGGATTAATGAATACACGGGTGACAATCCCATGGACCCTGAGTCGCAGGTTTACAATTCCTTCATCGCCGATGCCGGGGAGGGAAAGCGCGCGAGTTATCAAAAACACCACCTCGTCATTCTTGGGGAATTCATTCCCGATCTCCCTTTCTTACGCGCTCTTTACCGCGATGCCGCGGGGGTCGAGTTTGGCAACGGCATCACGCCCGGCCAGAGTTTTGAGCCTTTGCGATTCCAGGTGAATGACGTCGAAGTGGGCATGATCCCTTCGATTTGCTTCGAGGACACGGTGCCGCGGGTCACGCGCAAGTTTGTCCGTAATGAGCCCCAGCTCCTTGTCAATATCACCAACGATGGTTGGTTCGGCGAGAGCGAGGGAGCGGCACAACACTTTCGAAATGCTCTCTTCCGCACCATCGAACTCCGTCGTCCCATGGTCCGTTCGGCGAATCGTGGCGTGACCGGAATTGTCTCGGCAGCAGGTGCCCTGACTGATCCCTACACGCGCGAAAAGCGAAGCCTCGTCGATGAAGATGGAAGCCATTTCCACCGCGGGTACCTCCTCGCTTCCGCTTATATTCCGGCCGAGGGAGGGATGACCCTCTACGCTGCTTTTGGTGATTGGTTCGCGGTAACGGGCTTAATGATAGGGATTCTCTGGGTCGTCTTTTTTTCGGTGCAAAAGCGGTTTTCCCGCAAGTAGCGTCTCGTCTTGCTTAAGAGGGGCGGGCTTTCTATCTTCCCGCCGTGCAGAGTGACGTTCGAGCAGTTCTCCAATACGTGCCGTCTTTCCGGGGGAAGATTTTCGTGTTGGTGTTGAACGCTGCCCGCATGGCGGAGTTGGCATTGGCCGAGGCTCTCCTCGATCTCATCGCGCTACAACAGGTGGGCGTGAAATTGGTCGTCATTTCCACCGGAAGTGGGGATGCCCAAATTAGTCATCTTTTGATCGATGGCGAGCTGAAGTGGCAGGCTGCTTCGCTCGATCCTGAAAATGTCACCGCCATTTTAAATCGGGGACAGTTGGCTCTGGTCGAAAGCCCGGGTCTCCCATTTTTGGGAGATGAGGTGGTGACGTTTGCAGGGAAATTGGGAGCTTTCAAGTTGATCACCCTCATCCCAAAGCCGGCGGAGGGGGATACTGCCATTTCCCGTGAGAAAGCGGAACGCTGGTCGGGACCTGAGGAGGAACTGTTTCACCGGGCTGCCGAAGTCTGCGCGCGTGGAATCCCGCGCGTTCACTTACTGGATGAAAATCATCAGGGCGTTTTGATGGATGAGCTTTTCTCGAACGAAGGAGTCGGGGTCATGGTCTATGCCGATGATTACCTTTCCGTCCGAGCGATCGGTCCGGACGATATCCCCGAGCTTCTTGCGATGGTGGGACGCTCGATGCGCGATGCTCACCTCGTTCCCCGTTCGTATGAGGAGATCGAAACGACCCTCCAAGATTTTCAAGTCCTCACGATCGATGGGAATGTCGTAGGCTGCGTGGCCTTGCACCCTTCCTCCGAACCCCCATGCGCCGAGGTGGCGTGTCTTTACGTGAAGCAAAACCACGGCGGGCAAGGTTATGGACACCTTCTCGTCGAGGCCGCCGAAAAACGGGCCCGTGAACTGGGGATCCCTTGGGTCTTCGCGTTGAGTACTCGCGCGGTCGATTATTTTACGGAGAATCTCGGTTACCAGCCCTGTCCGATTGAAGAGATTCCGATGAGTCGCCAAGAGCGGCTGCAGGCAAGCGGGCGAGCTTCGATGGTGATTCGCAAGCGGCTACCGGTGAGGTGACGGCAACCCCCACATGCCCGGGTTTAGGCCGTCCTTTGGAGTGCGGGCGGCCTGCCCCCGCTTTTCCAGACGACCGGCTCAAGGAGAAGGGGCGAGGGCGCCAAGGTTCCGCGCAGGTATTGGCGCTTAGGCGAGGACTAACTCTATGGCCTCTTTTACTTGGGGGTCGGTCTCGGGGAAGATGGTGCGGAGGTCGAGAAAGAGGGCGTCGTCGGTGGTGTAGCCGACGAGAGCGGTTTGTCCGAGGCGGAGCGTTTTGGCGAGCTTGGGGACGGATTGATTTTTTGGGACGAGCTTGAGGGCGACGGAGGGGAATTCGCTCCGGGGCATGGTGCCGCCGCCGGGGCGGGCGAGGGTGTCCTCGATGGTGATTGCGGTGTTTTCCTGCGGAAGTCCTTCAATGATCTTTTCGGCGCGGGCTTTGAGTTCCTCGACTTCAGTGCGGAGGAAGGTGAGGACGGGGACGTCGCTTTGCTTGGGATCGGCCTTGGTTTCGAGGTATTGGTCAATCGATTCCTGCAGGGTGGTGAGGATGAGTTTGTCGCAACGAACGGCCCGGAAGAAGGGCTCTTTTTTGATCTCGGCGATGAGGTCGGCACGGCCCCCAATGATTCCGGATTGTGGACCGCCGAGGAGCTTGTCGCCGGAGAAGATGACGAGATCGATACCGCGACGGAGGCATTCCTGGGGAGTGGGTTCGTGTTCGATGGGCGCGAGTTCTTCGGTGTTCATCATGGCTCCGGAGCCGAGGTCTTCGACGAGTGGGAGGCCGTGGTCGTGGGCGAGCTTGGCAATTTCTTGAATCCCGGGTTCGCCGACGAAGCCCTCGATGTAGAAGTTGGAGCGGTGGACTTTGAGGATCAGCGCGGTCTGGGGCGTGATCGCTTTTTCGTAATCGGCGAGGTGGGTCTTATTGGTGGCACCAACTTCGACGAGCTTGGCACCAGAGGTTTCGAGGATATCGGGAATGCGGAATCCTCCACCGATCTCGACGAGCTCGGAGCGGGAAACGATGACTTCATTTTTCCCTTCGGCAACGAGGGTTCGAAGAGTGAGGACGAGGGCGGCGGCGCAGTTGTTGACGGCGGTCGCGGCTTCGGTTTCGAGGAGGCAGGCGAGGGCGGTTTCGAGGTAGCCGGCTCGTTTTCCACGAGCGCCGGAGGCGAGATCGAATTCGAGATTGGAGTAGCCGGTCGCAATTTTTTGGAGAGCACTGGCAGCGCGGGGTCCGAGGGGCGAGCGTCCGAGATTGGTATGAATCAGGACGCCGGTGGCATTGATGACGGGCTGGAGGCGGGAATTGGCAAATTCGATGAGTCCTTGGCGGGTCGCTTTTTCGATGTCTTCGCGTGAGTGTTCCTCGTCGGCGAGGAGGAGTTGGCGGAAGCGGTCGATCTCGCGCCGGACGAAGAGGTTGACGAGAGGGCGGGGGAGTCCGACTTCGGGAGCGAGAGAAGAGGCGAGTTTTTCGACAGAGGGAAGGGCGGCAAGCTTGCTCATGATGATGGGAGCAATATGGAGCCGGATCATTCCCGGGTAAAGGCGGAGAATTTTTTTAGTAACTCCTAACCGATCCAGCGGATGCCGCCGTCTTCAAAAATGATCTTGCGTTGTTTGAAGAGCGCACCAGTCGCCTTTTTGAAGACTTTTTTGCTCACTCCGAGTTCGCGATTGATGGTCTCGGCCGGGGATTTGTCGTCGATGTCCCAGAAGCCGCCGCGCGATTCCAGTTCGAGTTCGAGGCGGGCTTCAAGGTCTTCGACCTTGGCGTTTCCGGGAGCGTAGAGTGAGATGTCGATCTTCCAATCGTGGCGGACTTGCGTGACGTAGCCCTTGAGCTTGTCGGCATAGTAGAGTTTCTCATGCACTTGGTTGGCGAAGAGAAGGCCGGAGTATTTGTTATCGACGATGACCTTGTAGCCCATTTCGGTTTTGCCGAAGAGGAGGATGTCCACCTCCGCGCCCACGGGATAGGAGGGCATCTCGTTGGAGAAGTGTCTCCCGATGCGCTGTGAGGCGACGAGGCGTTCGCTCTTTTCATCGACATGGACGAAGGCCACGACGGGCTGTCCGATCCGGGGAAGGTTGCGTTGTTCGCTGTATGGGAGAAGGAGATCTTTTGCGAGGCCCCAGTCGAGGAAGGCTCCGGTGTTGCTGGAGGAGAGAAGAGTCATGACGCCAAATTCTCCTGGCATGACGATGGGTATCTTTTGGGTGGCGATGGGACGGTTCTCGGAGTCGCGGTAGATGAAGACCTCGACCATCTCGCGCTCGTCGTTGAGTCGTTCGCCTTTGGGGAGCAGAAGTTCGCCGAGTTCTCCTCCATCGAGGAAGGAACCTGCGTTGACCTCCCGGAGGTAGGGAAGTTTGATGCGTTCGCCGATTTTTGCCATGGCGGGAGGCTATCGGGCTTTCGTGGCCACGTAAACCGTGCTCTCGAAGTCCTCGTCCTGGATGGGGTTATGAAAGGAGACAATGTGGGATTCGACCGATCCAAAAACCTCATTGAGTGACTTTAAAAAACTCTCCTCCGGCGGGTCATCCGACCAGAGTCCGAAGACGCCGCCCGGTTTGATGCGGTCGGCGAATTTACGAAGTCCTTCTGTGGAGTAGAAGCGAGCATTGTCCTGTGTGAGCAAGTGGGCGGGGGAGTGATCGATATCGAGAAGGATGGCGTGGAATTCGCTGATATTCTCATCGTAGCCCGGGCCGAGTGAGAGTTCGAAAAAGTCTCCCAAAACGTAGCGGCATCGAGAGTCGTCATTGAGCCCTTTTCCGAGGGGGACCAATTCCTTCTCGTGCCATTCGATGACGGGCTGGAGGTAATCGACGACGCGGAGTGAGCCGACTTCTTCGAATTCCAAGGCTGCTCGCGCGGTGTAGCCGAGCCCGAGGCCGCCGACAACGACGTCGAGGGCGTCGCCCGGGAAGGATATTTTGGTGGCGGCTAGTCCGAATCGCGAGAGCTCTTGTTCGACGACGGTGAACATCGAAGACATGAGGAAGGAGTTTCCCAGGATGATTTCGTAGATTTCCTGATTCTCAAGCGAGAGGACGGTGCGCTTTCGCAAGATTAAGTCGCCCAAGGGAGTTTTTTGGTAGTCGATTTCCTCGAATCGGGGGATTTGCGGCATGGCGGAGATGTAGGTGGGACGGGGGGTGCAAGCGAGGCTGAAAAAAAGTTCAAAAACCTTCTTGCCTCAGAGCGTGAGCGGTTATATCTCCCCGCCGTCCGCAACGACTAAGACCCGTTCGTCTAATGGTTAGGACTCCGCCCTTTCACGGCGGCGATAGGGGTTCGAATCCCCTACGGGTTGCCATTTTAATAAGTCCCCGTAGCTCCTGGAGCTACGGGGACTTTTTGATTCAAGTGTCTTCATCTTGAGTTGGTTACCCTCGCACACAGGAGAGTCTCTAGGTTCCGGAGGTCGGACTAATCTCAACGACTACACGACATCTGAAATGGTGGGCGGGGCTGCCCGAGCGCATTCAGGACCTTGAAATTGGAATGAGCGGAGAGGAGGTCGAATGTCATCTCTTGACGCAAAGAGAATACCACACTTAGGCGGCTAAATCGCGGCTGGGAACCTCCTCTAGCCGCCCTGTCATCGACATCCCCCGTATCATGAACCTTGACCTCCCGTCTCAACCCATCTTTAACATGCCGAACTTGGATCCCTTTATTCTCAACGGTTTGCTGACATTAAAAATTCCTTCGGGCACTCCATTTCCTTCATTCTCTTAAATTCTCACTCTCTGGAGACCGCCGGGGTCGGGGGATAGTCCGAGTTTTTTGTAGATGTCTCCAAGTTCTTCCTCCGGGCGGCTCGCTTGCCGGATGTGGAGAGTTTTTCCGTCCCGCTGTTTGAAGGTGGCGGTGATCCGGCATTGTTGCTTGAGCTTTTCGCGTA
>JBLHUR010000172.1:0-12763 GCA_047629805.1 Akkermansiaceae bacterium | reverse complement strand
GCGTAAAAATCGGCATAAAGGTGATCCCGTCATCAGATCCTTGGATTTCCCAGTCAATGGGATCCCGGTCGACAGAATCGTTTCCGGAGGTGATGGTGAAGTGGGTCAAGGAGACAGGCTCTTCGAACTCCACCGTGATGTCTTGAGGGGCACCGCCACAGCACCACTTGGCTTCACCGCCGCCGACTTTGTTGTCGAAGACGTCAAAGGCTCCTTCATTGACTCCACCGGCGGTTGCATCACTGAAGAACTCTCGTTCGCTTGCGGCAATACTGACCCAGTTAAAGTTTTCACCGGCGGTGTCTTCGGTATCGATGCCGTCATTTTCAGGGTCGGTCAGATCACCTCCAATCAAATCAAAGAGGAAAGTAATCTCCGGTTGAGCAGTGAAGCTGTTGGGATTAGTTGGATCTGACCCTTCAGCGAGTTCAAAACTGTCTGAGCGCAAGTCGCCATCGGTATCAGCAAGATTGGGATCAGTACCAGGTTGAGTGGTTGGATTTCCCGCATCATAGCTAAGATCGTGGTTTTCGACACCGTCCTTGATGCCGTCGTTGTCAGTGTCGTCATTCAGAGGATCGGTGCCTGTGTCGCTTGCGCTGGCCCAAATGCCCGTGCCGGTTTCAGCTCCGTCTTTGAATCCGTCGTCGTCAGTGTCGTCATCGGCAGGATCGGTGTTCCGGGTAAGCTCGTCGCCATTTGTGGATCCGTCTGAATCATGGTCTTCTGAATCGTCGTTGGTGCCGTTTCCGTCCGAATCCGGATTGTTGGGATTCAGGGTGAGGGTGACTTCGACATTGTCGGGAAGGTTGTCAGTGTCGGTATCGATTTTGTTGGGATCGGAGCCGGTTTGGCCTTCGTCGAGGTAAGGGAGATCCGGATTTTCGACGCCATCTTTGAGTCCGTCGGTGTCGGAGTCTTCTTTGGTGGGGCTGGAGCCGGTATCAAGGGCATTGATCCAAATTCCAGTATTGGTTTCGACCCCATCCAGGTAGCCGTCGTCGTCGGTGTCATTTTTGGTGATGTCGGTGCTTTGTTCCTGCTCGCCGAGGTTATTGAGACCGTCGAGGTCTTCATCTTCGAGGTCATCTCTGATGAGGTCACCATCGGAATCTTCGTTGTTAGGATTGAGGCCGTTGGCGGTTTCCCAGGCATCGAAAAGACCATCGCCATCAGCATCTCCGACGGGGACGAGTTCGAGAACAACGAGACCAGAGAAGCCGGCGTCGCTGTTGGCGCCAGCCCCACCGAGGGAGCGCCAGAGGATGGCCTGACTGTTAGCGTCTGCGGTGAAGTTACCGAGAACCGTGGCGTAGCCTCCCCTGGCCATTTCGACCCCGGTGGTGTAGTTGCCCTGACCATCGTCGGGTTCGTAGGTCCGACCAGCGCAGCAGCCCCGGCCATCGGCCACTCCGATGAGCTGGACTTGGTAGTCTTTTCCTAGAGTGAGGCCATTGATCGTGACGGTGACTTCGGCTGGGTTGGCTGCGGTATAGGCGTGAGCGTCGAGAAGGCCGTCGAGATCGCCATCGTCGGTGGTATTTGGAAAGAATGCGTCCCCGTAAGCTGGGCCATTGGCCATATTGGTGACGAGGTTGCCACTCCCGGCAGCTGGTGTTTCGACGAAGAGAATTCCGTTGATGGTATCGTCGTCTCCGACTCCTGTGCCAGCGGCTGTATTGAAGTCAGCGGCGATAATGATGGAGCTTCCTGCGGGATTGGAGATATCGGCGGCAGCGGTGATTTCAGCAGGAGTTCCCCACGTGATCTCAGCTGATTGTGCTAACGAAAGGAAGCTCGCTGAAGCCCCTATGATGAATTTTGTGTGCCTATGTGTGCTCATAATTACGGGCCGTAACGGAACACATTAAATACTTTGGGGCAAGGTGGATTATCGGCTTCTGAGAGAGGTCGGTAACGGTCCTTGACTGTAAATGAAGATCAACCTTTCTCTGGTGTGATGGAAACTTGGAGGGAATCGAAGCCATTTTTTCTCTGGTAAGCGGGATGGTCTTCTAGATGAGGCTGGGCTTCCTTGATTTCGATGGAAGACACTCTCTCGATGAGGGCTTCGAGGAGGGAACGGACGATGAGGCGGGCATGTGGCGCACCGAGGCAGAGGTGGGTTCCGAAGCCGAAGGAGACGTGGGGGTTTGGTTTGCGGTCAAGGCGAACTTCTTCGGGTGCTTCGAAGACGTCTTCGTCGAAGTTTGCGGCGGCCCAGCCGAGGGAGACCCGGCCATCGGGTGGGACGGGGTGGCCTTGGAGGTCGGTGGTGACGGGGCAGACGCGGCCGATGTGGGTGAGGGGCATGAAGGCGCGGAAAAATTCTTCACCGGCAAGGACGAGACCTTTCGGATTTGCGCGGAGTTTTTCAAGGTCGGCGGGTTTTTCGCCGAAGTGGTGGATGATGGATGAGATGCTGTGGATGATGGTGTCGCGACCGCCCGCGAAGGTGAGGTTGGCAAAGCCCAGCATTTCCTCGCGGGTGAGCGGACGATCTTGAAATGTGGCTTTGGTGAGAGCGGAGAAGAAGTCGTCGCCGGGGTTGGCAGCGGCTTGGTCGAGGGCGGAGGCGAGGTAGTCTTCGAGTGAAGTTCCTTCACCACTGAAGACGTGAATGCCCCAGGCAATGTAGGTGGCGGCCTCCGATTCGGGGACGTTGAGGAGGTAGGTGAGGGCGCGCGACTGGATGGGGAGGGCGAGGCCATTGACGACTTCGATGGAGTCGCTGACGAGGGCGTGGTCGAGGAGTTCGGCGATGAGGGCTTGGACTTTCGCGACAACTTCGGGGCTTTTGGAGCGTTTGAAAAAGGGATCGACGATCTTGCGGTATTCGCTGTGCTCGGGCGGGTTGGTTTCGATGGGGAGTTGGCGCATCGTTCGCAGGTCTTCCTCGGAGGGGATGGGGACGCGGAAGGGGGCATCGGAGCTGAAGGTTTGCCAGTCCTTGGCGGCGGCGCGGACCTCGGCATGGCGGAGGAGCATGGGGATGTCTTCGCCTTGGAAGGGGCACTTGAGGATGCCGGATTTTTGGCGGGCTTCGCGGAAGGGGTCTTTAGGCATGGTTTGTGCAGGGGAGTTTGCAAGGGCTATGAGGGAAGCTCAAACTCTTTCGGAGGTGATGCTAATTGGCCTGATGGTTATTTTGGCCGAACCAAGAGTGTTAATGTCGCTGGTCGGGATAAATCGGTGTCATCCGGCTCCAATCCTGCTTGAAATCTGTCTTGAAGATCCCGACTTCTCTTAGGAAGGCGCGAAGGACTTGGTTGGTGAGGTTTTCAACCACGAATCTTCGCGAAGGGTTGCGTGGCGGTAGGGTGTGGGCGTGGGGGGAGTCTGGCTGGGTTGGTCCTCGCGGTCGTGATGGGGATATCGCGGTTCCTTTCGGGGAAATTTCCGCTGGATTTGGATGGTGTGGGGGAGGTGATAGTCTATGAATGTAGGAATGAAGCGGGTGTTTTTACTTTGGTTTTGGAGTTTGGCTTTGGTGATCGGGCAAGAGAAGATTGTTCCCGAGGAAAAGGGTCTCTATGAAAAAGGTGAGGCGCATTTTTTTGCGGGGAGGATTGAGGAGGCGATCCGGGATTGGAGTTTGGAGATTGTGAAGAAGCCGCAGCGGGAGCCTTATCATTGGCAGCGTGGGTTGGCATTTTATTACGCGGGTGAGTTTGAGAAGGGGGTGGGGCAGTTTGAAATTCATCAGAAGGTGAATGGAAATGATGTCGAGAATGCCGCTTGGCATTTTCTCTGTGTAGTGCGGGCCGAGGGTGGGTCGGTGGAGAAGGCGCGGAAGCAGCTCATTCCAATCGAGGGAGATTTGCGGAAACCAATGAAGGAGGTCCATGATCTTTTTTCGGGGAAGGGGACGGCGGGGGATGTTTTGAAAGCGGCGAAGGAGGGCGCCGAGGGGATCGTTTTGCGAAATCAACTTTGTTATGCGCACCTCTATTTGGGGCTTTATTTTGAGGTGCTTGATGAGGTGGAGAAGTCACGCGGGCACATCAAGAAAGCGGCGGTGGATTTTAAGATGGATCATTACATGGGGAGGGTGGCGCAGCTTCATCATCGACTGCGGAAGAAGAAGCCGAACATCATTTTTCTTTTTGCGGATGACCAGCGGGCGGACACGATTGCGGCTCACGGGAATCAGAATATCCAGACTCCGAATCTTGATCACTTGGTGGAGCGTGGATTTAGTTTTCGGAATAATTATTGCGCGGGGTCGTTTAGCGGAGCGGTTTGTGTGGCGAGCAGAGCGATGTTGATGACGGGGCGGCAATGGATGAGGTTGCCGAAGAAGAATCCGGGCTCGAATTGGGGCGATGCAACTTTGTTGCCGGCCCATCTGACGAAGGAGGGCGGGTATCGATCTCACCTTGTCGGGAAGTGGCACAATGGGGCGGGGACTTTGAAGAAGGCTTTTTCTGAAGGGTCGTCGGTTTATATGGGAGGGATGGCGAATCATGCGGATTTTGAGGTGCAGGACTATGCGGAGAGTCAGCTTTCAGCGAAGCGACCGGCGGGTGGTTTTTCAAGTGAGGTCTTCGCGAATGATGCTATCAAGTTTATCGAGGGTGCTGATGAGAAGGATCCCTTCTTTCTCTACGTGGCGTTCATGGCACCGCATGACCCGAGGAACCCGCCGGAGAAGTATCGCGAAATCTATGACAAGAATCGCCCGCCGCTTCCGAAGAATTTTCTTCCGCAGCATCCCTTTAAGATCGGTCCGGCGGGTGTCTCGGGGCGTGATGAAGGCTTGGCTCCTTGGCCGCGAACGAAGGAGATGATTGGCGATCAGCTTTGCGAATACTATGGGCTGATCACCCATCTGGATGAGCAGGTGGGGCGGATTATGAAGGCATTGGAAGGAGGTCCGCATGCCGACAATACCTACGTGATTTACACGGCAGACCACGGTCTTGCGATGGGGAGTCATGGCTTGCTCGGGAAGCAGAATGTTTATGAGCAGAGTATGAAATGTCCGTTGATTATTTGGGGGCCTGGTGTGCCATCGGGGCAGTCGAGCGAGGCATTTTCATACGTGCATGATCTTTATGCTACGGTCTGTGGGCTGGCCGGAGTAACTTCGCCGAAGGGTAACGATTCCCAGGATCTTGGCCCGGTGATGAGAGGTGAAAAAGAGAAGGGAAACAACTTTGTTTTTCTGCCTTTCCAGGGGCATCAGCGAGCGGTTCGTTACAAGAACTGGAAGCTGCATGTCTACCCAAAGATTAATCATCGCATGCTCTTTGATCTCGAAAAAGATCCCCATGAGATGACGAACCTTGCGGAGGAAGAGGGGCATCCCGTGGCTGATATGATGTTTAAGATCATGAAGCGGGTCAGTCAGGATTTTGGTGATCGCTATCCGCTTGATGTGGAGAATCCCCAGCCGAAAGCGGCGGTCTATGACAATGCCAAACGCTCGATGGACGTGTGGCAGCCGAAGTGGATTCGTGATAAGTATTTTGGGGGGAGGGAGGAGGCTGATCACGGGCCCGGGAAGAAGCGGTGACGACGATGGCTTTCTACCAGAAACTTTTTTATCATTGATTTTGTCTTGGCGTGCTTGTTCGCGCGTTTCAGGGTGACTTGTCATGAAACTGTTTCTACTACTTTTGATTTGTTCGCTTCTGCGCTTGGAGGCTAAAATACCTTCGCTGGACCAGTTGGTTTTCGCTGCTGAAAACGGTGATCTCGCGGCAAAGGTGTCCTTGGCTCATCGCTGCCTTAACTCTTCCGGGAACACGCGGGATCCTGATATCATTTACGGGGCGTTTTCCGAGGGCGCCGAAGCAGGGTTGGCCGATGCTTACGCGGGATTGGCAATTTGCAACCTTCAAGGCTTTGGCACGGACAAAGACCGTTTTAAAGCTTACCGGCTCGCCAGACTGTCGGCGGATTTGGGCTCGGCAAGCGGTTACTATGCCCTTGCCGTGACCGCCATGAGAGGGGGGCCGGTGTCTGCCATGCGGGATAAGCTCCAAGATTACCTACAAAAGGCAGTCGAGCTCGGAAGTCTCCGGGCAAAGTTTATTCTCGCGAGCTACGAATTTACCGAAGGGGGATTTAGTCAAAAGATTGTCGACCTAAGAAGTCTCGCGGAGTTGGCGGAGCTCGGTTTCGAAAATGCGATCATGAAGCTTTATCGATTCCATCGGAATCAGAATTCTGAAAAGGCCGGGGATTACTTGCAGATGGCTCTGGCCAGCGGATTCCCTGAGGCTCACATGTCACAGATTTTCGGGAGATTTCCAGGGCAGTCGTTTCAAAACTTGGACAATACCCGGGAGGAAAATGAAGATGCTTTGGTATGTTATCGCAAGGCTGCGCTCCGCGGGGATCGAGGTGCGATTTTCCAGCACGCTTATGGGATTTTCCTTCACCCGGAACTCACCGGAAAGGACGAGGACTGGCGCGAGATCATGGAGGAGGCGGCGAGGCTTGGTAGTATTGAGGCCTGCGATATTCTGGCCTGGAGTTATTATAAACCAACCGAGCCCGGAGTGGAGCCTGACTACGCAAAAGCGGAGAGCCTTCTTCTGCGAACTCTCGATCTCCCCAACCTGGGGCGCTACAACACCTTGGGAATGATTTATGCCGATGGTGGTCATGGCGTTGAAAAGAACCCCGAGAGAGCCTTCAAGCTGTTGGGGCGTTTTGCCGATCAAACCCCATATGTGTATCGAATACTCGGAAAAATCCTCACTGATTGGGAGCCTCTGATTGGAAATGAAGCCTGTAAAATACGCGCTTATGCCTGCTATCTCCGTTATCAGGAGATGGTTCCCGAACCCCGAAAAGGACTCTTTGAAGAGCGGACCAAAGCCCTTGGACTCACTGCTGCCCAGATTGCCGAAGCGCGGGAATTGGCTGATGACGGCTATCCCACCAAACCTCAGCACACGCTTTGGGCTGCCGAAGACGGTCCTTACGCTCCCGGGATTTTAGCCCGCGATGCGGTGGCTGCTTATCGTGAAAACGGAAAAGCTGCCATGACGGCGTTGCTTGATGAGCGGTTCACCGAACTTCACATCGCCAGACCCCGTCATCCCGAACTCTTCAGTGAGAACAGGCCTAGATATTTCCGTCTCTTCAAGGAAGCTCAAATTGGGAGTGGCCGTGAGGATACCAGGTTCGCCGCCGACCTTTACGGATGGCTCTTTGAAAACGCGGAAAAATATCCGACCTCCTTTAGCCGGTTTGGTATCATCAACAACTATATCACTACTCTCAGCCAGAGTGGACAGCGGGCGAAAGCGAAAGTCCTCCTCAATCAAATGGCGGAGATACTCGCTCTTTCGGGTTTCGATACCAATCTTGACTCGCACCCTGAGAATCGTTGCTTTGAGGATTTTCCCCTCGTGAATTCTCCGGTTTATCAGGAGGTGAATTTTTTTGGCCTGGATCATGCGTCCTTCCTCACACAGCTCTCCAATCAAGCCTTGGTTGAGGGGCGCTGGAAGGATGCTCTTGCCCAAGCGCATGCTCACTTCAATGTGGTACTTCACAAGTGCGAGTCCGATCCATCGATCAAAAATCAGATGGTGGAGTGGCGGAATCGGGTGGTTGCGAGCCGGAGGGGGCAAGCCAGCGTCTTCGATCTTCTTCAGTTTCATGATCGGGCCGACAAGCTTCATTTTCTGAACTCCGACGACGAATACAGTAAGTCCTACGGCGGAAGATCTCGGCACACCGGCAAGGTTTACCTGGCTAGAAATCGAATCCTCCGAGGGGAGGTTGATGAGAAGTTGGTGAATCAACTCAAGGACCTGGTCAAAATGATAGCGCGGCACAAACTGCTGAACCAGCAGAGTCGCTTCAAAGCGCAGCATGTTCTTGTTCTTGCCTTGTTTGAACTTGGACGGGAAGAGGAAGCTTGGTCTATGCTCGAGGAGCTGCGCAAGGAGGGTCCCCATCAGTTGATGTTTAATTCTCTCTGGGTGAAGCAAAAGTTGGCAGCGGGGAAGCTTGATGGTCTTGAGGATTTATTGATCTCGCAGCTTCGCTGGGTTCGTGGGCAGGGGGAGAAGGTTTCCGAGCTTCAGTTGCACTTTCTTTATGCGGATTTTCTGAAGGCAAGTGGCCGTCTTGATGAAGCAATTCGAGTCCAGCTCGAAGCGGTTCGGCTTTTGAAGTCATTCGATTTATACACTTTGCTTCCCGGGGCTCAGCTCGATTTGGCAGACCTATATGCACTTGTCGGGAATCTTGGTGAAGCGAAGTCGCAGCGAGCCAAGGCAGAGAAGATTTTGACTGGAGGGAGAGCGTTTCCAGATCACTTGGCCCGGAAGGTGCGGGGGCATTTATCTAGGAAGCTTCCCGCACCAGGTGAAGACGATGAGGTCCCCGCTTTGGCGGACCTGCAGCCCAAGAGTCAACTTTGTGTTCCGCTTGAGGGTTTTGCCGCGCATGGCTTGTTTCTTCTCATGAATCCGGCCCGTCATCGCGTGAAAGGACAACTTCAAGTGACGGGGGTTCATCGAGAGCTCACGATGGAGGAGGGCGGTGACAGTTACCGGGTAGTGGTGGATTCCAGTCAGGGGATTCCTACGACTTCCCCTCTCAATTTCACCCTGGAAGCAGGGGAGAAGGTGTTTCTTAAGCTTTCGACGGATAAGGCCGGTTTTACTCGCAAAGGCGAACTAAAGATTCGTTGGATTCCTGAAAAGGGCCCCATGCTCGAGTCGGTTTGGACCTACGAGCCCGCCGAAGCTGACGGGGTGCAAAAAACGGTGGTAGATGCCGGGTTATACTCCCACAATCCTTTTTACAGTATCCCGATCTATCATTTAATTCAGAGCAAAGTGGGTTTTTTAAATCCCGTCGATTTAAAGATCACGGCATCTCACGGAGCGAGAATTGAAGTCTACGACGAGAAGAGTCAGCTGGTCTTTGTTGATCAAAACGGCGATGGAAACTTATTCGATCAAGGTGATCTGTTGGTTCTCGATGAGAACTCAGATGGACACGGAGATCTCAAGGTGGACCGCACAGATGCGCGTAGCACTCTGTTTCTGATCCAGGTTACGCCAAAAGAGAATTTGCCGGACGATGGGCTGACGGTTCACGTGCGAGATCGTGGCCCAACGGGCCGATGGGAAGAGGCTGCACGAGATTTGATTCTTCCTCTTAGAAAGTGATTTTTCATTGATCAGAATTCCGCTAGCAGCTCAGGGATGGGGAACTCCAATATGACACCAGAACGAAGTGAGCGTCGTGACCTCGGTCCGCTGCAGAAAATCGCGGTGCAAGTTTCCTTGTTACGGCTGCCCGCGGTGATTTTTGGTCATGCAAAAGTCGTTTGAGTGGAAAAGAAATGGGGAGCGGAGAGCAGGGAGAATTTCCGGTGACACAATCATTACGCCAATCAGCTGCTGTCTCCACTTCTGTGAATGTTGGACTTTCGAGAAGTGAGATTATTGCGCAGCTTCCCGACCAGGCTTTTCTCTGACGCGTGACGCGTGAGTTTCTCAGCGCTCGTTCGTTTATTCTTCAAGCGGCTGGATGTGGAGGCGATACCAGTGGGTGCGTTGGCTGACGGGAACGCGTTGGTTGATTGAGATGGCGCTTGGGTCGGGGGTGTTTGCGGCGAAGCCGAAGTCGAGGGTCTCCCAGTTGAGGAGGTCGTTGCTGGATTCGGCGGTGAGCTGGAAGCGGTGGCCGGTGAGTTGGAGGTCTGGATTAATGGTGAACCAGGGGGCGATTTGGGAAGAGAAGGTCTGAGCGTGAACAAGTTGATTTCTATCGGATGATTTGCCATTGAAGGTGAGAGAGGGGAGATGCCGGGCGAAGGGATCTTGGGGGGCGGGGGTGGAAGGATCGGTGGCGAGGGCGAATTCGAGGAGGTCGGTCCAGCCGTCGTTGTCGTGATCATGGTTCTGGTCAGGAGGGATTTCCCGGAGGCTGGTCCATTGATGATACCAGTGGGTGAGGAAGTCGGGCTCGGATGGGTGCAAGGTTAGGCTGGGAGGCTTGTTATCAGGCCATGAGTAGCTATCGACTCCGCGGTAGGTGGTGATGCGTCCGGAGGCGTCTTTGAGATCAAGTTGGATGCGCGCTTGTGAAGATGAACTTACGGAAGGCGTCTGGGGGAGGGTGAGTTCGATATTGCAATCGAGGGCGGTGTCACCGCAGTTGATGATTTTGGAGGCGAGTCGATTGCCTTCGTGATCGAAGATGGTGATGTGGGCGGTGAGGCCGGGGAAGTCGTCGTGGGCGGCGAGGTTAATGCGGATCGTTTGGTCGTCTTGGGCGAGGTCGATTTGGGCGGGGGTGATCTCGAAGCGGGTGAGGAGGGGATTGCGTTTGTCTCCGAATTGTTGGTCGCTGATTTCGAGGGGGCCGATGCCCGAGGTGAGGGCGGTGGCCCCATCTTGAGCGATGATTTCCCAGGTGATCCAATGGGTGCCTCCGATGCGTTGAGCTGGAAGTGGGAGGGTGGTTTGAAATTCTCCGTCTTGGAGGGTTCCGCTGTTGAGGGCTTGTTCGTCGAAATTCTGGTTGGCGATGATGACGCCAAATTCGTTTTGCAAGACGATGCGGCCACGGGAGATTCCGAGGGGATGGGAGAGGCGGGCGGTCGTTTGAATTTGATCGGTTGGGCCATTGATTAAGGTGGCTTCGGGGGAGTCGATGAGGGCTTGCTCGGGTTCGAGGAGATTTTCTCGGACGAGGGAGATGGGGAGGCTGGTGCCTGGGTGGAAGTTGTATTTGTAGAGGTCTCCGGGCTGCTTGTCTCGCCACTCTCCGGTGATGTTCCCGGCGTGGTCGCGGAGGCGGCAGGTGAGGGTTCCAGGGACGGCGGTGGCTGGGATGGTGAGCTGGATTTGGTAGAGGCCAGCATGGGAATCTCCGGCGATTCGCTGGGCAGCACCGAAGGGAATGACGTAGGAATCGAGGTCAGAGACTTGTCCGAGGGCGGTTTGGATAAAGGCTCCGGGGAGGATGATTTCGCCACTGGAGAAGCCACTGCCTCCGTGATCGGTGATGGCCATTTCAAGAGTGAGTGAAATCTCTGATCCAGTGAGAGAGATTTCCGGAGTGGTGCCGGTGATGCCGAGGAGTTGGGGACCATTGAGATCCGGGACGTAGGTTTCGGAGAGGTTTGAGGTCACGGTGATTTCACCGAGGGGAATGGCTCGGGAAACGCCGACTTGATCTCGAAGGGTGAGGGTGGGGCTGGTTTGGAAATCCCTTGATCCGAGGGTGACGGGGATGATGACGCGGTACTGTCCGTTGTAGGCATCTCCGCTGATCCGTTGGGCTGCGTCGAACCATTGGTAATTTGAGCTGAAATCTATGGAGCCGCTGGAGAGGCCATTGGGGGCGCTGATGGAGACGGTTGCTTCGATAAAGTTGCGGTTGGGGAGGCGTTTCCACTGAGCGGAGAGGTAGGTGGGAGGGGCGGCGATGCGGGTGATCTTAAGTTGGACGGAGGTGGTGTTTTCGGAGAGAGTATCGGGGTCGGAGATGGGGGTGGCGTGGAGGTAGTAGTGGGCTCCTGCTTCGACCTGTATGTAGCCTTTTGATTTAAGCGGAACGGTGTGGGGTCGGATTTTGATGCTGGTTCTGAGAGGTGCGGAGGGTTGAAAGTAAGGCTGAGAAAAGCGGTCGGATCCTTGGGCCAATTCAGGGGTGTTGTGGAGGGGGGCGAGGTTTTCCAAGAGGGCTTGGGTTTCGTAGTAGAAGGGATTGTGACTTGCGGTGATGGTGAATTCGGTGCCTTCCAGTGAGCTGATTTTGACCCATCCGCTGGATTGGGGTGTCCAGCTGAAGAGGGCGCGGCCCATGATTTTGTAGTTATCGATGATGGCTGGGCCAGCAAGGACTTGAGTGAGCGGGGTGATTTGAGAGAGGTCGGAGTCGAGTTCGATTGGATTAATTCGGCTTGCGTGTTCGAGCCCGTTTAAGCGGTCTAAGGTGAGGGAGACTGGGCGCTCGTTTTCGCGGGGATGGGCGATGCGGAAGCGGTAGACTTGGCCTTTGAAGGCGGTGAAACGGAGTCGCCCGTAGGCGGCGGTGATGAGATTGGTTCCACTGTGGGGGCTTTGAAAGAGCCCGAGGTGGGCATCGGCCTGGAGTTCATAGGCCCCGTTTTCGGTTGGAATCCACTGCCACCAAATCGAGGAGCTTTGGCCGGAGTTTACGGCAGATTGAGATCCATCGACGGGTGTTTCGAGTGAGGCGAAGCGGGTGGTGCCGTTGGCGGTGAGTGGCAAGTCACCTTGAAGTCGAGGGGCATTAGAAAAGGCATCGTTGGGAGGAGGCGGGGCGGGGAGAAGTGAGAGCTGATAGTTTCCTTCAGAGCCGTGGGGGCTGGTAACTCTGAGATAGTGGACTTCGTCGGTCGTCGCCTGGAAACGGAGGCCAGAGAGAGGAGGTAGTGGGTTGAGGGAGAAATTTTGTGATTTTACGACGGTGAGATCATCGAGGGCTTCACCGCGGAAGAGGGTGAATTCGAGGCCTGGATCGGACTGGATACCGAGCTCATAGGGGCCTGTTTCGGCAGGGGTCCAGCGGTGCCAGACAGAGTTGCCGGCTCGATATTGTTCGATGATTTCTCCTTCCTCGTTGGAGGCTCCGATGTTGGAACCTTGCGCGGTTGCATTGGTGACTCGACCCCAATCTTGAGCTTGGGCAAAGTCATCGTTAGGGAGAGGGTTTGGGAAGTTTTTGAGAGTGAGGGTGAGTTCGGTGGGGAAGCCGGGAAGTCCGCCACCACCGCTGTCATCATAGCCGATGAATCCTCTGAAAGGGG
>JBLHUR010000171.1:0-12911 GCA_047629805.1 Akkermansiaceae bacterium | reverse complement strand
ATTACCCCGCAACTCGGAAGATGGCCAAGCAGAGATCCGATTGAGGAGAATGGGGGGATTAATCTTTATGGCATGGTGGGGAATAATGCAGTGGGGTTGATAGACGTATTAGGTCTGAAGGATCTTAAAGACCTAAATGATGGAGACCTTTGTGGGTCTGGCAAGTGTTGTTTTATCGATGAAGAAGGGAACAGGACGTGCCGTAAGCCTTCAAAAAGTGTTTGTGTTTGCATCACGGTTCAAATTATAAAGCAAACCACTACAGGTTGGTTTTCGAAAGTTTTCACTTCAGTTATTGTAAACGATGGTGATACGGTTGAAACTTCTAATCCTAGTCCTACCGCCCAAGAGGAGATTAGAGTGGAAGTGAGTTGGACAGGAAAAGATAAAGAGTGCCAATGTCAGAAGAAAATTAGTTATGGTCAAGGTTCTAAGATCAAACTCACTTACAAATCTAGCAAAGGTAAGGATTATCCTTGGGGTGGAGAGCGGACAACCCTGATGGCTGGGCGCTTCACACATGGGAAGAACTTTGGCGCGGCCTTTGGAGGAGGGAATAAGAATAAGGCGCCTTTAACCCAGCAAGTCCCAAGTCAAAACCCTGGTGAGGTGCATGTGAAAGTCGAAGCGGAAGGTCAAATTTGTTATGAAGCTAAGTTTAATAAGAAGTAAATTGAAAAAAAAGTCATGGGTGTTGGCACTTCTTCTGGCGTTGTTAATCTTCGGCATAATTACTATCTCTCCAAAAAATTACAAAGATGGGGAATTAGTATATAGGCTTTCATTTGAGCAAGCCCTGTCTGAAGAGGAAGAGGTGACATTGAGGGGTCATTGCGCAAATGAGTTGCCAGGTGACATTATTCCAGGGTCCGTGACATTTAGGACTTATAGTCATTTTTTTGGAAGCGGACAGACAGTCGAGATACTGAAATTCATGAGAAAAGATGAGTATGATGCGACATCTTTTGAAGGTGTGGAACGAACTCTTTCCAATAGTTTTTCTGAGTTGGGAATCAATGATCAGTTCTCGTTTAGCGTGGCTTATTGAGGCCTAAGGCATATTTTAAACGTCAGACGATTTGCAGCGTTTTGTCTAACATCCCTCACTAGTGGCGGAGGTCTTTGCAACTGCCTTGAATTCCTTCTTCCAAGCTGGTCGGTGGTTCAAAGCGTCCTGCCAGAAGGACCAGCCTCCCGTTGGTCGGGTCATTTTTAAAGCGTGCGGGTTGTCACGCCTCCTGCATCCATGGCCATCACACAACATCCGTAATCCGTCGCCGTGCCTGATCGGGTGGGTCCTTCCCTAAAGGGTCCCTTCCACCCGGGCACCAGTCGCTGTCGCTCCTTCGTCATCGGATTACGGAGTGTTGTGTGAAGTCATGGTCGGTGCGCCCAACTTCGGGGTCTGCCTCCTTCGTCGGTTTGAATAAAATGGGCTTCCTTGCAGGAGTCGCGCCAGCCCGCCCGCAGCTCCGCGCCGCCCTCCGGCCCCAAAAGAACTCCGCCCCCCGCGCTTACGCGCCCCCAACCCACCCGCATCGACCCGGTGAAGAGCGCGTGAAATGCCCTTGGGTGCATCGGGAAAGTTCTTTCGCGAGTTCGGGCAATCAAGTCTCGCGCTGCCGCCGGTCGGGTCCGGCCTCAAGAATGGATCCTTCGTCGTCCGACCACTACCATTCTTGACCCCGGCCCCTCCTCGGCGGCCTTGGTCCCTATCGGTTTTTTGCCAAAAACCTTGTCCCAACTCCTCTCGGCGCAACCTCCCCGGGTCGTCAGTCCGGAGGGTTCTGGCTGTCGTCTGTTCGTCTGAGCCGACACTCGACTCGAATAGGTTTTAACTGTGAATGGCCTCAAAAAGTCCCTTGAAGTCAACGCAGAAGCATTTTTGACCCGGCTAGAAGGCCATCACCCATCGGTCGGGAAAACTGCACAAGGAGGTGAAACGACAGTCTCCCAAAAATACGAGATCTCCGAGCTCAAAATCCTGGAGCAACAAATCCGGCTAAACCACTGACCTGAGGAACCTTCAGAAAATCGCCGTGATACAATGGCTACCTTTGGAGAGTTGCACCCAACAACTGAAACCGATCTTTTACGAAATCCTTACACGGAGAGATAAGGAGTAGGGTATGATTGGGCATCGTGAAAATCGTAGTCGGATCTTTGTTTGGAATCGTAGTCTTCGCTCTCGGCTATCTTACCCGTGATTGGCGAATACCTGCCAATCTCGAAAAAGAGACTCGAAGCTCCTCCCTTCCAGCCCCAAGCGATTCTACATCACCTAGGAATCCCCAATCACTTAGGAACGACGTGAGCGCTGAAAAACGGATTTGGAACGATCTCTCCAGACCAATGAAAGAGCGGTTCTCCGACCTTTTGTCGCTGACTGATTCCGAAGAACGTGAAATCGCTTTTCAGACAATAATGAAAAATATGGACTCAACGATTGCACCCGAAATCGTTACCGCGATTCGGGAGGCAAGTGCGCGGGGTATTGATTGTCGTCCCGAGTGGGGAAACCTCTTTGTGAGATGGGGGCATATAGACCCAGAGGGAGCGCTTTCATTTTTGAAAGAAACTGACACCTCAGAGTGGGGTCGATTCGCAACCTCTGGCGCGACCGATGGGCTGATGAGAGGCTGGGGCCGAAAGAATCCTGGTTCAGCACTCGCTTCAATCGATTCTGGTTTAATAAATGAATGCTATCGAGGAGTCGTCTTTGAATCGTGGGTACAAGCTGATCACCAAGCTGCTCTTGCACGTATGATGGCCGATCGTGGGAAGGATTATGGAGATTATGGGAGAAATTTCGATCTGATAGCGTCCGAGATTTGTCGGGAGGAAGGTCTGGAAGCCCTTTTCGATACTTTTAAAGAAATTAAATCGGTGGCTCAGGATGATCTGGAACTTCAGAGGCATGCCGGGCAAGCAGTTGCTTCGAGATTAGGACATGCTCCCGTGGAAACAATCGTAGGATGGCTCTTGAAAGAGGCAGCAGATAACCCGGAACTCGGGAAAGAATTGGTGAATAATACTTATCAAAACGTTGAAGTATACTATCCGGATCGATCAATGGAAATTTTGGCGGAATTAGCGGAAGGATCATTGCCAATTGATATTTTGCATGCACCGATTTTGACGGAGACTCGTAGGAATCCTATGAGGGTGGGAAACTGGCTGAACGAGCATGTTGGCGAGGCTAGCTTCGATCCAATCCGAGCGAGCTACGTCCAATCTCTCCTTGAAATCGATCCAACTTCCGCCCGCAAGTGGGCGGAGACGATTTCTGATCCGGAACTGCGGGCGAAATCACTGAAACACTCAGTCGAGTAGAATTTCCTCATGGCTTTAGGGTGAAACAACATAAGGTAATGCTCTTCATTTCGCTAACTCCTCCAGAGAAAAGCGTAGGAAGAAAATTTCCGTCCTCCCTTCATAAAGCACCCCCACCTGATCCTCCCCAATCGGAGCCAGACAGGAGTAGCCATTCAATAATCGTGAATCATAAAGCGTGTGCTGACCCTCCGGCCAACTCATCCCATCATCGTCAGATACCTTGATCGTCATGTGATGCCGACCGCCCCGCGTGTTGGGATTTGAAAAGATCAAACGATCCCCCATCCGCAACAAACTCGCCATACACACAGGCTCAGGAAGCCCTTTACGATCCGTCGGATGCATCGTCCAAGTCTTCCCCATATCAGTCGTCACTCCAACCGTGCGCGAACCACCCCGATTATCACGGCAGTTCAACATGAGAGATCCGTCTGGCAACTCCACCACCTGAGCCTCTGTCGTGTTCGATTTGATCCCAGTCCCGACCTGCCACGTTTCACCATGATCTTTGCTGTAGAGAATACTGGAAAACGGGGTCCCCTTCTTTCTGCCATCCGCATGCTTGTCACCATCCTGATACTGGGCCGCGAAGACAATCGTTCCGTCCTTCATCGTAATTCCAGCACCCGGACCCTGAAGCAAAAAATGCCACTCCGGCTTCTTCACCTGCTTCGTAACATTGATCGGCTTTGACCAAGTGAGCCCGTCATCATCGCTATGAACCATCATGAGTTGCCCGGTCTCTTCCGCAGTCAATCCCTGCCCCGACCCGTGCCAGGATCGGTTTCCATGACTCCAGGTTCCCACAACCCAGATTCGTCCATTTGCTTGGTCCACTAAAACCGCCGGATCACCGACCCCGTCGTAGCGCCACTTAGGATCATCGCCCATATCCATAATGATTTTCATCGCGTCCCAAGTCTGCCCACCATTCGCACTGCGACTCATGCCCACATCAATATCTCCAGGTAAATCCCCCCCGCTCCGATAACGCACATCATACACCGCGATGAGCGTCCCTTTCTTTGTCGTCGCCAATCCAGGAATACGAAACCCCTTCGAGCGATCATCGCCATGAAGACGTAATCCATAGCCAATCCGCTGACTTCCATCGGGCGATGTCACCTCCGGAGTCATCGCCGGGTCATCATCAAATCCCACCTCCAAAACCCGCGCATCCACCCGTCCATCCAAGCTCGCTTTTTCGCTCACCTCGATCGAAACCTGAAAGTCATTCTTACCAGCTTCCAGCACCGCCGCCCCCTTACAAATCCACTCGTCACCCACTTTCCGGCCTTCACCAAAAACCTCTCCTTTTGCCGTCAAGACCCGCACCGCCTCCACCGCGGCCAATTCGGTTGTCCCTCGCAGGTCCACCTTAACCACCGTGAGTTTCTTAGCCGCACTGCGACCCTCCGCAACCACCTGCAACAACAACACCGAATTGTCTTTCTTCCGAATCAAAACGGGCACCACCGGCTGCAAGGTCGTCACCAAAGTCACCACCATCGGCTTTACTTTATCGACCGTCAAATCATCCAAGATTACCCCACTCTTCGGCGGCGTCGTCGACCCAAATCGCAAGGTCTTCACCCCTCTCGAAATCGGTACTTCGACCTTCGTCAAAAAGCCCCCCACCCGGACCTCCTTCGTTCCATCATAAATTTCTTCCCATTCCGTCCCCCTCAGTTCCTCAACCCAAAACTTGAATGGCCCGTTCCGCGTCCACCGCTCCACCCAAAATGACAGCATCATTTCTTCTTTCGCCGCCCCTTTCAGCGCCAGCTTAACCTCATTCTTCCCACCCCCTTTCAGCCGCAGCGATTGTCTTCCGCTCCGAGCATGGTCCTTGTGAATCTCCACCTCACCTTTCGCAGCCGACCAAGTCCCCACCGCACTCTCCAGCGAAGTAAATCCACCCCACTTCACACTCTCAAAATCCTCCGCCACACCAGGCAAAGCTCCCACACAAAAAATCGCTAACAACACTCGCTTCATGAACTCAATTTATACTCACGTTCCCCATTTTTTCTAGCAAAGCAGGACTGGTCTTTACTCCAAACCAGATTCCTCAAGCAACCTCCAACAATACCACTGCATCCGCGGCAGGTGAAAGGGCCCCTTAAAATGATTCCCCTTCACGGTCGATGAGACCCGCCCGTCCCGATGCAGATACCCGAACCACTCGCCATGCTCGCGATCCCAAAACTTCTCGTGCGCATACTCGTGGATCTGCCGATGCCACCGTGCATACTTCTCATCCCCCGTCATTTGATAAGCCAGAAGCGTCGCAATAATCGCCTCACACTGCGGCCACCAGAATTTCATATCATGCCAATATTCTTGCACCGGCTTTCCGTGAACATCACGAAAATACAAAATCCCCCCATGCTCCTCGTCCCAACCCCACTTCCACATGTAGTCGAGCATCCGACACCCCAGCTCCGTCAACTCAGCGTCCCCGCCGCGCCGCTTCGCTTCCGCCAAAATAAACCAAGCTCCCTCAATTGCGTGCCCCGGATTCAAAGTCCGCGCATCGATGTGATCCACCACCGCGCCATCCATCCCAATCTGCTCCATGACACACTCAATGTCATCCTTCACAAACTCTCGAATCTCTCCAATAAAGTCATCAATCTTCCGCTCCGCTAGCTCATCACCCCCGTTGGCCACCAACACTTGCGCCACTTGTAGAAAAATCATCGGCACCCCAATCCCCTTCGTCTGCCGTTCGTCGCTCCACTTCGGTTCACCCGCCGCAATTCGACCATCGGTGTAATCCATACACTTCGCAAAAAGCGCCCGCGCTTCCTCCAGCCACTTCGTTTCACCCGCAGCCTTCCCATAAGCCGCAAAGGCCATAATCGCGAAAGCCTCCGAGAAGTAATACCGCCTCTTCCGCAGCGGCTTCCCCTCACGCGTCACCAGAAAAAACATCCGCCCATCTTCGTCAAAACAGTGCTCCTTTAAAAATTCCACCCCGCTCCGCGCCGCCACCAACCATTCCTCCTTTTTCTCCACCGTGTTGTAAAGAGTCGCCAACAGCCACGCAAAGCGCCCTTGCAGCCACACCGACTTATCGTCATCGATCAGCCCCCCCTCCTCGTCTCGCATCGACAAATACCCCCCGCATTCCTCGTCCACGATCTCCGGCATCCAAAATGCCATCGTATCATCTAACAAACTCACCCGATAAAAATCGCGCAGCTCCTTCAGTTCCTCAGTCGAATATCCACTCATCACTTTTTCGGTGTCCAAATTGTCAGCCCCGCAAGATCTTCCTCACGCGCGCGCATCACAAAGCCCAGAAGAATCCCAACCACAAAAGTGCTCAGAAAACCGACTGCTCCATAAAGCAACGGCATCAAATCAATCACCCCCGCTTCATTTAAAAGGGAAACCGCGATGACGGTTACAACCCCGCTCAGCAAGGCAACTAGTCCCGCCCGCCCGTTCGGACGCTTCGAAAAAATTCCAAGCGCAAACAAACCTCCGAGCGGCCCGAGTGCGAATCCAATGAAACGATTGAACAGCATGAAGACCTCATCTGTTTTGATCATCGCGAGATAACTCGACACTCCGATTCCGATCACTCCCAAAATGATTACGACCCATTTCGCTACCGAAAGCCTCTGCTCGTCAGAACTCTCCGGCTTTAAGATCCGCCCATAAACATCCGTCACAAAAGCGGTCGCCACCGAGTTCAGCGAACTCGAGATCGTCGACTGCGCCGCCGCGAAAACTCCCGCAATAATCAAGCCCGCCACGCCCATCGGAAGGTTTTGAATAATAAAGAAAGGCAACACACTATCGTTCGCGGGCAGACTCGGATCCATCAACTCCGGCTTTGCTTGATAAAAGACATACAAAGCCGTCCCCAACCCGAAAAAGATTGCCGAACCCACCAGCACCATTCCGATGTTCATCCAGAGAGATTTCGCAGCCTCCTTCTCCGAAGAAGTTGTGACGTATCGCTGCACGACATCCTGCCCCGAAGTGTAAGAAGGTAAATTCGCCATCATAAAGGCCACGAACAAGACAAAGCCCGACGTCGAGCCCTTCCCAATCGAAAGATCACCAAAACTCCAACTCGCGGTAATCCCCTTCCCCTGCTCACCCATCGCCGAGGTCACCGCTCCCAATCCGCCGTCCACTTGCGACACCACCAGTCCGAAGCACAAAAGCGCTCCGCCGATCAACACCAGTGCCTGAATCGCATCCGTCCACACCACAGCCTCAATCCCGCCCATCACAGTATAAATGACGCACAAAACTCCAATCACCGAAATCGCCACAAAGATGTCGATATTGGTCACACTCGAAAGCGCGAGAGCAGGCAAATAGAGGACAATCGCCACCCGCCCCACATGAAATAACATAAACGTCGTACTTCCAATCACCCGCGTCGCGACATTAAAGCGCTTCTCCAAATATTCGTAAGCCGTCGTGACATTCAGTCGACGATAAAACGGGAGGTAAAACATCACCACCAACGGCACGATGATCAAAATGGGCCACTGCCCGATGTAGCCATTCCAATTCGTGGCATAAGCCGCCCCCGGCACCGCCATAAAGGTAATCGCCGAAAGCATCGTCGCAAAAATCGAAAGCCCCGCGACCCAGAAAGGAATCTTCTGCCCGCCCCGAAAGTAAGCCTCGGTCGTGGATGCCGACTCCCGCTTCATGAACCAATATCCCACCCCCACCATCCCCAGCAGATAAACCGCGACCACAATCCAATTCACAAGCCCAAAGCTCAACTTCGAATCCCCCACCGTCGCCACCAAGACCTGCGGCGACCGCACCCCTGGCTTAATTTCCCCGGTCGGTAAAATGACCTTTCCATTCCAAAAAACCACCGGCGTCGTCACCGGCACAAGTCTCCCCTCCATCGGAAAGCTCCCAGCCTCCGCCCAGCGATCCGTCACCGTATTGTAAGAAAGAACCGAGCCCGGAAACCCCGGGTGCTCCATCCCCTGACCACTCAACTCCGGCCGGGCAGCCACCTGCTCACGTAAAAAATCAACCGTCACCCCGCCCAACATTAAAAACGAACTCACTCCCACCGGCACCGCCTGCGACGGAGCCGCCGACCTTGCCTCCGGCATATCCGCCAGCCGCTTCCACTGCCCGGAGGCAACATTCAGTTCCCAAGCATCCTTGAGAAAATCCAAACCGAAAATACGATCCTCTTTCTCCTCCTCAGAATCTGCATTGTCTCTCCCCCCAAGAAGGTAAAACTTCCCGCCCCGTGCTCCCGCCACCGGATACATCCGCCCGCGAGCTCCCTCAGGCCAGCCGAGCGATTTCCACTCAACCTCCTTCGGATTGAACTCATCTAAAACGAAACACTCTAGACTTGTCTTCCCGCCACCAACTCCGGCTCCTAATACCACTTTTCCAGCAACCACCGCGGCCGCGCCCTCAGCGATCTTTCGCGGCAGCACGCCCCATGAATCCAAATTTAGTTTCCCATCACGAATCGAAACCTGAATCAGATCATCACGTTCACCCGCCCCATTCTTCCCACCCATGAACAGAGCCACGCCCCGTTCCAAACTCACCGACATGCCATACCCCATCTTCGCAGGCAGCTTCGCCTCCGACTTCCTCCACTCCCCACCGTCCTTCAGTGGCAGCACAAAAATGTCATCGTAATAAATCTTCTTCCCACCTTCCCACGGCCGTCCATCAGGAAAATTCGCGCCTCCAGCCACCACCAAAAAATCCTCACCGTTCTCCGAGACTACTCCGGAAAAGACGCCCGCAAAACCTTCTCGATCCGGAAGATCAGGCAAACGATCCCATTCCAAAGCGCCCCATCCCGAGGCCAAACCCAGGAACCAGAAACCTAACAGTTTTTTGATCATGCCGAGACACTGACGTTCTGATCGACCCAGTCAAACCAATCCATTTCGTCGAGCCGCTTTCGCAAGGCCGTAACCTGCTCCGGCGTCGCCGGATCAATCGAAGGACACACCGGCCCACAATCGATCCCAACCATTCGCATCATCACCTTCAACGACGATCTCCCACAGGTTCCAAACATCGCCTGCAACATTTCCAGCGCCCGATTCTACCAAAGCTGTGCTCTCTCAAAATCTCCCACCCTCAACCTCGCCCTCACATGGTCATGAAATCGGAGTTCCATTCGTTTAATCCTTCACCAACTCCTCAATCGCAATCTTCTGAAACACCAAATTCGCCCGGCTCGATTCATAAAGAATCCCCACCGTCGATTCATCGATCATCACCAGACTGGAATACCCCCGCCCTCTCCCTTCATCCAAAAGAACCCTATTTTCTTCAGCCCAATTCTCCCCCTGATTAAAGCTCAATTGGATCGTCAAATGACTCCGATGTGATTTGTTGTGAGGGTTGGAAAAGAGCAGAAATTCTTTATGCCCGATCAACGAAGCCATACACCTTGGTTCAGGAAGCGCTCCGTGATCACTCGCATGCTTTCGCCACGTTGCCCCCAAATCAGAAGTCACCGCAACCGCCCGTCCATTCGTCCCGGATTTATCACTCCGATTCCGATTGTCCCGCATGTTGAGCATGAGACTTCCATTCGCCAGTTCAACCACTGCGCACTCGGTCGTATTCTGCCGCGCCGGCTCACTCACCGTCCACGTCTTCCCCCCATCCTTGCTGAAAGTAAGGTTCGAAAATGGCAGCCCCTTGGCATCCCTCCCCTGCGTTGGCATCACCAGAGTCCCATCCTTCATCGCGATCCCATTCCCCGGTGCCGGTGCAAAAAGATGCCACTCCTTCCTCTTCAATTTCTCCGTCCAATTTTCAGGCTTGCTCCAGGTCTTTCCATCATCATCGGAGGTCACGACCATAAACTGACTGCTCCGGTGAATATCGAATCCTGGCTCCGACCCCTTTCCGACCCATTGATGAGTTCCGGGTTTGCCGTGGGTCCAGACTGCGGAGACGAAGATTCGGCCTGTCTTAGGATCGACAAGAATGTTCGGGTCGGAGCAGCCATTTTCTCTCTGCGGTTTTCCACCGAATTCTCCCATGTCCATAATCGGCCGCATCTTTTCCCAGGTCTGGCCACCGTCGGTGGAGCGCGATAGACCGATGTCCATGTGCTCCTGAAGGTCTTTCGCGCTGTTATAGCGCATGTCGTAGACGCCAAGCAACGTGCCGTCGTTCGTTTTTGCAATCGCAGGAATACGGGTGGTGTGGCAATCGTTCTCGCCTTGGCGATGAATGGGATAGGCCGCCCGATAACTCGCTTCCAACGGATACAAAAACCTCGATCCGTCATCAAACTCAACCCCTTCAAATTTCAATTCGATTCTATCCCCCAAATTGAAATCAGCAGCGAGCGACCCAACCAATTCTTCACCCTTCATCGCTAGTCCTGAGAGTTGCGACGATGATGCCAAAACGCGTTTAATCCGCCGTGACCGATCCAGATTGAGCCGCACTGACAAAAGAGGATTCTCACTCCCCATGATCAGGGGAATCTTTTTCACAACAACCTCCTCAGGCCGTGGTCCTGACATCTGTCCAGGAGAGATGGGAGATCTCTCACTGCTCGTTCGATTGCTGATCCTCCGATCTGTTTCCGCCAGCTTCAGCCGAGTGCTCACCACCGAGTGTTTTTTCGCGTCAGGTCGATACTTCACATAAGTCGTAAAGACGATGGTCTCGTCAGGCAACAACTCCACCCCCGGGTATCCACAATCACTCGTCCGCGCGGCATGACTGTGAAGAAGCTTGATCCGATACTGCCCACTCTTCCCTTTTTTGATGTCCTCATAAGTCCCAACCCAGGCCACAAAATGACCTCTGGTTGGACTCCCCGGCGCCATATCTCGAAACGCAAAGACCCAACGACCATCCTTTGTTTGAACTCCCATATGCCGATCACCGCTCAGGCCCCACGGCGTATCGATCGGTTCACTCCAACTCTTCCCCTCGTCCCCTGAAAACATCATCAAGCTTCGCCCCTTGTGCGTATTCTCCCGCATCAAGACACAAAGTTCTTTCCCGTCAGGTGATCGAAAGACAAAGGGTTCGCAGGGATTCTTGCCCGTCACTGAAGCCACCACTTCCGGCTTGGACCAAGTCAATCCGCCGTCCGCGGTCACGGTTTGCAAAACCTCCAAGGGCGATCGGTCCTTCCCCTCCAGCCCTTTGTGATACAGGCCCAAATACCGTCCATCCTTAAGCCTGATCACACTGCTGAAGGTCATCACGCACGGAAATCCAAGCGGAGGCATTTCCTTCCAACTCTCACCTCCATCCTCACTCATGATGCTCGGCATCCCCGGGCCACCGCGCTGGCCAAGAGCCGCCGAAAACACCCAAAGCCTCTCCTTACCATCGGGCGCCACCATTCGATAAATGCTCGGGCAGTTCTGATGGGTCGCATAGCCCTTCGGCAGTCTGTCATCAATCCGCTTCCACGTAAGGCCACCGTTCACACTCTTCGCCATCGGCCCAGCGGCCCCACCGTGATTGATGCACCAGACGCAAAACATCGTCCTCCCATCCGGCATCAACAAGGTTGTCGGATGCCCCTGATAAACCTTTTCGGTCCCCTCCGCGATCACCACCTGTCGCTCCACATCCTGGGACACATCGACCAGCGGAAGATCCGGCCCCTCAGCATGCACTAATAAAGAAGTCGCAAATGCGACAATCCCGAAAACGACTTTGGCTAGAATACTCATGGGGTGTTTATTGAAGTTTCGACGATGACCTCCACATCGCTCGCCCTCAAATACAAAGTATCCCAAAAGCGAAATTCGCCATCAACAAACTCGCTGACGCTCAAGCCGCCCGCGGCGGCGAAGCCACCCCCGGCCAAACCGTAAACCGCGAAACCGACCTCCTCGCCAAATACGTAAGCGATCATCCTAACCGCGGGATATTTTTGCCATAGGGATGGCGATCTCTGGCAGCGATGCCGCGTGACGCTACTTCAAGAAGGGTGGCTCTCGGTAGGATTTGATCCAATCTTCAAGAAGGAGGTTCTCAATCGCTTTGGAAATGGCCGTTGAAGGAGGCTTTTCCTTTTCCATCGATGAGGAGGTTCGCTCCGAGCGATGGAATGAGGACGCTGCTAGGGAGGAGGCAGGATTATGAAACGGAAAAACCAGCTTTCCGCAATCATTACCCTGCTCACGAGTCCTGCGGCCACACTCGATGGGCTACTTGCAGGCGATCACCGATTGTCGATGCCGTCAGAAATTTCGATGGTGTGCCTCGAGGATACGCCGTTCATGGGGTATCTGGCTCCACAGATTAGGCGCTCCCACCTTAAAAACAGCTGCGTCACCCAGTTTGTGTTCTCATCTCTCGGGCGGCAGCTTCCATCCGGAATCTCCAAGGGCTGGGCCCATCGCCCGTTGGTTCCGGAGTTCGTGAAAGGAGAAACCGTTGGGCGTGCACCAAGAGGAGCTCAGGCGGCGGTAATCAATCGGCACCTTATGGTTTCGACGCAACACATATGATGAATGAAAACCTTATACCAAGGCCTTGGCATCCTGACCCACCCAGTCAAACCAACCCATCACCTCAAGCCGCGTACGCAAGGCCGCAACCTGCTCTGG
>JBLHUR010000170.1:0-12948 GCA_047629805.1 Akkermansiaceae bacterium | reverse complement strand
AAAAATGCGGCACCTTACCGTCGCTCAGATCGATGCCATCGTTCGTCCCTGCGGGCTGGCTCCGCGCAAGGCCTCTGCCATTCAGAGACTCTCCGAAATTCTAGTCGAGAAGCATGGCGGCGAAGTTCCTCAAGATATGGACGCGCTCGAAGAATTGCCGGGGGTTGGACACAAAACGGCATCTGTCGTAATGGCTCAGTCCTTTGGAGTGCCGACTTTTCCCGTCGATACGCACATTCACCGCCTCGCGCAGCGCTGGAAACTCACTGAGGGGCGAAGTGTGCAACGAACTGAAGAAGACTTAAAGAATCTCTTCCCCCGCGAGTCGTGGAATAAGCTCCATTTACGGATCATCTTCTATGGTCGTGAGCACTGCTCTGCAAGGGGGTGCAATGGGATGGTGTGCGAGATCTGCCAAGCCTTATTCCCAAGGCGAAAAACCCCTGTTCAGACCAAAAAGTAAACCTCTGTTTCAATGCTCTGACAGGGTGGAGATCCCTTTTGTCAAGACTGACTTCTTTCATGAAATCCACCCGTTTCGAGAAAAGTTCCTTTACTCATCCTTGCTACTTTCGAGAATGGAAGCCAGTTTCACACCAAATCGACCTAATAACCAATCATGACTTCAACTTCCAAGTTTCGTACCGCCAAAGGATGGCTCGTAGGCTCCGCATTCACACTTCTCGCTGCTGCTCCGGCCTTTGCTCAGGAAACCTCTGCTTCGGATAAAAATGCGCTCCATAGATACATTATCGATGGGGGACCGCTCACCATCTTTATTGTGGCTGTCGGTCTCCTTTCGCTCATTAGCTTGACGGTTTTCAACTTCATGAACCTGACGAAGGCTAAGTTTGCTCCCGACGATCTCAAGGCCGCTCTTCTCGACCACATGACGAATTGCCGCGTGCGTTCTGCGATCGAGCTTTCAGCCTCTCATCCTTCCTACCTTGGACGTATGATGGCTTACTCGCTTCCCAACATCGACGCCACCCGTCCCGAGGACCTCGGCCGCGACCACGTTGAGGATGCCATCGCGGACTTCTCGATCAATGAGACCCGCAAGCAGATGACCTTCATCACCCTCCTTTCCCTTGTGGCCCAGGCCGCTCCCATGCTCGGTCTCTTCGGAACCGTCTTCGGTATGATCAAGGCCTTCGCCATGCTTGGTGAGAATGCTGGTGCAGATCCCAGCGATCTCGCCGCTTCGATCTCGATTGCGCTTCTCACCACGATGTGGGGACTGATCGTCGCCATCCTCGCTCTCTTTGCTTACTTCTTTTTCAAGAACCGCTTCAACTCCTTGGTTGCTGATTGTCATGGCACCGCCGAGAATCTTATCAACGCATCCATCCAGACCGTGAATGCGGATGCACATCTTGCTAAGATTCCTGAGGGGATTGCCGTTTAACCCATCGGAGGGGAGGGAATGACTCCTTCCCCACCTCGTTGAACCACAAACCACCTTACTAACAAATGGCCTCAAACAGACTCCGGGCAGTCAACAAGGAAGAGGGCGAAAGTGCCGAAATGGACATGTCGCCCATGATCGACATGGTCTTTCTTCTCCTGCTCTTCTTCCTCATTGTTTCCACTCCGAAAACGATTAAAATCGACGCCGAAGTTCAGCCTCCCGTTGCCAGCAACGGACAGGCTGCCAAGTCAGTCCACGGCAAGATCGTCGTCAACATTCGTCAAGACGGAATGTTTCTTGCCGAAGACACGAGCATCACCTTTGAAACGAAGGAACTCCTCAAAGAATACATCGAAGAGGAAAAAGAGAAGATCAAGGCCGTCGGGAACACGCCGGTTCTTCATATCCGTGCCGACAGGCGAACCGATTTCAAATTCTGCCAACGGGTCATCAAGGCGGGGGCCGCAGCCGGAGTTGATCAACTCGCCTACGGTGCCTACAACAAGGAATAATCCTGACTAAACCCAATACATAGAATTCTCTCATGGCCCGACACAAAAGAATGCAGCCACCTGAGGAAGATGAACCAGGTTTGGACATCTCCTCACTGATCGACGTTTGTTTCCTTCTCCTCATTTACTTTCTGGTCACCACCACGATCGTGAAGAAAGAGCAGGAACTCAGTACGACACTTCCTTCCACCCAGCCCACTGACACTCCTCCAGACCTCGCGCCCATGCTCATCCTCTTGGAGGGCAATGGAAACGTTTCTCTCAAGGGTGAAAGTGGGATCATCGAGCTCATCGAATCGGATTCCGATGCCCGTGAGCTTCCCGATCTCTCGCAGCGCCTCGACCTCCACCGGAGTGTCGCCGAAACCGCCAGTCAAAAGGCCCTCGTCCAGATTCGGGTGGATGGAGACACGGTGCAGCAACGAGTGATTGACGTCCTCAATGCCCTCGCGGGTGCCGAAATCACGGAAATCACCTTCACGGACATCAACGACCCTGAAGGCTAATCCAACTCAGGGAATTCTAGGCCAAAGACCCTAAGAATTTCTTCCTGAACATCGTTCCTAACTTTGCCGGAAAGGCTGATGAGCCACTCAGGCTCTCAGCCTTTCTTTTCTGAAAAACCCACACCTCAACGCCAAACCATGAATTCCATCACCTCGATCCGCCGCTCCTTCGGCGTTCTCTTCCTCGCGCTATTTGCCCTTTGCGCACCAGTCCAGGGCCAAGCCCTTGCCGACATGCACAAAGAGGCTCTCGATAGCATGAAAGCCGGCAAATGGCCCGAAGCCCATGCTGTCCTCGTCAAAGCAACCAATACCTACGACGGTCGCGCCCTCCAACTCTTTGGCCCCAGCTTCGGCTGGTTCTGGTATCACCGCGGCTATTGCGAGATCAAATTGAACATGTTCGACGACGCCATCAAGTCGTTCGATAAGTGCTACACGAAATACAAAAACGTGGCGCCCAAGGAAGGCCAGGCTCCTTCCAACAACATGTATAATAAAAAGTCCCTCCTCATGTGGGGACACGCCGCCAAAGGTGCGGAAGAATGGGCCACCTCCATTCGAATGTACAAGAAGTTCCTCGAAGAGCGCGATCCCGCCCGTGATGGTTACGAAAAAGGCGTCTTCTACATCAACATGGCCATCAACCACTACAAGTTGAAGAAGATCACCGAGGGCAACAGCAATCTCGAAACCGCGATCAAGGGGAAAGTCATTTTCCCGACTCCGAACAAAGGAATCATGGCCGCCTTCAATGTCATGGTCGCCGCCGTTATTGAGAAGAAAGACGAAAATGCCCTTCTCGATTTCCTCGCCAAGAACCGTGCGCACATCAAGCTCGAGCCCTTCGAAGCTCACGAATTCTCTCCGCTCTTCATGAAGCTCGCCCAGGATGCGCGTTCTGCCGAGATGATCCGCTCGACCTTCGAACTCTACTCACTCGTTCCCAGCACGGTTGCCGCCATTGATGACATCAAGGCCCGCCTCGCGATGCTCGCCACCTTCGATCGCACTATCCGTGACGGCTCCATGATCGTGGCTAAGCCGGATCTCAGCCAGAGCCTCACCGACCTCGAAAAGGCCGATGCCTCCGGTAAGGTGAACGAGATTTATGCCTACTTGAACACCGCCGTCCTTCACGAGGAAGCCGGAAACATCCGTGGTGCCTTCGCTGTTTATGAGCAGCTTGAGCTCTACTTCCCCAAGGCGAAAATCTATCGCGACAAAAAAGAAGAGCCAGCTCGCGAAAGCAACCTCTACAACCTCGTCCGCACCTCCGCCGTCATCGGCGAGGTGCTCACTACCGAGCACTACGGTTCTATCTTCCTCAAGGCCTTCCCTGAGAGTAAGCATGTCAAAGAAGTCCGTCGCATGATGCTCACCAGCCTCTTCTTCAACGGAGAATATGCCAAGTGTGTCGAAGTTGCCGAAATCATGCTGCCCCGGCTCACCAAGCCATCCAAGCAGCACGACGTCTGCCTCTTTGTCCTCGGCGGCAGCAAGCACTACCTCGGAATGTTCATGGATGCCCAGCCGCTCCTCAATGAGTATGTCGACACTTACAAAAAGAGTAAGGAAGGCGACAAGCTCCGCGTCCAAGCCGCATCCTACTTCCACGCCGCGAACTACTCCCGCCTCCAGGAGTGGTCCAGGTCCGCGAGCTTGCTCGATGACTTCCTCAAGGAGTATCCTGATCCCAAGTCCAACCTCTACTTCCCCTTCGCCCTCTTCGATCGGGCTAACTGTCACTACGCCGAGAACGAGTTGGAGCCCGCTTTCGAAAAGGTGACCCGCGTCGAGACCGAGTTCCCCGGAGTCTCGGTGATGGAGCAGACCCTCGCGCTGAAAGGAAACATCCTCGAAGGTCTCAAGAAGCCTGGAGAGGCTGAAGAGTATTACCTCAAGGCCCTCGCTCTCGCCGAGCAGAAGAAGAACGACCTCGTCTCCGGCGAGTGCCTCTTCTACCTCACCGCTCTCATTGGTAAGGAAAAGATTGGCAAGGAAGAGAACCCCCGCGTTGCGGAAGCCGTTCCTTACTACACCAAGTTCTGGGATAAGTATGGTGCCGACTCACCCTTCAAAGCGAAGGTCGCGGTTGCCGGAATTCCCGGAATGCGCAAGGTTGGTAAAATCGCAGAAGCTCTCGAGCGCCTCCAAGGGGTCATTGCAGACCTATCGAAGATTAAGGGAACTCCCGGCCTGGAAGGAGCGATTGGCTCGTACACCGAGGAATACCTCATTGAGCACACCGAGGACCAGTTGAAGGATCACTACTACGCTTTCCCGCGGATCGATTCCCGAGACATGGCCACCCGTGCCCTCCTTCGTATCGCCATCATCGATGTCTTCGAAGGGGTCTACGCCACTGCTGATAAGGAGAAAGACGAAGGCAAGGCCCGCGACGCCAAGGCCCGGATCGATGTTCTCTTCAAAGAGCTTCGCGACGACTTTAATCCCAAGGATCTTTCCAACTTCATCCTCGTGAAGGTCGGACACTTCATTCGTAAAAATACCACGCAGCCTGAGGTCGCCCGGATTTACTATGAAGAAGCTTTAAACCGCCCGAACGATCAATCGCACAAGTTTGCCGCCATCTTCGGACTGGCCGATGTCAACGCCAAGGGCACCAAGTCCCAGCAGCTCGAGGCGATCAAGTTGCTCAAGCGCGTCATCGACGACTCTGATGAAGACGCCGAGAAGGAGGAAGCTCTCTTCCTCACGGCCTCGATCCATGCCGATGCCGGTGACTACGATGCCGCCATCGCTACTGCCAAGGAATACATCAACAACAAGAAGTTTCGTCAGTATACGGTTCCGGCCCGCATGCTCCTCGCAGCTGCTCATGAACAAGCCGGACGGGCTGATGATGCCATCGTGGCCTACCAGCAAGTTTGGAGCACCAGCATGGGAGCCTTCCGCTACTCCGCTCCCGCGATGCAGCGTTGGATGAAAATCCTCTGGGATCGTGGTGGAAACAATAAGAGCGGAAAGACTGATAAGCAGTATGCCTACGAAGGTGGCTACGAATACATCAAGCTCACGGTAAACGCCGCTAAGAAAGCCACTCCCGATGAACGTGCCCTGCGCGACCAAGTTGCCGAGCTGGTGAAAGACTACGAGGCCAACTCCGAGACCACCGCGGTCGTCGAGGAAGAGAAGTAAGAAAACGGAGAACGCAAACTACAAACTGAAACCACAGAAATGAAAAAAATTCTCACCGCTGCCCTCCTTCTCACCAGTTCTATTGGCTCGCTCTTCGCAGCCGATGCGGAGGTCCTCATCATCACTGATAAGGACACCTTCAAGGGACTCATCATCGCCGCCGATAAAACCCACTTCCTCTGGCGCGAGAGTGATATTTCCACTGTGTCCCGGAAGCAGAGCCGAGGGACCTGCACTGTTTACTTCTACCAGCCAGCGGATTTCACCGAAGCAATGGAGCTTTACAAGAGCCGGAACTATAAAGATGCGGCCGAGAAATTTGCAGCAGTTGAAGAGGCCTACAGCAAGATCAACGAGATCGAGGGCAATCCTTCCACTCTCGCGGGCTTCTATCAATTGGAGTGCCTCCGTCGCATGGAGGATCTCGAAGGCCTCATGGCTAAGGCAGAGACCTACGACCCTGAAAACCTCCTGCAGGAATTCCACAAGGTGCAATACGAGATTTATAGCGTCTTTTGGGACGCCGTCCGCACCAAGGGATGGACCCGTCTCGATGCCATTGCGAACGACGAAAAGTGGCGTAACCGTAAGCTTCCTGGAAACCTTCGGGCCCAGATTTCTTACTGCCATGGGCTCGCTCAGGAAGGTATGGATAAGCCCATCAAGGCTCTCAATGCTTACAATAACGCTTTCGTCGCCGACTTCTCGGCCTCCGAAGAGATCACGCGTAAATCAGCGACCAACTGCTTGCGGATCCTTCTTGATCACGAAGACGTGAAGACTGCCATGACGCTCTATCCTACGGAGGATTACAGCGACGATTCCAATGGAGCGATGCTCATCGAAGAGGGGACAGCCCTCCTGGAGCTCTGGGAGAAAGTCCTCGGAGCCGGTGAGAAAGTCCCCGCGAAATATAAGACCTTCCTCAAGTTCCCACCCAAGAACAATTAAGACAGGAAACCCAATTTACCAAAAACGGCGGTCTGGAAACAGGCTGTCGTTTTTTTGTATTTGGAGGCGATAGGAATCAAGCCCCGCCGGGAGAGCGGTAGCGGAAACTTCTCCTTTTGGTCGTTGCTCCCTATCTCTGTGATCGATAAATCGGTGGGGCCACTTTCTGGCTTCGCTCTTTCACTTCCTCCTTTAAAATTTCAATCGCTTTTTCAAGCTGCGGATCCTTCCCGTTCGGGAGGTCATCTGGCCGAACGTCGATGATGAGGTGGGGGACCGCACCGCAGAGTTCCATGTCCTCGCCATTCGTCGGGAGAAACCATCCTCGGCCCGGCAAGCGCATGCGACCGAGATCGAGAATGTTCGCGGAACCAGTGGAGATCACTCCGCCCGCGGTGGGGATGCCGACAACCTTGCCTCGCTTGAGCGTCTTGATGGCGTGCGAAAATATCTCGGCATTTGAGAACGAGTTCTCATTGCAAATCACGACGATGGGCTTGGTCCAGCTGGCGTAAACGGTGCGGTCCTGCGGGTAACCAATCCGGCCATTTCGGCCCACCGTATAGGCGTGCCGCGGCTGGGTCAGAACCGTCAAAAGGTGGTCCGCGGTGAAGCCACCTCCATTGTCCCGCACGTCGATGATGAGTCCGTCCTTACCTGCTCCGCGTTCGTAAATGTGGTGTTCGAATTTCTCGAATTCATCCCACATCATGCGGGCGACGTGGAGGTAGCCGAGCTTTCCCTCGGTCGCTTCCTTCACCCTGTCATTGCGGTGATCGAGGCGAGCGGCCTGGGCCAAAGCCCGCGCTTGCCCGTGACTGATAGGGCGGATCGTGACTTCGCGCTCTTCTTCGTCATTTTCACCTTTGACGGTCAGGATGATGTCACGGTCGAGTCGGCCATTGAGGACTTGCGTGAGCGAAAGGTCGGAGCGGAGAACTTCGCCGTCCACCTTGAGCAACAGATCTCCGACCTCCAGTCTGCTTTGCGGTCGGTCGGCGGGTCCATTGGGATGGACAAAGCGCACGCGGCGGGTCTTATCCAATCTCACTCCGAGGTGTGGCGTGTCGCTGCGCCACGCTTCGTTGAAGCGCCATTCCTTCGGGAAACTGTTGGGATAGAACCCCATGTGGGAGGCATTTAGTTCGCCCAGCAGCATGGACATGACTCGTCCATAGCAGGCCTTCGTCGGGGCTTGCGCGGCGCTTAGCTCATACTTCTTTCGGACCGCCTCCCAGTCGCGGTTGTTTAAGCGAGGGTCGTAAAAGCGATCACGCAGGGTGCGCCACGCCTGGCGATATCCCATGCGTTGATATTGCGCTCTCTCCCGGTCGAAGGGGATGCTGAAGGAGTATTGCGAGAGTCGGCCCTTCGCCAGAAAGGCCGGTGAGCCCCCGGAGACGAGATACATTTTTTCGTTCTCGGTATAGCGCACGATGGTGCCGGTGGCCTTGGCCATGACGGCCGGCTTGGCTCCCGCTTTGGCGGCCACGCGGTAGATGTTTCCGCTCGATTGGAAGACGAGGCTTTTGGAGTCCGGCATCCAGTGCAGTTGGCTCGCGCTCAGCCCGTTCATGGGAATCCGTTGGACGCGCTTGTGAAGGTCTTCGAGGTCGAGGTCGGATTTCTTTTTGTCCTTCTTGCTGGAAGTCAGGCCCAATCCTCGCAGGATTTTTTTGCCGAGCCCTTCCTCTGCTTTCTTCTCCTTGGGTGCTTCCTCTTTCTTCGCGGCCTTTTTATAAGCGGGATCCTTTTCCATGGCCCGGCGAGCTGACTCCACTCGTGCGTCCCGATCGCTCCGGAAGTAGTTTTCGCGCTTCAGTTGGACGAAGAAAAGGTCGGTGCTGGTAGAGTGACGACGGCCCACGAAGGCGAGGATCTTACCGTCCGGCGACCAGCGTGGTGCGTAGTCGCTATCGGGATGGCGGGAGACATTGACCGGCTCGCTCTTGCCATCGGTCGCGATGATGTAGACGTCGCTGTTGTAATTTTCATCATCGACGGAGTAGGAGAGGTGCTTGCCATCCGGTGACCAGACGTAAGAGGGCGAGTCCCATTTTTCGATGAGCTTGCGCGCTGCCGAGCCATCGGGCTTCGCGATCCAGAGCGTGCCGGGATACTCGATGTATGAGATCAATTTTTCATCCGGGCTGAGTTGAAAGCCCCACTTGCTTTTGTCTCCCTTGGTCACGGGCTCGTGGTCGAACTGCGAGGCGGTCCACCAAAATTCCCCGGAGTCCGTTTTGGACATCCGCCAGTAGTTGGCGCTCACGCCGTTGTCTTTTTGGTAGTAGAGATATTTGCCATCCTTCGCGAAATAGATGTCCGACTCCAGGGCGGGCGACTCGGTGAGGCGCTGCGGTTCTTTGAGCACTGTATCCATCGCCCAGATTTCGCCACCCGCCACGAAGGCCCACTCCAACCCGGTCGGGGTGACGGTGGCGTCCTTGGTGGAGCGCAGGGTGAGGGCTTCGCTCACGGGGTGGTCCAGCGTGGTGCGATGATGCAGTGAGATGGGCGAGGGCTGGGATCCCGGCTTTGTCGAAAGCGCGTGCAGATCAAAAAGATGGCGGAAGACGAGGGTCGCTCCATCGGCCGAGAGAGTGGGGGCGAAGACGCTGTCGTCAGGGTAGCTGGTCAGTTGGCGGTCTTCTTTTTTCCCAAAGCGGTGCTGCCAAATATTGAAGGCGCCCGAGCGGCTCGTGACATAGTAGAAGGATTTCCCATCGGGGGCCCAGAGCGGATATCGGCAGCCGCTTTTGTCCTTCACCGGTTCGCGGAAGGACTTGTTGTCGCTATCATAAATCCAGATCCGCGCCGCTTGAGAACCCTCATAGCCTTTGCGATAGGTTTTAGTACCACTGCGGAGGAAGAGGACTTTTTTTCCATCGGGGGAGTAGCGGCCATTGCGGGCATCAGCATCGAAGAGGATGGTTTCGTCACGGGACGGGTCGAGGTCTTTTTCGATAAGACGGCTCGGCCGGCGACCGGCGTGATCGCGCAGGCCACTCACCAAAAGGAGGGGTTTGTGGGGATGCACGTCTTCCAAAAAACTCCCTTCCGAATGGAAGGTCACTTGGATGGGGCTGCCCCCATTGAGGGGCATGCGAAAGACTTGTTGTGAGCCCGTGCGGTCTGAGTTGAAGAAGACCGATTTCCCATCGCGCGAGATCTTGGGGTTTTCGTCGGGAGCCGGGTGATGGGTCAGGCGTTCCGCTTCTCCGCCCACGATCGCGGAGGTCCAAAGGTCCCCGGCCCACGCAAAGACGAGCGTCTTGCCATCGGGTGTGATGGTCTGAGTGGAAGGGAGCTGGATCGGCTCCAGGGCGGTTGCGGAACCGCTAAAGGCGAGCGAAAGCGCTGCAAAAACCCGGGCCCCGGCCATGCCAGTCCCACGAAAAGTTTTTAACAGCGTCGAAGGGTGAAAACTACGCATGCCGGAAAATGGATACGATTTTAGAAAAACCAAGATTTAATAAAGGTTGATAGACGGGTTTTTGAAAAAAAACGAAAGGGAAGGGGGCGTAGGCGGACCACTTTTACCTCCCGGTCGATGTGAATTGCTTCCTCTGCGATTGTGCGAGCGGGACGTTCAAGGTCTTCGCAAAGCGGGCCCGCCAGACCAAGGTGAAATCGATTGATCGCGACCCCGTCACCGGTCGCGTCGTGTGGCATCAAGGGGCCAAGGAAACTTGGTGGAGCCGGAAGATCCGCTTCCAGGTTCCGGAAAAAGTGACGGAGCTTCCGGACGAGTTCATTTACAAGGTCCGCTGGGACCGGGCTCGGGAAATCCCTGGTGAGGGCTAGGGTTGCGATGCTGGAGGTGGGTCATCCCCACGGGTGTGGGGAAAGCGATGATCGCTCCTGGCCCGATTCCGTAATAGTCGGGTCATCCTGAGGTGTGGGGAAAGCTCTGCGCACTCAGTGGTTTAGGATGAGTGAAAAGGTGCTTCTTTGATTTTCAGGCCTGTGACAGTACTTGTTTGACCCGAATTCCTTCCCTTCCACGAAGCTGGGTGATGGAAATGCCGTGCACCTTGGCCTCGGGGAAGCGCTTCAAAAACATCCGGCGAGCGATTTCATTTTTCTGTCGGGAGGTCCCCCAAGCGGTGGCGTGGATTCGCGCCATTGAGTTGTCGTGGTTCGGCGTGATGCCAAAGGCGTAGAAGCGCATTCCGTCCTCGCCCATCCAGAAGACGGGACAGGCCGACTGTGCGCAGGTCTTCACGGCCGCGTGGGTGATGGTGGTGCCGGGGCCGAGAATGAGGGCGGAGACGGTCGCGATGGGGAGAGCGACAATGAGGCCATCGCCACCGACCCACTTTACCGAAGCGTCATCGACCTCAAGACGACCTTTTTCAAGGGAGAGGGGCGTCCAGCGATCCTTGGCAGGAGCGAGGCTATCGAGGGGAGGGCGTTCGCAGAAGGGCATGCGGACGGTTCCATTTCAAGGGTTCAGGCCGGAGAAAGGATTGACAACAGTGAGATCTCCGATGACCCGGCCATCCTGGAGATCTTCGGAATAAAGGGTCCGGGCCCCCGCCTGCAGAGCCGCCGCCACAATCAAGGAATCGTAAAAGCGATAGCGGGTTTGTTCCCTCACCGCGAGAGCCTGAGCCCAGATCGTCTGATTCGGGAGGATCTGACAATGGGGCCAGAGAAGCAAATCGACGAGCGATTCCAGGTAGTCGGGATCAAGAGGCTTTTTGAATTTGTGGAGGGCGACATTGGAGAACTCCTGAATGACCTGCCAACTAATAATCCACGGCTGATCGGGTGCGATGAGTTCGCGTGCCCGTTCCTTTTTCGCAGGAGCCCCGGAATCGAAGGCGTAGGCGATGACATCGCTGTCGAAGAAGATTGGCTCGCTCATCATTTATCGTTGGTTCATTTCCTCGCGAGTGAATGGTCCCCCGGAATCGTAGTCATCCATTCGCTGGAACAAGTCAGCGACCTTGGCCCGCTGTTCGTTCCGACCCGCAAGGCCATCGAGCCATTCGCGAAAAAGGGCATTCAGAGTTGTTTTGTGGGTTCGCGCTTCCTGCCTCGCGAGTTCAATGGTTTCGGCCTCGGCACTGAGGGTGATATTCTTTTTCATAACACGAAAGTAGTGCGCACTGGTTTCGTGGTCAAGTGAGGAGTTCAGGTCATGCTTTTGGCGGGGAAGCGGCGAATGGTTCGAGTTTGATAATCCCGAGCGGCATAGGCGGCTGGTTGATCTAGCTGTCCAAAAGCACCGTTGCCACCCTCTTCCAAGGTGCGATCAAAGCTTTCCAGCGGGGCTGGATTCAGTCCCGTCTTTTCGAGAACCTTGTCGGCGAGAACTTGGAGATCGATTCCCTTTTCAGCCACGATGGGGAGGGACGGGATGCAGCATTTGCGCCCAAGCCAGGTGCCCCACTTTGGATTTGCGATGGCGGGTGGGATTTTTTCCAAAGTCTCCGGGTCGCCCGTGAGTGCGATGAGGAAGCAGGAATCGAGGAGGTAGTCGCGCCGCGTGATGACGGCATTGGATGATGAGCCACCTCCGGCCTTCCGGGGGAGGTGTTCTTTTTCAGCGGGGTTTTTAGCGTCAAAACCTCCTCCAATCGTGTGGAAATCCTGGAGTCGATTGACGGGAAGATTATTTCCCCAGCGATCGCGACGTGGAATGGCATAGGTTGAGAGCTTGAGCTGTCGGAGAGGTTCCAATTCCTCAGCTTCAGTTTTAGAAAACTTATCAATTCCAAGCGCTGCTGCGACCATGCCGATGATCCCGCTCTTTGTTGGATGGGGCGGCGTGTCCCGGCGAGGGAAGCGCGATGAGGCTCCCCAAGCTTGCATGGGGCTGTGAATCAGAAAAACGAGATGGGCTTCAGCTGACATGATTGGTGAGGGTGGAGATGAAGGTCGCAAGATCGTCCTGCGGGATAGAGGTTTCGGCGTCACACGTGACACCCCAGGTCTTGGCGAGGGTGGAATGTTGCTCGTTGATTTTTTCGATAGATGGCTCGATGAATCCTTTTCCTGGTGACGAGACCGGGTTCTCAAAGGCATTAACCAGTTGGACGGGTTGGCCGTTGAGCTTGACCGTGCCGAGGACGTAGCTGGGGCGGGTGTTGGCATTCATGGAATTTTGACGAGCACCAGGCATCGCTTGAAGAGTGGCCTTGATGAAATGGGTCACGATGTTTTTGAGCGCCTCGGCATCGGGGTTGCCGAGGTTGTCAGCGAGGAGGTCGATGTTGAGAGCGGCGTAGCGATAGTACAGGGCTGAGTTGAATTCCAGGGTGCCGATCATTCCAGCTCCGGCGTCCTCGGCATCAGTTTTCATGTCATCCCCACGGGTCATCCCCACGGGTGTGGGGAAAGCGCGTAGAGTCTTAAGGTAGGCGAGGTGAAGGGCGGGTCATCCCCACGGGTGTGG
>JBLHUR010000169.1:0-12993 GCA_047629805.1 Akkermansiaceae bacterium | reverse complement strand
TCTTTTTCCTTTCATTATTAGTGGTTTTGGTTCGGTTGTTTCACCGCCCCTGTCCACCATAATCATCGCTTAGCTCCTGGCCCAGATTCCGGGGTCCAGCTCAGATCTCGGCACCCTTGGCGGGTCCATTAGCTATGCCCTTGGAATCAATGCCTCCGGGGATGTCGTCGGAGTCTCTAACACTACCGGCGATGCGGAATTAGTCGCATTCATCTACACGAATGGAACTATGTATAACCTGATCGACTTTATCGAACCAGGCTCTGGTGTCACCAGTGTTGCTCTGAATCAGGCTTGGACCGGTGTTGGTGCAAACTGCATCAACGACATGGGACAAATTGCCGCGCAGGGCACAATCGACGGCGTGTTGTATCCCATTCTCCTAACGCCGAACCCATTTCGTTCTCTCAACGTTGGTGGGCTAAATGGCGTCGTTACAGGAGGCGGGGAGTACCTTGACACCACTACCGCCATGATCACAGCAACTTCCGACCCCGGCTACCAGTTCACGCGTTGGACCGGGGATGCCACGGGCACCGACAACCCGCTGTCGGTGCTTATGGACTCCGACAAGACGATCGGGGCGACTTTCGAGCCGGATCATGGCGACGATGATGGTGACGGCCTGACCAACTACCAAGAACTCGTGGTCTACGGCACCAACCCTGCCGTGGCGGATACAGACGGTGACGGCTTCGATGATAAGTTTGAGGTCGATACCGGCTTCAATCCGGCCTTCGGAGCAAGCACTCCGGACACTCTCTCCTCAATTCGCACTGCCGTGGAGTTTCGGTTCAACGCTGCCAATGGCGCAACTTACCGTGTGGAGTCGTCCACCGATCTGGAAAACTGGACCATCGTCGAAGACGACATCGCCGGAAACTGCGGAGTGATCGTGCGATTCTATTCGACTGAGGGCAAAGCCATGAGGGGATTCCGGGCGCGGAGGAATTGATCCGCTTCACAATTCTAAAGTTGGCTTCGCCACGAAAAACGCGTTCGCTGATCTGTGACTCTTGGACAACAAATTGAAGGATTCGAACGAACTGAAATGCCATTTGGGCCCATATTTTCAGGGTAGAACCACCACCTGGGCTAACTTCACACAATGAAGAGAATGCGGAGTTAAGACGCGAACTCCCTTCGTTGTCGGCCCCATGCTCTCAGGCACACTTGTGGATTTCACCTAATCAATCAGGGCTCTGATCTCCGTCCTATCCATGACTCCCCGGATATCGTGACGGGAATGACTCGGCAGAAGAAATGAAGTTCCAGCCGTGGGTAACCCCACGGTGCCAATCTGGGCCAGTGAGCGCAAGGCGAGCAGGAACAACAAATCGCCCACCCTGTCTGCATTACTTCCATGGCCATCATGAATTCCGTGACACCCCTCTTTTAAATCCAAATATTATGGTGCATTTCCTTGCTCGTTTCACGCAACCGGTAGTAGGCAAAAGAATTAAACCTATTTATGCAACGCTCCCCTGTCACGCGCGCGTAATGGCTCTAGAAAACTATCCCCGCGAACCGTTCCCTTATTGGGGTGAAAAACTCTATCGCACTCAGTTGCCTCAAATGAATTGGTGGCACATTGTTAGCACGATCAGATTAGCACGATCAGATTAGCACGATCAGATTAGCACGATCAGATTAGCACGATCAGAGCCATTTAGAGGGGAATCCTATACCTACATCATCAAGAGAAGGAGTACCGGCGATGGGAATCGAACCCATACTTCCGAAGAAACGCGATTTTGAATCACTTTTCACCCTCATGAAATCAAACAAGAGCACTCTCCTTCCAATCCAGTTTTAAAGACTCTGCTCCGGTTTTATTGCTACCGAGATTGAACAATCCTATTTCTTGAGAAAAAGAAAATCCAGTCGAGGAAGGGAGGACATCTTTACCCCGTCCATTACCCCGTCCACTTTTCGGTGCATTTTAGGTGTATTCCCCTTCATTCCGGCGCATTCCGCACCCTTCCTCCTTTAAAAGGCGAAAGCCCCTAAGTCATTGTGACTTAGGGGCTTTCATTGGTTACGGGTGTAGGATTTGAACCTACGACCTTCAGGTTATGAGCCTGACGAGCTACCTGGCTGCTCCAACCCGCGATATTGTAACCACCTCTTGCGAGGTCGGCGCAAGCTAGGACGGTTTCGCTGGTCGGACAAGGTTTATTTTGATGAATTTCTTAAGTAATGATTTCCCAACCTCCGGCCTCCGAATTCACCCCTCTTTCTGAGTGGCAAGGCCGGGCGGCGGATCATCGTGAAGCGGTGGAAAAAATCACCCTTCCGATGCGGGCTCGAAGATCCCGGCACGAAGAGCACCCGGTCTACGATTTCCTCCACACTTACTACTCCTTTTCCATGGGCCGCCTCGAAAGGTGGCATCCGGGAATCGGGACCACTTTGGAGGATTCCCCGGAACTGAAATTCTCGGAAAACTACTATCGTCGCGAAAATGGCAAGGCTTGGATCGCTCCGGAAAAACTCACGGCCAAAGGTCGGGAAAGACTTCGCTGGATTCACGCTCTCCTCACGCTCTCCCAATCCCGCCCGCCAAACTTTGCCTGCCACGGACACCACGAATGGGCCATGGTCTACTCGGGCGCCGATGTGCGCCATCGCGAAAGCGCCCCGCTGCGTCTCTCCCAGTCCGAGATCGATGCCCTCGTGTCATCACGCCCCATCTGCTGTTCCCACTTCGATGCCTTCCGCTTCTTCGCGCCGGATGCCGTCGCCTTGAACCGACTCTCCCCCACCCTGCTGACGCGTGAAGAGAATGAACAGCCTGGCTGCATTCACGCCAATATGGATCTCTACAAGTGGGCTTACAAAAGCTCACCGTGGATCTCCTCGGACCTCCTTCGTGAGACCCTCTTCTTCGCCATCGAAGCCCGCGAGATCGACATGCGAGCCTCTCCCTACGACCTCACCCACTACGGATACCAGCCCATTGCCATCGAGACCACAGACGGACGTCGTGAGTATGAGAAAGAGCAAAACCTGATCTACCGCAAGGGCTTGGCACTACGTTCGAATTTGATCAAGGCTCTTGAAAGCGTGCTGAAGTCTTTTGTTTCTGATAAATTTCCTAATAAGGATACGTAACCTTTAAGAATCGGCGATTTTCCAACCGCCGCCATCAAACGAACTACAATTATGAAAAAATTAACGACATTGACTGCCGGCATCCTTTTGGGCTTTGGCCTTATGAGCTGCGAAGGCGACAAAGACGGTGCCACCACCGACGATAAGAAAGCTCCTTCCAAAGGAGAATCTGCAAAGCCTGATCCAGATGCAAAACCAGATGCAAAACCAGAGGCAGATGCAGGTGCCGCAACCGAAGCCACCGAAACTGTCTCACTCAAGGTCACCGGCATGACTTGACCCACCGGATGTGTCAAAAGCGTGCAGTCTGCACTTGCTAACATTGATGGCGTCTCTGGCCTGAAGGTCTCCCTTGGAAAAGTCGAATACTCCGGTGCTGCAAAGGCCGCTGACGTAATCGCTGCTCTCCAGAGCAAAACGAAGTTCACAGCAGAGGCTCAGTAACCCCCGCTCAAATTTCCACTTTTCGAAGCCTCCCTTCGCCTCTCGCGGAAGGAGGCTTCTTCTTTTCCACTTCCCTTTCCGTTTAAGGTTTCAAATTCCTCAATTTTTGCTTTCTCTCCGGCCATGATTCCAAACGTCCTCGCCGAACGATACGCCGCCTCACAAATCCGTGACATCTGGTCCCCCGAAGGTCGCATCGTTTTGGAGCGCGACTTCTGGATCGCCGTCATGAAAGGACAGCAAGCTCTCGGCCTCGACATCCCCGCCGAGGCGATCGCCGCCTACGAGGCGGTCAAAGACCAGGTCAACCTCGCCGCCATCGACGAGCGCGAGCGCATCACCCGTCACGACGTCAAAGCCCGCATTGAAGAATTCAACGACCTCGCCGGGCACGAGCACATTCACAAGGGCCTGACCTCGCGTGACCTCACCGAGAACGTCGAGCAACTCCAAGTCTACCGCTCGCTCGAGGTCATCCGCAACAAATCTGTCGCCGTCCTCGCCCGCATGTCCGAGCGCGCCACCCAGTGGGCCGACCTCATGATCACCGCGCGCACGCACAACGTCGCCGCCCAGCCCACTACCTTTGGGAAGCGCATCGCCATGTTCGGCGAGGAAATCCTCAGCGCCTTCCAGAACCTCGAATCCATCCTCAACGCCTACCCCGTTCGCGGCCTCAAAGGAGCCGTTGGCACCCAAATGGACCAAGTCTCCCTCTTCAGTGGAGACAGCGAAAAAGTGGCTGCCCTTGACGAACAAGTCCGATCCCACCTCGGCCTCCCGAAAGCCTGGACCAACGTCGGCCAAGTCTACCCGCGCTCGCTCGACTTCCGCGTCGTCAGCGCCCTCGTTGACCTCGCCTCCGGACCATCCTCCCTCGCCAAAACCCTTCGCCTCATGGCGGGTCACGAGACCGCCTCAGAAGGCTTCGCCAAAGGCCAGACCGGTTCCTCCGCCATGCCTCACAAGATGAACTCCCGTTCCTGCGAACGCGTCAACGGCTTCCATGCCATCCTCAAAGGATACCTCACCATGGCCTCCAACCTCGCCGGCGATCAGTGGAATGAAGGTGATGTTTCCTGCTCCGTCGTCCGCCGCGTCATGTTGCCCGATTCCTTCTACGCCATCGATGGCCTCTTCGAAACCCTCCTCACGATCCTGGGCCAAATGGACGCTTATCCCGCCGTCATCGAAAAGGAAAACGCCCACTACCTCCCCTTCCTCCTCACCACCACCATCATGATGGAAGCCATCAAAGCCGGCGTCGGCCGCGAGACCGCACACGAGGCGATCAAGGAGCACGCCGTCGCCACCGTCCACGACCTCCGCAACGGAGCCGCGACTGAAAACAACCTCCTCCAGCGCCTCGCCGAAGACGACCGCCTCCCCCTCGACCAAACCGCTCTCGCCACCATTCTCGAGCAAGGCCGCAACAACGTCGGCCTCGCCAAAGTTCAAGTCGCCCACTTTGAGGCCGCCATTACTCAACTGAAGGAAGCTCACTCCGGAGCAGCTGACTACGCCCCCGGTTCCATTCTTTAGCCCCCACGCCACCGTTTTCAAGAAAGAGCTAGCTTGCCGCATTTTTCGGATTACAGATAGTTTCATTCTTTCCTTCACCCACTTCGATGCACCACCTCAAACATCGGCCCCTCGCCCGGGCTTTCTGGCGATCCAGCTTTGCCTATCTCCTGGCCTTCATGTCACTTTTTGTGACGGCTGGAGTCGTAGTTTACACCTACCTCCAGCGTTCGGATGAAAACCTCCAGCTTTTGGCAATCGCCATCATCGTCCCGCTCTTTCTTTGGATCCTCCAATGGTTCACTGCCGATAATTGCAAATGCCAACTCTGCCAGGCAGACGTCATGCGCTCCTCACAATGCAGCCGCCATAAGACCGCCAAGAAATTCCTGGGGAGTTATCGCCTTCGAATCGCTATTGCCGTTTTATTCAAACGAATGTTCCGATGCGCCTACTGTGGCGCACAATTCCAGCTACGCGTCCCCCCCGATTGCCCGCCCACGCCACCTTCATCTTCACGGAGAACCGTCCCAATCAGGCGATCCGGGAATCTCCCGTCTAAAAAACGGTAAAGGTAAAGAATGGCGAGGCAATTAATTGAGATCTTACGCGAAGAGATCGGGGCTGTCAGTGAGGCAGACTTTTTTTTGTCGTGGATTACTCAAGGTGAAGTCGAACGAAGCTGACAGTTCCTAGATCGAGTGTAATGTCTTAAATAATTTCGGAGTCGTTCCCAAGCTCCCAGCACCCCATCCGACTTCTTCGAATCGACCGGCTATCCTCAAACGGTTAAGGTCACCCCATGAAGTTAATCATCACCCTGATTGTCGGGCTACTCGGCGGAGCCGCCATCGTTATCGGCGGATACTTTTTTCTCACCTCCAGCGAACTCGGCGACGAGACCTTGACAGTCTCCTTTACTGAGACCGAAATCCAAGAAAAGATCGGCAAGGACTTCCCAAAAAAAGAACGCATCCCCTTTGTCATCCCCATCCCTATCGTCATTGAGGAACCCATCGTGAAGTTCCTGGGCGACTCCAATCGCGTCCAACTCTCCGTTGTGGCCAACATCGCCATCCCCTTCATCCGCACCGAGGAAGTCATCGGAACCTTCACCAGCTCGATCCGCTATGAAAAAGAGGACAAAACCCTCCGCATCGATGACCTCATCGTGGAGAGTTTGGAAATCCAAAGCATGCCCAAACAATACCAAAAAATCGTCCAGACCGCCCTCACCATCGCCGCGCGCAAATACCTCGACGACCACATCGTCCACACCCTCGACCCAAAGGACTACAAAGGAAAGATGGCCGAAATGTTTATCCAAAAAATCAAGATCAAAGACGGTCGCCTCGAAGTCATCCTAGGACTGTAAAATGGGGGATGGAGTTGACACCAGCGAACCAGTCGCTTAATTCCGCCCTACTATGTCACAAGAAACGACCCTTATTCTCTTCAAACCCGATGCCGTCAAACAAGACCTCGTCGGCAAGGTTCTCGCTCGCTATCAGGCCGAGGGATTCAAAATCCAGGGCATCAAAATGATGACTCTCTCTGACGAAATCCTCGCCGAGCACTACTCCCACATCGCGGAAATGCCCTTCTTCCCCTCCGTGCGTGGCTTCATGCAGGAATCCCCCGTCGTCGCACTCGCCCTCAGTGGCGAAAACGTCATCACCCGCGTTCGCGACCTCCTCGGACCGACCGACTCCAAAGAAGCCGCCGCCGGAACAATCCGCGGTGACTTTGGCGAAAAAGCGGAAGACTCAAAAATGCGCAACATCTGCCACGCTTCCGATAGCCCCGAAGCTGCCCAAGCCGAGCTCAAGCGCTTCTTCAACGAAGGAGAACTCTTCTCCCTCTAGATCGAAAATAATTTCCCTTCCAAAAAGCCGCTCTTCACCGAGCGGCTTGTTTGTGCCCCCTGCGAAAATAACGCTACTTCTTAAAACCAGCCTCACGCTTCTCATCCACCCGAGCAGGCTTCAGCTTTTTCCAATCCTCCGGGTTGGGTAACTCAAGGTGCTTCTTCCCCTTCCCATATTCATCAAGGTTCGCATTCAAATCGGCTTCCGTCAGCGGTTTAGATTTCACCCCGCCAGTAGGAACCTCAATTCCCGCCGTCCACACGATGGCATTCAGCACTACCGTGCGAAACCCATCGAGAGCCCAGCCGTGATGGTAGTGACCACCCGTAAAGCCAACTCCGCGCCCCCCATTATTCGGACGATCGTAACCCCACATCAAAGCCTGTTCCTTATTCAGGCCATCGACCCCGTGCTGATTCCAAAGGTTAATATACTTGTGCATATTCTCCCGCGTCGGAGTCGCCGTCACCAAATTCAAAACCTTCTCGCGATCATCAACGAAGCGCATGTTGTAGTAAAATTCATCTAGGCAAGTCACCGTCTCCGGCACCCCATTCCCCACTTCGTGGTCCTTCATCACCTTCATATCGGCCACCCAATGCGGGTTCACCGACCAACCTGACTCCATCGCTCCACCAATCCAGGGCTGGAAGTATTTTTTCCCCTGCGCCGGATTGGGATGCACCGCGTAGTGCATGAAGGTCATTCCAACCCCCTTCTTCGCCAAACCATCGAGATACTCCCACTCACCCCCGATGCCACTCGTCCCATCCGCAAATATGAAAATGGCATCTGCATCATCGAGCACCGACTTATCCTTCTTCCAATCGTTCCCCACCACCACCGCTTCGACATTAAGGCCACTCTCCTCATTCAGAGCCTTCGCCAGCAACAGGCATCCCGCCCGAAACTCATGCTCACCAGAAGCATGACTGCGACTCCCCGCAATCAGCACGATCTTCTTTCTCCTCGGCTCCTCCTTCTTCGCAGAGAGGAAAAGCGGACTAAAGAGGGCAAGGACAAGAGGCAGAATCAGGGCGAAACGTTTCATAGCTGGTTAAAAGGATACGCTGCTAACTTCATGCCCTTCCATCTTCTTTTAAAGTTCCAAAATCTGAGGGATATTGCGTCGTCGAATGACCATTCTTTCGCGAGATAAGATAGACAAATTCCTCCGCAAGCATACCAACGCGCAGTCGTCTTTGATGTCTTGGCTCCTCATCGTAGAAGAAGCGACGTGGACCTGCCCTCAGGATATCCGCGACCCTTTCAACTCTGCTGATTTCCCCTCTGGAAACAGAATTGTCATCGAACAGCAAGACCTCACTCAAAAGGATCTCGTTCCCTTTATCGGATCAAAAAGTCGTGTCTCCGAGGTTCTCTCAGGAAAGCGTGAGCTTACTTTAAAAATGGTTCGAGCCCTCCACTCTGGTCTGGACATTCCTCTCAATGCCCTGATTCAGGAAGAAAAGGCTGAGCTACCAGAGCGCATCGAAGTCAGCGACTACCCAGCAAATGAAATGTGTAAGCTTGGTTACTTCACATCCGCCCTCGGGGAAACGTGGATGAAAGTCCGTGGCCGGGGAGAGGACCTCCTTCATGAGTTCTTTCGAGGATGCCAGAATGACCCCTTGGCGGCCTTCAATAAGCAAACAACGTCCAAAAAATCCAAAGTAAGCCATCTTTCCGTGCATGCTTGGCGTTGTCACGTTTTGGACCAGTCAGAAAAACAGAAGCTAGGAAATTACTCTCCAGACGGTTTAAATGAGGCACTCTTCACTCAGCTCAAGGGATTCAGCACTCTTCCCAATGGACCAAACCTCGTCTGCGAACGGCTCAACGCGGCTGGAATTGCTGTCATCATCGCGAAACAACTTACCGGAACCCATTTGGACGGCGCTGCTCTTTGGCACCCCAAGGAATACCCCGTCATTGGAATGACCCTTCGCCACAACCGCCTCGATAACTTCTGGTTCGTCTTGTTTCACGAGCTAGGGCACCTCAAACTTCACTTGGAATCTCATAAAGAAGGTATTTTCATTGTACGAAGTTACGACGGGACCCGGATCCAGTGTCTCGGGGGCCCACTTCATGTCTTGTTTGGCTCTAAATGAAAGTAAGCGTCGGAAACACCGCCCTCATTGAGATCTCGCGTCCTGAATTCGGGGACCTCATCTTGTGTTGAGGTCAAAACCCAAACCATGCAAACCCTGGCCGCTCGCCGACGCAATGTTCGTCGAAGTTGAGCGTTTTCATGCTACCCAGGAAGGAGGCCGCGCATGATGGGACTCAGCAGCCACCTGCGCATCCTCCTTTGCATGGAACCCTGCGACATGCGCAAATCGTATCACGGCCTCGCCGCCCTTGCCGAGCACCTCGCACCCGACGGTCTCAACCTCCTCTCCGAAAACGAGTTACTGCCTCAAAAAATAGATACCCTGATTAAGCTCCTCTACGGTGCCAAAAGCGAAAAAATCGACCCTGCCCAACTCCAGCTCCTCATCGAAGGACTCGACCCGGGAAAGCTCGACTCCCCCTCTGGAGACGACACGCAAGAAGCGGAGGGAGACGCCGAAAAAAAAAGCTCAAAGTAAAACGACCAAAGGTAAAAACCACAGCTGCCTCAAAGGCTGGGACAGCCTTGAAGTCGTCGAAGAAACCATCTTCCCCGAAGGCTACGAACAAGACAAAGACCACCTTCCCCTCTATCGGCAACAAACCATCTTCGCCCGCCTCGGCCTGCACGCCCCGCGCGACACCCTGAACCACTGGAATCTCGAAAGCCTAGAGCTTTTGCGCCCCATCGCCGAAGCCATCCATCAAGAGTGTCTTGCGAGCAGCTAGTTCATTAAAACGATGAAAGCCCTCGTCGAGCACGGCCCAAGTCGGGCCGCCGAACTGACGCCTACCACCTTCGTCAAAGCCCGCCGCTACGCAAAAGCCTCCTGAGCCAACAGGCCCCATCGAGTCGAACCCCCACAAACCTCTCCTCAAACCAGAACCGCGGAGAGGGGGCGCCTTTCAGTCGCTTACCAAGCAATCTAGAGATCGTTCCCTTCTACCAAAATCTCGGCTTCATCGAAACAAGCCGGAAGACCGAGAAACTCGTCTTCCACCTTTCAGTGGGCAATCACCATAAAGCGTGATTCCCATCGACCTGAGCCGCACTCTTGGACCCTAAAAGTTGAAGTAGATAAACCCGCTCTCATTGGCCGGAGATAGGGACTTCTAAAATTCAAAGTCAGCCGCACTCCCAGACAGCGAGCCAGCCCAAAGGCGATGAAGGAATAGCCGGCAAAATCGAAATAGATCCGGAAAGCAAAGAAGACAGCCTCCAACCACACCTGCACCGCATTCACCGCCTCGGCCCTCATCTCCTGAGCGACGGGGGCAAAATTTTCCGCCAAGGCCAGCTTGAGAAACAAACCGAGAACGATCCACGGAATCCCCGCCTCCACTGCATCACGGCGCAGCACGAATTTTAGATTCTTCACCTGCGGCAAGAGGTCCTTCCGGCGCTCAATCGGCCCAGCAACAATCTGCGGAAAGAAGCTCGCAAAGTTCAGATAATCCAAACCCGAAGGCCTCTCTTCCTTCTCTCGAAAATGATCAATGACGATCGAGAGAATCTGAAAAGTGTAAAAAGAGATCCCCATGGGGATCAGGACATGAGCCAGCGGCCTTTCCCCTGAAAAAATCTCTGCCAAAAAACCGCCATATTTGTAGTAGGTCAGAGGCGCGAGCATCAAGATCCCCACCAAGCAAAGCTGACTCCGGCGGCGACAAAAGAGCCCCGCATAGCCGACCAAAGCAACCCAGCCAAAAATCGCAACCGTCTCCAGACTCTCCATCCCGAGGAGAAAGAGACTCAGAACCAGAAAAGCAACGCGATCATACCAAGGAGACTTTCGAAACAAGAGACGAAGCAGCGAGAGAAGTAAAAAACCTCCCGCTAATCCTCCCCAAAATGTCAGTGACGCAAAATTCATTTCTCCTGAGACAGTTCTAACTTGAGAGCCCGCGCCATCGCCCTTGTGCGGAGTCGGCCTCCTTCATTTGTCATGTGAAACCCCGTATCCAGAAACAGCGAATTATCTCCAACTGCCCCCATCATCTCATCTCGAAGAACCGGGAGTCGCTCCGCGATCCGATCAAGGTAGGCCGCATGTTCTGCTCGTTGAGCATCGAGGACAGCTTCTTGAAAGGCCTCCCACGGTAAAGTGAAGTAGACCTTCACGCCCCGCTCGGCGGCATACTGAGCCACTCTTGCTAGATCCTCTTCCACTTTCTCATCCTCAGCCCAATGCTTCGTTTCCCGATAGTTCTCCACATCGGGATTCGGGACCGACACCTTTACGCTCAGAGTCCCGTTCTGCATCCTCTCCTCAATTTGATAGCGATACATCGGCCCAGACTTCATCGCCTTGCCTGCGAGCACCCCCAGGAATTTCGCCCCCGGCTTTAGAGCCTTCAACTTGTCCATCACCGGGTCCTCGTAAAGCTCATCTTTAAACGCTCCCCTACCATTCCCCATCAGTCCCATCTTCACCGCCAAAGAAGGTAGAGCGGCCTCAGTCCCTCTCAAAATCCCCGGTTCCAGCTGCAGAATCACAATATCACCGCTCTTCGCATGTGAAGTCGCTAGGTCGAGCAAATAACGATACCCCATTCCTGCTGAGCCCCCGAAATTGACCGCTTGAAGCCCTGTCATCTCGGTCAAGACATCAGAGTGAATGGAAAAGGAACAACTGGACCCACCACCGACAAAGATCACAGGCTCCCCATCCGCCTTTTCCCTCGCGACCTCAGCTCTCTCGTGTCGATCATTGATCACCTTTCTCCAAAACGCCGCCTCAGGATCGCCCCAGTAAGAAACCAATGAAGCCCCGATCCACATCAAAACAGCAAAGGCGAGGACCACAAACCACGGCCACCGTCTCCTCTTAGCTCGATCATCTGGAACTATAAGATCCACCCATGCACCCTACAAAGCTCAGACCTGACTCCAATATTTTTCCGGACCTTAAAAATGACCAAGCAACCGAATACGGCGGAAAATATCAAGCAAGACCACAATAAGAACGCCGCCTCATGCGAGAAACCAATTCACCAAAAACGCAAGGAGGGTATGATTTTGACTTCCTTTCGTCAGTCTCTGCTAATTTGGCTTCGCCGTTTTAGCGCTCCGCTTTTGCAGTCTGTTTACGCTTCACTCATGCTGTTTCGCCATCCATCGTACTCTTACGAGTAATCCGGGTTCTTCGTTGGTAACGCGGTGTCTTCCCCGAATTTTTAATGACTTAGCTAACATGAGCGCAAAACTCGGTAATTACTTCTGGTTAGGATTTATAATAACGGGACTTTCACCCAATAAGAAACGCCACGCTTTGCACGGCGCACAACGTCAAAGGCCTGCAAACCCGCTACTGGGAGCGAGGCTTCGACTCGGGGTTAGGGTTCTCATTACCAGACGGCTCCAACTGCGGAGCGGTAGCGGGTTCGTCAGCGCCGACTTCTGCATTTTTTGGCGTAAATGTCAGCTTCAGCGCGGAAAAATCCCACACAAGATCGGCCTGCTCACAGAGGAGATTGATAATCTCTCCGAGGTTTCGTGTGGTCTTGGGAATCTTTATCGGCGATTTATAGTTTTTCTCATCAGAGTTCTTCATGATGAGGCTCAGCCCGTAAGGATAGTCTGCAGCCTGTAAAGCCTTTTTGATCCCCTCATACGCTTGAAGAACATTATCAGCATCAAGTTCGAAATCTTTGAGAGGAACGGCTACAAGCTTCTCAGCAACAGGCCTTACATCTGCCGCAGGAGCTTCTCCAAACGCCGAATACACCTTCTTAAAGTCTATCTCTTCGGCAAGAGCTGCATCCACACTCAAAGCTGAGAAAAGAAGGGTAATGAGTCGCGGCATCTTCATTTTCTTGCAGATCGAGGTAGGGACACCGATTACTCAGTGCCCCCCTCGCAGATCCCGGCGTGCGGAATTACCGCACCGGGCTCCTCACAGGACGCGCCGTCAGAGCATCGTTAGTATCC
>JBLHUR010000168.1:0-13091 GCA_047629805.1 Akkermansiaceae bacterium | reverse complement strand
TCAACGACTCCAGCGTCAACGACTGCCCCGCCGCCCAGCAATGCCCAAAAATCGAACCCAGCAAAATGGCTTCCGGCGATTGAATCGGATCCGCATCCACTCCCACTAAGGAAAGCAACGAAGACACAGTCGACTCAACCCGCTCACCCAATAATTCACCATCATCCAACACCTCAAAAGGCGGCACATCGAGTGAACTCAAAATCGAAACCGGAATTCCAGAGCGACTTCCCGGCGTGAAAATATTGATGTCCGTCTTCGCCTGCAGCTGACGCACCCGCTCAGGCGATTGATGCCATCCCGCAATACCTTCCTCCCACATCTTCGCCGTCTTCTCGGCATAAGCCGCAGGCTCGACACCCTTCTTCCGAGCATCGTCTTCGTTGATCCAAGGCCTAAAATCCTCCCCGCGAAACTCCGGAAAAGTCAGCATCAGATTGGAAATATCACCCTTCGGATCAATAATGATCGCCGGGATATTATCCATGATCGCTTCCTCCAAGAGCCCGATGCATAGACCGGTCTTACCCGAACCCGTCATCCCCAAAACCACCCCGTGAGTCACCAGATCTTTCGAATCATAAAGGAGGAGTTCATCGGTCACCTCCCGTTTATTGACGTCATACTCCTTCCCGAGGTAAAAGGACCCCAGCTTTTCGTAATCGCTCACACTCTTGGACATGGCCATTTCATAGCGGACGATTGGGGGTTTTCTAAATCCTAAATTCCACTTAATGTCCGCCCGTGACCGAGTCTCCCCCACGAGCTTGGGCCGAGATCGATCTCGCCGCCCTCAAAGACAACCTCCACCACGCTCGCCAAAAGTCAGGCAAGCAAGTCATGGCTGTCATCAAGGGTGGAGCCTATGGGCACGGGCTGTTGGCAATCGCCCGCGTCCTCGACCAAGAAAACCTCCCTTTTTTCGGCGTCGCCGATGCCGGAGAAGCCCGCCACCTCTTCAAAGCCGGCATCAAAACCCGTCCCTTCATCCTCGGAGCAACCCTCCCTGCTGAGCGCGAGGAAATCGCCGCTCGTGGCTGGATTCCCAGCCTCTGCTCCTACGAGGAAATAGCCCACTTTAACCGTCTTGGAATAACCTCTCCCGTCAAAGCCCACCTCGCCCTCGACACCGGCATGGGACGCGGCGGTTTCCTCCCCCACCAACTCGGCGGCGCTGTCGAAAAGCTCTCCACTTCCCCCGGCATCCTACTGACCGGCGTCGGCTCCCACCTCCCCGTCGCCGATGAGGACCCCATCTTCACCCGCTCGCAATTTGAACTCTTCGACTCCCTCGTCGAGAGCATCCCGCGCCCTTCATCCCCCTTCCACGTCCACCTCTCAAACTCCGCCGGCCTCCTCGATTTCCAAAGCCGCACCACCAACCTCGTCCGCCCTGGTCTCCTCCTCTACGGCATCTCACCCCTCCCGGCCCACCAAGCCAAACTCATCCCCGTAATGTCGCTCAAATCCCGCGTCTCCGTCGTCACCCATCTCCCCAAAGGACACGGCGTTTCCTACGGACGCACCCTCCTCGTCCGCGATACCAAAGCCGCCGTCCTCGCACTCGGCTACGGCGATGGCTACCCACGCGACCTCTCCGGAAGAGGCACGCAAATCCTCATCAACGGCACCCTTTGTCCCCTCCTCGGACGCGTCACGATGGACCAAATCATCGTCGATGTGACCGACCTCCCCCACTGCCAACCTGGCGACGAAGCTGAGCTCTTCGGCCGCAACCTCCTCGTCTCCGATCTCGCCGCAAAAGCCGGCACCATCCCCTGGGAAATCCTAGCCCAAATCACCCCCCGCGTCACCCGCCTCTACCGCTGAAGCGTCACTCGGTTCTCCGTCTGTAAAAACGACCACGCCCTCAGCTCGTCATCCTCAAAATCCATGATGACTGCCCCACTCTCCCATTGATTAAAAAGGTGGTAACCCTGTGATCGCACGTGCTTCAACCACCGATCCTTTGGCATTTCATAGGGAGGAAAGCGCCCCGCACTCGTGATCACCACCTTCGCTCCCGTCGCCTTCAAAAATTGATGCTGCCCCGAAACTCCCCACGCATGTCGTCCCATGAGGACCACATCCGCACTGAGATCAGCCCCGTCCTCAATCAGCTTCAATTCATCATCAATCCCCAGATCACCCGTCACCAACACCTTCCATCCTTTCCAATGAACCTTCATCACCATGATGCGATTGTCAGCAATCCCCCGGTTCGCGGGTTGCCCTTCCCGTAAAATCTCCACCCACACCTCCTCGCCCAACTCATACCTCTCCCCCGTCTTTCCGATCACCAATTCGCACCCTCGTTCTGGCGCCTTTGACATGAACTCCCGATAACTCGGGCTCAGCGCCTTCTCCAGCGGCAGCACCGCCTTATCCAATCCCCCTCGCTCCAAAAGCATCGGCAAACCACCCCCATGATCGCCATCGGGATGCGTCAAAAAAACCGTCCCCGGCTTCACATTCCATCGCCCCAAAATAGAACGTAGTTGCTCATAAAAAAATCTCCGCCCTCCCACATCCACCATCGCACCACCCTCGACATCCAGAAAAGAAGCCGCCCCACCATCATGACAATCAAAGGCCACCCAATCGCCCGGCGTCAACCTTCGCGAATGCCAATGACCCAGCGGAACTTTCGAAAAGCCCTTCGCCGTATAAAAAGCCCCGGTCGCAAGTACGGCATTCACCTGATTAGTTCCCGAACTCAGCTTGGTACTCACCAAACCCACAATCATCGAGAGAAAGGCCAAGCCCAAAATCGCCCAAGTCGCCGGAATCAAAAACAAACTCGTGATTACCGCAATGGGGGTCACGACCCCAAAATGCCAGATCATGATCGGCATCGATCCCAACCACGCCGCCAGCGAACTTGCCCCTAAATTTGCAAAAAACTTCCGGGCCTTCATCACCTTCCGCTGACCATCCGTGAGCATTCGCGATGGGAAAAATGGATCCAGCTCCGCGATCCTTCCTGTCAATTTCAAGGCCAACCCCACCCCCAAGCCAATCGCCACCAACACCCCGTAGGAAAGTTGAAACCCCACTTCATGAACTTGCGAGGGCTTCCAAAAAATCACCAACACCGAACTCAACGCGAGCGCATTGAAAAGCGAAGGTCTCCTCCGCAGAAAAAAGGCCCCCAGAAAACAAACCGCCATCACCGTCGCCCGGATCGCAGGAGGCCGCAACCCCGTCACAAAAGCGTAAGTAATCATCGCCAAAATCACGATAAAGATCCCCACTCGCCGTGGAACCGGAAAATACATCAACACCCCCCAAAACAAGCCTCCCACCAAAGTCACATGGAGCCCGCTCACTGCAAAAACATGCATCGCTCCACTCTCTCGAAATGCTCGACTCACCTCCGAATCTCCCGGCGGCTTTTCTCCCAAAACCATCGCCTGAATAACATCCCGGCCATATGATTCCTCCGGCAATCCCCGCGTGATCCCTTCCCTCAATTCCTCTCGTAATGACTCCGCCCAACGAAAGGGCGCAGAATACCAATTCACGCTCACCTCCTTCTCCTCGTTGATACTAAGCCCCCCATAAACTCCCGCTCGCTCCCACAATTCCAGCACCGGATACACCCCCGGATTCCGTTCCCGATCCGGCACGAAAAATTTCGCACGCACCTCCAAAACCTGCCCCGGTTGATAGAGCTCAGCCTCCATCACGATCACCTTCCGTTCCCACTCCTCCGTGCTCAACTTTCCATAACGCTCACCCGCGAACGGTCCCGCTTGCCTCCCCACCGTCAACATCCCATCCACAAATTCACTCCCCGCCGTCGCCAAACTCGCCCGCACCGGCGTCAGCAAAACCGCCGAGCGCCACCCCACCACCATCGCAACAATCATGACCGCCACCCACCATGACCGCCGCGGCCTCGCCGACGCCAGCGCCAGAGTTAAAAAACCCAACGCCCACCCAGCCGACTCACCCCACATCGCTCCTGCCAAACACGCCAGGGCAATCGGGACCAGGGGAGCCACCGCCGTCAGGTAGCACCAAGTCGATCGAACCTTCTCCCCGATTAAAGCGAAGGAGTCGCGAAACAATAAATGCTTCATTTGCACGAAGGAGTGTTTATTTTTGAGGGGGCTCCTAAGCCTTCTCCATTCCGCCAAGTTTATGCGCCGCATTCGCCGCATGCCTCGTCCCTTCCAACTTCTCCGTCACCTTCTTTAAAGTCGCGATCAAGGAATCTCGATCATCCAAATCCTCCTCGTAGATCTCCGCAATTCGAAACATCAAAAAAGCGGCATCATCCACTTCCCATTCGTGATCATCCAAGGCCTCTTCCAAGGTGCTCACCGCCACCGCCGGGCTCTCTAGCTTTGTCCGCTGAAGCTTGGCAATCTCCACCACCGGAAAACGATTCTCCCGGTTCTCCAACCACACCTTTCGGTAAACTTGGATCGCCTCGGTGTAGTCACCCTCGGCAACCGCCGCCCGCGCATCATCAAGTGGATCACCCTCAACCTCCGCGCTCGACCCCATCATCTCCTCCCCCAGCTTATCAACGAACATCGGCAAGATATAAAGAACCGTGAGGATCCCTCCATAAACGATCGCGATAAACAATGGCACCCCCACCCTTGCCATCGCCCCGGCTGAAGTCCCTCCTCCTTTCTCCGCCAGCTTCACCTCCGCATACGGATCCAAATCACCATTGTAAAAGGCTTCCTCCGCCGCCTTCTCCGCATCCGCCGCTTCCGTCTTCGCCGCCCCCCATGCAAACATCGTGTAGAGAATCAAAGTTCCCAGCAAGCAGCCATGAACAATCAGTTTTTTATTAGTAAGCACCCTTTAGTCTAATCACGAACTCTGCCTCTTGCAAAGGATCGACAGACAAAAAAAGAGCCACGGAAGAAACCGTGACTCTTTGAGAACATTGAAGGTCTCCCCTTGCTTACTTTTCGTGAGTCACAGGAATTTCGCTCAACACTGGAATTTCGCTCAACACTGGAAGTGGACGAAGAGGAGGGACGGGCTCTTCACCGGTGCAGCAGCCACATGAGCTAAGACCGAGGGAACCGAGTGCAAAGGCACCGAGAGCGAGAACTTTGATAAATTTCATTAAGTTGGGATGTTTGTTTGTATCGTTAAAAAGAAGAGCCGGAGTGGTAGCAGAACTACGCACCCCGGCTCAAACCTTTTTATCGGTAATCGAGATTACTTAGAAGGAATTTCGACAGGAACAGGAGCCAAAGGCGCTTGCTCAGGAGCACTTCCGCAAGAAGTGAGGGAGAATCCAGCAAGTGCTGCGATGAGGCCGAGGATGGTAGCAATTTTCATTGTTATTTCTTAGTGTTGGTTTTTGTTATTCTAAAGGTCGGACGGAAGAGCCCTTTCCCTAGGAGGTCCGACAAGAGCGAAGCAATCGCCGTTCCAAGTTGTGGGAACACTAGTGAACTCTTTATCCCATGCAAGTGATTAAGGGCTCTTTTCTAACTTTCCCCCCCGTGATACCTTCAAAAACTGGGATTGCATCACTCAAAAACCCCGATAACGTCCGCTCTTCCATGAACAACCAGCCTCATGTCGCCATCGTCGGAGCTACCGGAGCGGTAGGCCGGGAAATGTTAATTTGCCTCGCCGAGCGTAATTTTCCACTTTCCAAACTCACCCTCCTCGCCTCTGCCCGCTCCGCCGGACAGACCCTCCCATTCCGTGGTGAAGACATCGTCATCAAAGAACTCACCGAAGACTCCTTCCAGGGAATCGATATCGCCCTCTTCTCCGCCGGTGGTGGCATCTCCGAAAAATTCGGCCCCATCGCCGCCCAGGCCGCTTGTATCGTCATCGATAACTCCTCGGCCTTCCGCATGGACCCAGAGGTCCCCCTCGTCGTCCCCGAAATCAACCCCGAGGCCGCCCTCAACCACCCGCGAAACATCATCGCCAATCCCAACTGCTCCACCATCATCACCCTCATGGGCCTCGCTCCCCTTCACCGCGCTTTCGGTCTAAAGGGCATCATTGCCTCCACTTATCAAGCGGTCTCCGGAAGCGGAGCCCAGGGCATCGCCGAACTCGAAGCCCAAACCCGCGCCCTCGTCTCCGGCGATCCCGTTGAGAAAAAAGTCTACCCCCACCAGATCGTTCACAACGTCATCCCACACGTCGATGCTTTCCAAGACAGCGGCTACACCAAGGAGGAGCAAAAAATGCTCTACGAAGGTCGCAAAATTCTCGACCTCCCCGAACTCAGAGTCACCTGCACCTGCGTCCGCGTCCCCGTGATGCGCTCCCACTCCATCTCCGTCACCGCCATCTTCGAAAAAGATCCCTCCGTCGCCGAAGCCCGAGCGGTCTACGCCGAGGCCATCGGAGTCGCTCTCCGCGATGATCCCTCGCAGAGCCTCTACCCCGTCCCACTTGATACCATCGGACAGGACGACTGCCTCGTCGGTCGCATTCGTAGGGACCAAGTCATCCCAAATGCCCTCGCCCTCTGGGTCGTCGGCGATCAAGTCCGCAAAGGGGCCGCTCTCAATGCCGTCCAAATCGCAGAACTTCTCTGAAAATCTTAAATAAAATGATTGTAATACTCTTTCCTCCACAACTCTCCCCATCGGTGACGGTTCACTAGAGCACTCTTTACATCTAAGGCTCCCCAGCCATATTTCACTCTTTCCCGCTCAAGCCATGGACGAAGCCCCACCTCCTACCTCCGGATTTATCGCGCCCACTCTTGAGGAGTTGGCGCCCCTCTTCCCCGCCTACGTGCTCGAAGCATTCATCGCCCAAGGCGGTATGGGCGCGGTTTATAAAGCACGCCAAAAATCCCTCGATCGCGACGTCGCCATCAAAATCCTCCCCCGCGAGTTCGGCGATGACCCCCAATTCCGCGCCTCTTTTGAAGCCGAGGCCAAGGCGATGGCCCGCCTCAATCACCCCAACCTTATCTCTGTCTACGACTTCGGCGACATTGAGGGAATGCTCTATATTATCATGGAGTTCGTGCAGGGAAAGGCCCTCTATTACTCTGCCCATAAGAAGGCCATCGACCCACCCGTCGCTCTCGACCTCGTCTCCACCATCTCCCGTGGCCTCGCCCACGCACACCGTAGCGGCATCATCCACCGCGACATCAAGCCAGCCAATATCCTCCTCGATATGGACGCCACGCCAAAGATTGGAGACTTTGGCCTCGCACACCCCGTCGAACTCAAACAGACCGAAGGCGTCGTTTTCGGCACCCCCGGATACACCGCTCCCGAGATCTTCCACCAACAACCCGTCGACCAACGGTCAGACATCTTCTCAGTCGGAGCTCTCCTCTACGAACTCCTCTGTGGAAAGCACCCCACTCCAGAATCCTACGGTATGACAACCGGGCAAGATCCCCGGATCGATGCCATTCTTAAAAAAGCCACCCAGGCTGATCCCAACCTGCGCTACGAAACCGTCGACCAATTGGCCGATGAGATCGATGCCCTTATTCCAAAACTCTCCGCCCCCCGGTTCGCCGCCCCCTCCGCCCGTCCGCTCGGCGGCACTCCCGCCACTTCACTTGCCAGCAGTAAGCAAAAGTCCTCCGCCCTGCCCGTCCTTGTCATCCTCGCCCTTCTGATCGGAGGAGGGGCCGCCTTCTTAGCCTCCAACCAAAAGGAAACGCCCAAGCCCATTGTCGAAAAGCCGGAAGTCAAGCAGCCTAAAAAAGACCGCCCCAACAAGCCTCGTCCCAATAAGAAGGACAGCATGGCGAACAAGTCCGAGCCCGTCAAACCCGAGCCAAAGCCTGACAAACCCGAGCCCGAAAAACCCGCCGAAAACCCCCTCCAATCCTTCGACCGCCTCCATGCAGAACTCAAAGAGGGGAACTTCAGCGAACTCCCCATCGGCGCCGTGAAGCGCGAAAAATCAGCCTACTTTCTTCACCCCATCCCCATGAACGCGACGGAGGCCCACCTCCTCGCCGCATCTTCTGGTGCCTCTCTCGCCATCGCTTCAAAGCCCGCAGATCTCACCTTCATCCGAGAGTCTCTCAAACCCACCGAAACCCTCTGGCTCGGTGCCGCCGACTCAGGCCTCGAAGGGAAATGGTATTGGGTCAACGGCTCCCCCGTTTCCTCTTCACTCTGGGCACCCGGCGCACCAAATGATGACACAACCACCTCGCGTGAGGGCCAAGACTTCGCCGCCCTTACCCCGACAGGGCTCCAGGATTTCGCCCGTATCGATAAATTCCGACCTCTCCTCGAATGGAAATTAGACGGCTTCAACTCCGGCTCCCTTTCCGCCCAACTCGACCGGGCCTCCGCCTCACTCTCAGCCAAAAAGTCTCCCGTCTTCCCCGCTGCCACCTTCGAGTATAAAGGCTCCCGCTACCTCCTCTTCAAACGAGAATATGGCTACACCCAAGCCTCCAACACCGCCCAAAAAGGAGGCGGCCACCTCGCCGTCCTCTCCTCGCAGGTAGAGGCTCAATACCTCACAACCTTCCTCAATGCCGTTCTCAAACCCGAAGAAGGATGCTGGCTCGGAGGATCCCGCAACGAAACCAGCCGCGAAATTTGGGAAACTCCCACCGGCGAAATCTTCACCTTCCACAAGTGGCTTCCCGACGAGCCCAATGACCTCGATGGAAAGGAAGACAGCCTCGAATATCTCTACCGCTCAACCGAGGCCGGACGAGGTTTTAATGATTCCTCAAATCACGTCGGCAACCCATACCTCCTCATCGAATGGTCCCACCCGTCCCTTCGCAACATGCCCAGCGCTTCCGCCACCGATATCGACGCTGACGACCTGCTCGCTGCTCTCGAAGAAGTCCGCGACAAAATACGAAAGCGCCAGGGACGCGCCTATCGCAAGTTCCGGCGTGAGCATGACAAAATCATCGAAGACTTCCTTGAAGACACCATCACCTACATCAACGACCAGGAGAGACTCAGCACCACCATCAAGGCGAGTCTCGTCGAGGAAGTGAAAAAATACCTCGATAGGAACGAACTTCCCGAAACGCTGCCCGCCGGCGCGAATCGCAAACTTAAAGATGACCTCGTCAAAGCAAAAGCCGAGCTTAAGCAAGTCAAGGAAGACTACAAAGAGGATTTCCAAGAGGCTAAACAAGATTACCTCGACGCCGTCCTCGACGCCGGAAAGGCCGCTGCCACCGCAGGCGAAACTCCAAAAGGAAAAATGTTCATCCTCGAAAACACCGTCACCCAAGACAACGACGAGCGTTTTCATAGCATCATGAACAACGAAGAGGTCCCTCTCCCCGAGGAACCCAAAAAGGAAGAGGAAAAAGAAGAAGCCGCAGGGGACGACAACCAATAAAGATCGACGAGGGAATGAATTGTTCACGCGAAGAGGTCGGCCCCGCCACTAAGGCAATGCTGTCCTTTTTGTAGCGGATCACCCAAAGGATAGTCGAGTAGAAGTAGCGGGCTTAAGATCGATTACAGCCGATTTATTTAAATTTGAGTTGTTCCTCACTCCCTCCGCTTGCGTGCGCGCCATCCCGCGCTAATCTGGCCTCGTGCCAAAAAAAGCTGATTCCAAGACCTCCCAGAACGCCATTCGCATCAAGGGAGCTCGCCAGCACAACCTAAAGAACCTCGACCTCGAGATCCCCATCGGGAAGCTCACCGTCATCACCGGACCCTCCGGATCCGGCAAATCCTCCCTCGCCTTCCACACCCTCTACGCCGAAGGCCAGCGCCGCTACGTCGAGACCTTCTCTCCATACGTCCGGCAATTCTTCGACCGCATGGACAAGCCCGAGGTCGACCGGATCGATGGCATCCCTCCTGCCATCGCCATTGAGCAAAAAAACACGATCCGCACGACCCGCTCTACCGTCGGAACCCTCACCGAGGTCAATGATTACCTCAAGCTCCTCTACCCCCGCCTCGCCAAAGGCTACCACCCCCAAACCGGCGAAGAAGTCCGCCCCGACACCCCCGCCTCCATCCTCAACCACGTCCTCGAAAACCACAGCGACGACCAAATCCTAGTCCTCTTCCCCATCCCCGTCCCGCAAGACACAAAACCCGCCGACCTCTTCCCCTTCCTCAACTCCCAAGGCTACCTCCGAATTTTCCTGAAAGGTGAAGTCCAACGCACCGACCAAAAATCAAACCTCAAAAAACTCCCCACTCAAATTTGGGTCATCCAAGACCGACTCAAAGTCACCCCAAAAAACAAATCACGCCTCACCGAATCCTTCGAACAAGCCCTCACCCTAGGAAAAGGCCGATGTGCCGTGACCGTCCCGCTCACAAAGCCCCCCCAAACCTCAGAGTTTACAACCTCCTGGCATCCCCTCGTCAAACCCACCTCCTCCCTCTTCAGCTTCAACTCCCCCCTAGGAGCCTGCAACAACTGCCGCGGCTTCGGCCGAGTCGTCGGCATCGACCTCGACAAAGCCGTCCCCAACCACCTCCTCTCCCTCCGTAACGGTGCCATCAAACCCTTCCAAGGCGAGCGCGGCGAGAGTTGCCAACGCGACCTCCTCCGCTGCTGCAAAGCCGAAGGCATCAACCCAAACCACCCCTGGAACGAACTCACCCCCGACCAACAACGCTGGGTCAAGTACGGCGAACGCAGTAATAAAAGCTCCCTCTCCTCCCTCGAACAATCCGAAACCCTCTCAAACGAAGGACGATGGTATGGCATCCAAGGCTTCTTCGATTGGCTCGAAACAAAAGCCTACAAGATGCACGTCCGCGTCTTCCTCTCCCGCTACCGCGCCTATACCGAATGCTCGGACTGCCTCGGCACCCGCCTCCAGCCCGATGCCCTCCACTTCAAGATCCTCGGCAAAACCCTCCCCGAACTTTGGCACATTCCCCTCGACCAACTCCTTTTCTTCTTCGATGGCGTCGCATCCTCCCACGCCCCTCTCGACAAAACCACCGACCTCGTCCTCACCGAGATCACCTCCCGCCTCAACTACCTCGCCGAAGTCGGCCTCGGCTACCTCACCCTTGACCGCCCGGCCCGCACCCTCAGCGGCGGAGAAATCGCCCGAGTCAATCTCACGACCTGCCTCGGCTCAGCATTGACGCAAACCCTCTTCGTCCTCGACGAGCCCACCGTCGGCCTCCACCACCGCGACATCGACCGCCTGACTAAAGTCATGCACGACCTCCGCGACAAAGGAAACACCCTCGTCGTCGTCGAGCACGACGAAGCCGTCATGCGCCAAGCCGACCACCTCATCGACATGGGCCCCAAGGCCGGCGAACACGGCGGCGATATCATCTACCAAGGCCGCCCCGTCGTTGCTACTCATAGCCGCAACGAACTCTCCCCAACTCTCCCCTATCTCCAGGGCACCAAATCCATCCCGCTTCCAAAAAAATACCGCAAACCAAAATCTCACCTCTCCATCAAAAAGGCCTCCGCCAACAACATCAATCACCTCTCCGTAAAAATCCCCCTCGGCGTCTTCACCTGCCTCACCGGCGTCTCTGGCTCCGGCAAATCCACCCTCGCCCACCCCATCATTTACAACAACCTCGCCCGCTACTTCGGCATCACGATCGACGAAGCACCCGCCCCCGCCGAGATCACCGGCATAGACGAACTCAATGGCGTCGAACTCATCGACCAATCCCCCCTCTCCCGCACTCCCCGCTCCACCCCCGCCGTCCTCCTCGGAGCCTTCGAGCACCTCCGCCAACTCCTCTCCCTCACCCCCTCCGCCAAAGCCAACGAACTCACCCCGGGATATTTCTCCTTCAACTCCGGCCCCGGCCGCTGCCAACGCTGCTCCGGTAACGGCTTCGAAAAGGTCGAGATGCAATTCCTCTCCGACCTCTTCCTCACCTGCCCCGAATGCAATGGCACCCGCTTCACCCGCGCCGCCGAGTCCTATAAATACCACGGTAAATCCGTCGTCGATCTCCTCCGCCTCACCGCCTCCGAAGCCCTCACCTTCCTCGAAGATATCGAAGGCCTCACCAACAAGGAAAACCTCCTCCTCTCCAAAACGCGCAAAGCTCTCAACCCTCTCGTCGAGACCGGCCTCGGCTACCTCCGCCTTGGCCAACCCCTCAACACCCTCTCCGGCGGAGAAGCCCAACGCCTCAAACTCTGCCAACTCCTCACCTCCACCAAGGGCAGCGTCAACGCCCTCCTCATCCTCGACGAACCCACCACCGGCCTCCACTTCGTCGACATCGCGCAACTCCTCACCGTCTTCCACAACCTCGTCGACATCGGCTACTCCCTCCTCGTCATCGAACACCAAACCGACGTCATCAAAAACGCCGATCACGTCATCGAGATCGGCCCCGAAGCTGGCTCCAACGGAGGCCAAATCGTCTTCGAAGGCACCCCTAAACAACTCGCCAAAGCAAAAACCCACACCGCGACAGCCGTGGCACCAAGTGGCCTGACCGACCCAGCCAAAAAGCCGAATTCCCCAACCAAGCTCAAGCCTGAAATCAAAATCCACGGCCTCCGTCACCACAACCTAAAAAACATCGACGTCAAAATCCCCCACAACGAATTCGTCGTCATCTCCGGCCTCTCCGGCTCCGGAAAATCCACCCTCGCCTTCGACGTCATCTTCGCCGAAGGCCAACGCCGCTTCCTCGACTCCATGTCGCCCTACGCCCGCCAATTCGCGAGCCAACTCGAAAAGCCCGACCTCGACCTCATCACCGGCCTCCCCCCCACCGTGGCGATCGAACAACGCATCTCACGCGGCGGCGGAAAATCCACCGTCGGCACCGTCACCGAAATCTATCACTTTCTCCGCCTCCTCTACGCCAAGCTCGGCATCCAACACTGCCCGCAATCGGGCGAAGCCGTCATCTCCCAAACCCCCGAAGCAATCGGCGACCAACTCGGCAAGCTCCTCAAAAAGCACAAACAAGTCCGCCTCCTCTCCCCCGTCTTAAAAGCGCGAAAAGGCTTCCACAAAGAATACGCTGCCGCCTCCGCCAAAGCCGGCTTCCAAGAAATGTTCATCGATGGCCAGCTCATCGAGACCGACGACTTCCAACCCCTCGCCCGCCACAAAGCCCACGACATCGACTTCGTCGTCGCAGCGGTTTCCAACCGCACAGCCAACTCTGAAGTCTCAGATTGCCTCGCCACCGCCCTCCAAT
>JBLHUR010000167.1:0-13427 GCA_047629805.1 Akkermansiaceae bacterium | reverse complement strand
GCCAACGACAATGGCGTGGACGATTCAACAGAGGCACTTGAGTCGTGCGGCGTTGCCGCTTATCGTTCCCTTCGAGGGCCTGGTAGATTTTGGTATTTAGCACCCCGATTTTGAAGGGCCCTCGACCAAGGCAAGACTTTCCGGTGATTTTTTCGCCTTTTTTTGCTGATTGTCAGCGAGTTAGACTCTTACTTTCTCTCGTGCAGTGTGCCGCAATCCCCTCAACCGACTCCACCTCTTTCGCCATGCCAAACCGCTTCCTCTCCAACCTTCGTTCACTGTTCGCTGTTCCCTTCTTCCTCACGTCCCTCGCAATCGCCGAAGAACAAATCTCCTACAACAAACACATCCGCCCCATCCTCTCAGAGAACTGCTTCTTCTGCCACGGTCAGGATCCCAACACCCGCGAAGGCGACATCGCCCTCCACCTTGCCGAATTCGCCTATAAAGATCACAAAGGCACCACCCCCATCATCCCCCACAATACCGAAGACTCCGAGGTCGTCTTCCGCATCTTCGACAAAGACGACCCCATGCCTCCCGAAGACTCCAACCGCTCCCTCACCGAAAAACAAAAAAACCTCATCAAAAAATGGGTCGAACAAGGCGCTAAGTATGAAGACCACTGGAGCTTCGTCTCCCCAACAAAATCACCCCTTCCCACCGACAAAAACCCCATCGACCACTTCATCCAAAAGCGCCTCGACGAGGAGGAACTTCAACCCTCCCCTCAAGCAGACCTCCCCACCCTCGCCCGTCGCGCCTCCCTCGCCCTCACCGGCCTCCAACCCAATCCAGCCCAACTCACCGAACTTAAATCGCACGGATCCTACGGAAAATTCGTCGATTCCCTCCTCGCCTCCGACGCCTACGCCGAACGCATGGCCCTTTTCTGGCTCGATGCCGCCCGCTACGCCGACACCGACGGCTACCAAAACGACGGCGGCCGCTCCAACTGGCCTTGGCGCGATTGGGTCATCGATGCCTTTCGCAAAAACATGCCCTTCGATCAATTCACAATCGAACAAATAGCAGGCGACATGTTGCCAAACCCCACCGAGTCCCAAATCCTCGCCACCGCCTTTAACCGCAACCACCGCCAAAACGCCGAAGGCGGAGCCCTCGCCCCCGAATTCTATGTCGAAAACGTCATCGACCGCGTCGAAACCACCTCCGCCGTCTGGCTCGGCCTCACCACCGGTTGCGCCCGCTGCCACGATCACAAATACGACCCAATCTCGCAGCGCGAGTTCTTCCAGCTTTTCTCGTACTTCAACAACATCGGAGAAAAAGGGATCGGAGCCGGCCCGAAAGCCAACCCCGTCAGAACCTTCTCCTCTCCCCTCGCAACCGTCCCGTCCGAGCTCTACACCGAGCTCAAGTCCGCAGGCCATCACATCACCACCGCCGAGCAAGCTCTCCCGCAACGCCTCCAAAAATGGATTGAAAACCAGCGCGAAAAGAAGCCGCAATCAGACTGGCGTCCCGTCAACCTCTCCTCCGCAAAAGCCACCCAGGGCACCCTCGAAAAACTCCCCGACAATGCCTTCCTCTTCAAAGGCAACGTTCAAAAAACCACCTACCAACTCCGCCTCCCCACCGGCAAACGGACCCTCACCGGCATCCGCCTCGATGCCCTCAACCATCCCTCTCTCAAAGGGAAAAACAAACTCTCCCTCGCCACCAACGGAAACTTCGTCCTCACCGACCTCAAAATCTCCGCAAACGGCCAACCCGTCAACATCGCCACCACCCTCGCAACCTACGCCCAATCCAAATACCCCGCCACAAACGCCACCGACTCAAACGGCACCTCCGGCTGGGCCATCGACGGCCACCCTAACGAAACCGAATCCCTCTTCCTCATCTTCGAGAAACCCCTCCCTCCCAACTCCGGTGAACTCTCCATCGATCTCCACTTCAACACCGGCTTCCCCAACCACCAGATCGGATCCTTCCGCCTCCTCGCCACCGAAGCCCCCAATCCCGCCACCAAAATCGGCGACATGCCCGCGAACGTCCTCGCTCAATTGGAAAACACCACCAACCCCAAAATCCTCGCCGACTACCACCGCAACATCGACCCCGTCCTCCGCGACGCCCTCGCCAAAAGGACCGCCATCGAAAAGAAAGTCAAAGCCGTCTCCGGAGGCTCCGTCCCCGTCATGATCATGACCGAAAAGGCCGGAGCCCCCACCCCCGCCTACCTCCTCGACCGTGGCCAATATGATGCTCCCATCAAAGACGATCCACTCCCGCGCGGCGTCATTTCAAAACTCCTCCCCGCCGGTGCCGAGCATCCCAAGGACCGACTCGAATTCGCGCGCTGGCTCGTTTCACCCGACAACCCTGTCACCGCCCGCGTCACCATCAACCGCATGTGGCAACACCTCTTCTCCATTGGCCTTGTCAAGACGTCCGAAGACTTCGGCCTCCAAGGAGAACTCCCCAGCCACCCCGACCTCCTCGACCACCTCGCTGTCGAGTTCATCGAATCCGGCTGGGACATCAAAAACATGTATCGCCTCCTCGTCACCAGCGACTCCTTCAAACAGTCCTCAAAGAGCAACTCCATCCTCAATGAACGCGACCCCGAAAACCGCCTCCTCGCCCGCGGCCCCCGCTACCGCATGGACGGCTTCGCAATCCGCGACATGGCCCTCCACGCCTCCGGCCTCCTGAACAAAAAACTCGGTGGCTCCCCCGTCAAACCCTACCAGCCCACCGGGCTCTGGGAATCTGTCGCCGCCAGTAAAGGAACCCGTTACACCCCCTCCAAAGGACAAGACCTTTACCGCAAAAGCATGTATTCCTACTGGAAACGCGCCGTCGCCCCACCCCGCCAACTCATCTTCGATGGCAGCGGCCGCGAGATCTGCAACGTCCGGCACAACATCACCAACACCCCCCTCCAAGCCTTGGCATTGATGAACGACGTCACCTTCCTCGAGGCCGCCCGCCACCTCGCCGAGCGCATGATCAAAGAGAGCCCCGAAGACCCGCTCGCCTACGGCTATCTCCTCGCCAAGGGCCACGCCCCCGATGAAGAAACCCTCGCCATCCTAAAAAAGAACCGCGACCACTTCCAAAAGCACTTCAAAGCCGACCCCGAAGAAGCCAAAAAATTCCTGATGATCGGCGACAGCAAACGCGACGAATCCATCGACCCCGTCACCCACGCCGCCCACACCTCCACCGCCCACCTCATCCTTAACCTCGATGAAGTCATCTCGATTGAGTAGCGAGCGCTCAATATGGAGCGTGGATGTTATGCCCCTGCGGCACATCCCATATTGGCCAACGACCAAATTATCTCTATTCCTAACTCCACCGAAAACCTTCGAATCGTCACCTCACCCTCCTGATCACGCTCATCCAGCCCGGCACCGTCTTCCCTCCGAGTCCGCTGAATCAGTGTCCATCGTGTTTCTGGGAAATCCGACCCTCCCATCTCGATTTAAAACATAGTATTACATGATTCCGCCCTCAAACTCCACGTCATCGGAGTCACCACCACTCTCGAAGTCGACCTCGCGGACGCGCTTCTTGTCGCGGAGGAGTTCCACTTGTTTGCGGAGTTTTTCGCGGATCTCGACGCCATTTGGCACGGCACGAATTTCAATCATCGGAAGCGAACGGTCCGAAGTGGTGAGAATGATATTTGAAAGCCCGAAGAGACGGAGCCAGAAAGGCTTTTCCAGGCGCGTATCTTTCACGCGGTAAAGCTCCACCTCGTTGATCGCCTGATTGAGAACCCCTTCATAAACCCGCATCCGCTCGCTCGTGAACTCATAAATCATGAGCTTGGTCCCGAGATAAAGCCATCCGCCATACGCCAACGGAACCAAAGCAAGCAAGGACACCCATCCCGGGATTTTTTCGACCCCGAAGGTAGCCCACAAAATCGCAAGAGTGAGGAGAAGAGCGATCACAAGAGGCCAAATGTTGACAATCTGGTGAGAGCGCCCTTTCCAGACGACGTTTTCTTCTGTGGTAGACATGGCGTTAAAAATGCCGTGCGAGTGGCCTCTCCGCAAGTGTAGAACCGAGCAAGTATTATAACCGAGCAAGTATTATAACCGATGACTCGCCACCGCCCCTTTCACCACCGCTGCGTGACAAGCGATTCTCTCTGCAAGCTCCGCACTGCTGGGCGTTTCAAATGTCATGGAAAGCGGACAGCCCTGCTTCGCCATGAAAATGGCCTCCGGCCAACCTTCCGGTAAATCAGGATGCTCCGAGTGATAAATCCAGCCGGGAGCAGTCACCTCATGGTCATCAATGACCTCTTCGGGTTCAGGAGGAAAAAAAGGAACCGCGGCTTTCAGAATCTCCGGATGAAACGTGCCCCCCGGACCGAGATTGATCTCGTAAAAGTAAAATCCCGTAGTTTCCCAGTCCTCATGAAGTGAGAGGAAAAGCTGCGGCACCTTTTGCCTCTTAAGCCACGAAATATGAGCGCAGACCTCCTCCGTTTCACACAGGCAATAGTCACGATTGAGATCCACTCCCCTGCCGTTTTCACGAGTTCCGATTTTCAACCCGGTGGGATTCAGGGCCGGACAAACCAACCAATGAAAGCGTTCGTCAAAAAAGCCCTCCTTCAACAATCCCAGCAAGGCCCAAGGACCAGCCGGCTCATCGCCATGCAGCCCGGAGGATAGATAAACACAATCCTTATCAGGATCACCCTTCGACGAGGCCAGAAGCGGAAAGCCCCCAACCTCGACCAAAGTTTCGCTTTGAAAGCCCCGCGCCGCAGCTTCGCGCTGCCATTCGTCGAGGTAAGCGTGCCAGTCCATTACTTCTTGATCGCACGGTGGGTCCACTCGGGAGATCCCGGTGGCTCAGGGGCTCCTGGTGATTTACCAAGCCCAAAGTCAGTCGCCGTGAGGCCTCGCTCCTTCCAGATCTTGGCATTCTTACCACTCCAAAAACCATAGAAGCTCGGATAGAAAGCATCGACAAACTCCACCTCGGCCTTCTCCGGAACGTCAAGGTCGAGAAGGTGGAAGCTCGCATTCACAATGAGACGGCGGAAGTCCTCGCTGACGAAGTCAACCGAAGCGCCCATCGTCGTGCCGAACGCGCGGCCAGTCTTACCACCCTCGGGAGCGGTGTAGGTGTGCAGCCAGGCGAGAGCCATCATCGGGTCGTTTTTTGCTCCATCCAAGATCTTGGAATCAGGAGCGAGGGTATCCGTGACCGCCCCACGAAGAAGGACGGTATCCTTATCAGTGAGGTGCTTGACGCCATAAACATCACTGGGTCCAAAAACATCCTTCACCGAATTCAAAACAGGGTGCTTCTCGCGTCCTTTCTCAATCACGCCACGGGCCCCTTGCGATTTGTGACCGCCATGGTGGTTGACCCAGGTTTCGCCAAGGATTTTGAGCCCCCACTGGCCGGCCCCGATGTTGCCGATTTTTCCCCCACCCTTGAAGGCATGGGTCGCGGTGCGGAATCCAATGACCGGCTTTCCGGCATTCAAGTAGGCCCCGAGATGTTTGATGGTCTCTGGAGTCAAAATACGCATCCGCGTCCCGATGATCATGAGGTCAGCCGAGTCGAGCTTCTCCCAGCCGAGCACCCCCTTCGCATTGTTAGGATCAATATAGCTCGCATCTTCACTCCATGCGAAAAGGACCGTAGTGTCGAAACCGTGACGCTCGGAAAGAATCTTGGCCAACATCGGCGCACTTTCTTCGGAGCGGTATTCCTCATCGCCGGACACCAAAACAATGTGCTTCCCCTTACCGGGGCCCTCTTTTCCTTTAAAGCTGAGCCATTTTTCCTGAGCCACCGCGGTCACCGTCGTGAAGCAAGCCAATGCAATTCCTAAGATTCGTTTCATCCCGCCCACTTAAAAATGGAATTGCTCATGTGGGAAGGATGAAAGCACGCCCTGCCTGCTTTTGAGCAAGGAAGGACCTCTCTCTGAGTGTCCAGCTGTGCGGGCGGAACTGACCTTTCTCGTCCTCGCGGTTGGAGGCTCTAGAGAGCCCCCAACCTTCTACTTCCTTCGAAAAGGTCTCTGTTTTTCCGCTAAATCGGCTAAGACTTCGATATGAGAAATCTTCTAATTCTCGCCATCCTGCCTCTCGCTCTTTCTGCCGAGACCTTTCCAATGGCCTTTTACAAGCCTCCTTCCCCCCTGCCTGACAAGGCCGTCGTCGAAGATTGGCCCCGATTTTTTGGGCCTCGGGACAACTGCACCACCAACGAAGGACCACTTTTAAAAACCTTCCCCGAAACCGGGCTCCCAATCGTCTTTGAACTCGACCGCGGTGACTCTTACAGTTCTCCCATCCTCGTCGATGGGAAGCTCCTCCACTTCCACGCCGTCAATTCCGCCGAAACACTAGACTACCATGACGCCGAAACCGGGAAACGGATCTGGACCTTCAGCCGCTCGATCAAATATCGAGACCGTTACGGATTCTCCTCCGGTCCCAGATCCAGCCCCGTCGTCCATCAAGGGAAAATCTATCTCGTCGGAGTCACCGCGATGCTTCATTGCCTCGACTTAAAAACCGGAAAACCTCTCTGGAAGCGTGATTTGATGGAGGAGTTTCAAATCCCAAAATACTTCTTCGGCTATGGTCCCAATCCCGTCGTCCACGGCGAGCACCTCATCCTGAACCTCGGAGGGAGAGAGAAAAAGACCTCCGGCACCTGCGTCGTAGCCCTTCATCTCAAGGACGGAACAACCGCCTGGACTCATGAAGACAGCTGGGGAGCCTCCTATGCCTCACCCATCATCACCCGGCTCCACGGGAAAGAAGTCGCACTTGTTCTCGCTGCAGGCGAGTCCAAGCCACCCACCGGTGGCCTTCTCATCCTCGATCCCACCACCGGAAAGCTCCACTCCCGATTTCCGTGGCGGGCAGACATCTACGAATCAGTCCTCGCTTCAACTCCCCTGGCACTCCCCGGAAACCAAGTCTTCATTTCCGACTGTTACCAACTAGGGGGAGTCCTCCTCCAATTCGATAAGGACCTCAAAGCAACTCCGGTCTGGAAGGAGCGCTTTTTCGGGATGCACATGATGATTCCGCAAGTCATCGATAGTCATCTCTATGGCTTCGCCGGGCGAAACATCCCCGACACTCAACTCAAAGGAATTAATATCTCAACCGGGAAAATAACATGGGAAGACGACATGAGGTGGACCGAGGATGAACGAGTCACCGGGCTCTTTCGCGGTTCCTTCCTGCGTGCCGGGAAACGGATTTTCGCACTCGGAGAGGATGGTAGCTTCGCCGAAGTTCAACTCACCCCTAAAAAGTCGGTTATTCTTCAAAAAACGAGACTCTTCTATGCTCGAGAGACTTGGACTCCTCCCGTCATCCATCGCGGGTTACTTTATATTGCACAAAACACCAAGGGCTTTGACGGATCGACGAAAAAACTAATTTGCTACGACCTTCGGCCAAGAACCTAAATAACCTTTTCTATCACCCTTATCTCCTACTTTTCCAATTAGTGATTGACGATCAGAAAATAAGTGATATCCATCCGGGATGGCCAAAGCAAAAAAGAAAGCGAAGCGGTATACCGCCGAGCAAAAAAAAGAAATCCTCGACTTCATCGCTAACGAAGGACGAGGTGGACAAACGAAAGCAGTTACGAAATTTAAAGTAACTGCTGCAACTATCGCATCCTGGCGAAGAAAAGAAGGCGGATTTTCAATTTCCGCCGTTGGCGCCGGAGGTTCCAAGGAACTTCGTGCTGTGGAGGAACTTACGAACCTCCTGAAAGAGATTGCAAATGCGGAAGCGCATTTGGACAATCTCAAAAAGGCTTACAACAAAGCCAAAACCAAGCTCTAGAGAGCCTGACCCCCCTCTCAAAAACAAAAGAGTCCCTATCACAACGGGGCTCTTTTTTTTGTCTTCATTCAACCTCCGAGGTAGCTCATTTCAGCTTTTGACTTGGTCACCTCGCCCCGCTCCTCCGAATATCGATCACTTCGTTGACCCCAAAGTTCACGAAGAAATTCGACAACCTTCTCATCAGTTTCGACCGCACGGAGGCAGGCCCGCAGGTCTTTCCCCTCACTTGCGAAGAGACAGGTAAAGATCTTCCCTTCGGCCGAAACCCGGAGCCGGGAGCAGTCACCACAGAATGGCTGGCTCACTGATGAAATAATCCCAAACTCCCCCATTCCATCTAAAAATCTCCAACGCCTAGCCACTTCTCCAGGATAAGCTGGCGGCACCACCTCTGAGGGAAACTCCTTCGTAACCATCTCCAGAATTTCCACTGCCGTCACGACCTGATCGGTAGCCCAGCCATTACTTTCACCCACATCCATGAACTCGATGAATCGCAAAACCACACCCGCCTCACGACTCCAACGGATCATTGGAAGGATCTCCTGCTCGTTGACTCCGCGCTGAACCACCATATTCACCTTTACCGGAAGGCCATATTTTTGGGCACTCTCGATTCCCAATAGAACCCTCTCCAACTTCGCCCCCACTCCGTTCATCGTGGCAAAGACTTCTTCATCCAGAGCATCAAGACTTACCGTAACACGATTCATACCAGCCTTGGCCAAGCCCTCGGCGTGATGATTTAAAAGAACTCCATTGGTCGTCATCGCCAAATCCTCCACACCGGGCACCGCCGCGATCATCGCCACCAAATCCACCACGCCACGTCGGAGGAGCGGCTCCCCACCAGTGAGACGGACTTTGCTCGCACCCAGAGCCACCCCGGCCCGCACCGTCCGCACCATCTCTCCAAAGGTGAGAATTTCTTCCCGAGGAAGGAACTGATAGCCCGGCCCAAACACCTCGATTGGCATGCAATAACGACAGCGAAAATTACACCGGTCCGTCAGCGAAATTCGCAAATCACGAAGAGGGCGTTTCAGTTGATCCAGCACGCGGGTAATGTCCCGTTTCTTCCCAAAAATGCCAGCGCAATTCGATCAAAAGGATCTACAGCTTTTCTGTTCTAAGCCGACTCCATCTGACGGATCCGCTCTTCAGCCCAATCCTCGGGTTCACGCGCGACCCGTTTGCAAATACGCTCAACACACCGTTCCCAAACTTCCTCGCCATCCAAGATCTTCACCTCAATCCGCAGGTAGTAAATCGGCACATTCATCTCCTCCGGGAACGGGAAACGAACGGCATCCTTCTCGGTCGTGACAATCATATCGACCCCGCGTGTGATGCAGCGATAGAGGAAAGGCTCGATATCCTTCGCCGTGAAAGCGTGGTGATCTGAGAAAGTGGTATGAAAAAGAACTTTCCCACCCAGTTTCTTCAACAAACTGTCAAAGCTCTTCGGCTGGGCAATCCCGGAAATTGCTCCGATATACTTCCCCTTCAAGGCTTCAAGCGGCAGCACCTCATCGTGAAAAACCCCCTGCAAATGCTTCGGGCCATGGGTGCATTGTAAAATCTCAGCCTCCTTATTATATTTTCGAATCCGCTTAATGAGCGCTTCAGGAGGCTGCCCGTCACACTTTGTAATGAAGATATAATCAGCTCGGCATAGGTTCGCCGGCGGCTCCCGCAAGGTCCCCCGTGGTAAAATGTAGCCGTTTCCAAAAGGAGCATTTTGATCAACTAGAACGACATCGAGCGAATGATCCAAATCAAGATACTGCAAGCCGTCGTCAAGTAATAAGGTATCGCAACCCAACTCCTTCACCGCAAAACGCCCTCCTCTCACGCGGTCTCGGTCCACCACCACGGCCACTCCCGGAAGGTTCTTGGCGAGCATGTATGGCTCGTCGCCAGCATACGTGGCCTTCAATAAAATGTTGTCACCATCGCTCACAATTTTGGGCGGGCTGGTCACCATCTCGCCGGTTTCAGGATTTTGCCACTTTTGCGGCTCCTTGAGATCCTTGCTTTTATAACCGCGACTCAAAATGGCAACTTTGCGTCCACGCGCGGTAAGTTCACGAGCAAAGCGCTCGACTACCGGTGTCTTCCCGGTTCCTCCGACGGTGATATTTCCAATGCTCACCACCATCGTGCCGAGATGGGCTTGAGGCTTCCACCCCTTCCGAAAGAGGCGCAGGCGCACCCTCACCCCGAAGCGATAAATCCACGAGAGTCCCCGCAGAAGAAGACGCATCATGGCAGGACCGAAGCCGCGAGCACGACCGAAAATCACATCGGTGGCCCACTTCTCCAGTTCATTCTTGTCCCCCGCCATGAGTGCTTAGAGCAGATTACTTCTTGTCGTGATCATGCCCTTCATGATCACCGTGGTCGTGGCCTTCATGGTCATCACCGTGGTCGCAAGTGCAGGCATACTCCAGGTAATCACAGGTCGGGCACTCGCTCAGGTTCACATTGAACTTGATTCGCTTAGCGGCTTTCCCCTCGCTGTCTTTGAACATGAGCATGATGGGAACCATCTTGCCATCGGGCAGCGTTTCTTCAGAGAGAAAACCGTGCTCGGTCTTCTTGAAGGTAAACTTGGTCGGCGCAGTGAGTTTCCCGCCAATCGCTTTGAGCGTCGCAGCGTCCTTGAGCGGTTTACCTTCATCATCGACGAAGGTGATCTGCACCCGGCGCTCCTTCGTGATGAAGAACTCGGCGTGCGGAACGATCTCGTGGAGAATACGTCCGCCATTCGGAGCCTTGATGGCGTGAGCGTGCTCGACGTGGCCGGCAACTTCCTCACCAGCATGTGCGTGCTTTTCAGTTTTCTCGTCCTTGTCGTCAGCAAATGCGAACGGCATGGCGAGGGCGGATAATAGGATCAGTTTTTTCATAATTACTTGCTTTTTTTATTTGAGTTTACCCTGCCGCAGGCGCGCCTGCTCGCAGAGCTTTTTCTGATGATTTTTTCCCAAAAGTCCAGAAGACCGCGGGGGTCACCAAAAGTCCGAAAAGAGTCGATGTCACTAACCCTCCGACGATCACAAGGGCCACGGGATTCAATATTTCTTTCCCGGGAGCGACCGATGGATCCCCTGTTTCGACAAAAGGAAGAAAGCCCAGATCCATCGTTAAAGGCAAAAGAGCAATCCCTGCCGAAATCGCCGTCATCAGCACCGGCACCAATCTTTCAAGCGTTCCCCGAACGACCATCTCTTTCGTAAAACCCTCTCCCTCGTGCTTCATCAAGTGAAGGTAGTGGGAGATCATCATGATGGAATTGCGCGCCGAAATCCCCGCAATCGCGATGAATCCCACCAAGGTCGCGATGGAGACGTTATTCAAATCAAAGCGCGTGAGAAGAATACCACCGCTCAGCGCGATAGGAACATCAATGAGCACCTGAAGAGTGAAGTTGGCACTTTGGAAGTAGCTGAAGAGAAGAAAGCCCACCACCACCAAAAGAATGATGGAGGTCTTGGCAATGCGATCGGTCGCCTGCTCCTGAGCCAAATAATCTCCCTCATAAGTAATCTCGTATCCCGGCGGGCGTTTCAGATCGGTCTCGATCTTTGCTTTCAATTCATCAACCAACTCCACGAGATTCTGCGAGGTCGGATTGATGGAAACCACGAAACGCCGCTGCGTGTTTTCCCGCATGATATTGTTGGGCCCGCTCGCTTGCCGGATGTTTGCAATGTCGCGTAGGGGAACCTGAATTCCCGATTGCGTATCAAAGTAAAGATCACCCAAGCGCGAAGGATTGGCCCGCCACTCCTCGGGAAGACGTAGCACGAGATCGTAGGTCCGCTGTCCATCATAAACCTCGGTGAGGACTTCTCCCCCGATCAGACTGGCCAGCTCATCATTCAGTTTTCCCGGAGTCACCCCGTAAACCGGAAGGCGCGCGGGATCAGGCTCGATGCGAAGCTGCGGAATGGCGGACTGAGCTTCAGGACGGGCTTCCTCCAGACCCTCGATGCTGCGCGCGATCTCGGCAACCTCCTTACCGAGCTTACTCAAAACATCGAGATCCGGCCCCGTGATCTTCACGGCAATCTTAGCGGGAACACCGGAGAGCATGTGTCCAATCCGGTCTCCCAAAGGGGTACTCATCGCGGAAAAAGTCCCGGGAATACTCTTCATGGTATCACTAAGATCTTTCAAAACATCAACCTTCGAGCGCTCAAAATGCTCGTGAAATTCCACCTCAAATTCCACCGTCGAAACAGGCACAATATGGTCACCATTTTCGGCCCGCCCCGCTCGATAAGAGACGTGTTTAACCTCGGGAATTTGCTTAATCAAATCCATGGCAGTGTGGCTGATTTGGTTGATCTTTTTGAGCGAGGTTCCGGGACTCGCCGCTGTCGCAATTACGGTGGTTGGCTCACGAAATGACGGAAGAAAGTTCTTTCCCATTTCGGGATAAACGATCGCGCCCGCCGCCACTAAAACGGCAGCCAGAGCCATGATCACAAAGGGTTGCGCGAGAACAGGACGAAGGACGATTTTCTCAAAGCCCCCCTTTACCAAGACGAGTAAGAAGCCATCTCGATGAACCCTATCCGGCTTCGGTTTCAGTAGGAAAGAAGAGAGCACCGGGATCACAGTGAGAGAGACCAGGAAGGAGGCTGCCATACTGATAATGGTGGCGTAGGCGATAGGGGCAAAAAGTCGCCCCTCAACCCCCGAAAGTGAGAGCAATGGAATAAAGACCAGGATGATCAAAACAGTCGCGTAGAGAATGGACGAACGAATCTCCGAGGAGGCCGCAGCAATGATGGGTAACCTCGGCTTATTGGGGTTTTCACGCAGTCGGCGGAAGACGTTTTCGACATCCACGATGGCATCATCGACCACCATCCCAATCGCAACGGCAAAACCTCCCAGCGTCATCGAGTTAATCCCCAGATCAAAGATCGAAAACACGAGTATCGAGATTGCCAGCGAGAGCGGAATCGCGGTCAGGGTGATCAAAGTGATTCGGAAGTTGAGGAGGAAAAGAAAGAGAACCAAAGCCACCATGATTCCTCCGTGAAGAAGAGCCTCTTTAAGATTATTGAGCGAGAGATTGATGTAGTCGGCCTGGCGATAGGCCACCAGTAGCTCCACTCCCTCGGGCACCGTTCCGCGAAGATCCGCCAACGCAGTCTCCAACTGATCGGTGAGGTCAAGCGTGTCATAGCCCGGAGCCTTGGTGATGGATAAAACGACCGCAGGATGTCCTTCGGCCCCGGCATCGCCACGCATCGGCTCGATGTCCCAGACCACTTTCGCCACGTCCTTGATCCGGAGCGGGCGGTTGTTTCCATGGCGCACCGTCGTCATGGAAATGCGATCCAGATCGGTGGTCATCGATAGATTCCTCACCATGATTTCCTGGGAATCACCTTCAATATATCCCCCGGTGGTATTGCGGACAGAATCCCGCGCAGCAGTCCGAAGTTCCTCGTAGGTCACGCCCAGACTCAACATGCGCTCAGGATCAGGTTGAATTTGAATCTGGCGAATCCCACCGCCCATCGGGAGGACTTCCGCAATTCCGGCAATCGACTGCAAGCGACGTCCCAC
>JBLHUR010000166.1:0-13441 GCA_047629805.1 Akkermansiaceae bacterium | reverse complement strand
TTTGTCAGGGTGAAGTTGTTGCAGGGGGGGTAATTTCCCCTGCAGACAAATATAGAAATCGGTTAAAATTGCGCTCGTGTCAATTGTATTTTATGAAAAAAACTATCAATTGAACGATAGTCAACATTTATTAATTAAAAATTGAAAAAGATTGCCCGGGGAACATTTTTGAGCAGAATCGAATTGTGAGCGATCATCAGGTTCAGTGTCCTTCTTGTGGGGAGTGGTTTGAAGTGGCTGCGATTGCTCCCGAAGATTACGGGGCCCAGCTCGATTATGATTGTGAGGTGTGTTGACGCCCGATGGTGCTCATGGTCGATGAGCAAGGTAGGGTTTCTTCTGAAGGAGGAATGTGATGGATGGAAAAGTTTCCGTGGTCTTCCCGGTAGGGCCGAATGTGAAGGAAGCTGGTTTGGCCTTGGATGACCTCCTCAACCAGACGTGGAAAGAACTGGAGATTGTCGCAATCCTCAACGGTTGTCTTGCGAATGTGAGGGATGAATTTATAGGGAAGTCCGATCCCAGACTCCGGGTCATCGATCTCGGTGAACAGCCACAGTTGTTGAATGCGTTGGAGGTTGGCGTGAATCGAAGCTCAGGAAAGTGGTTGGCCCGGATGGATTCGGATGATCGATGTGAGGTGTCACGGATCGAACGACAGGTAAAATCTCTGCTGTCGGGCGAGTGTGAGGTGGTGAGTTGTGGAATTGAGCTGGTCGGTGGTCTTGGCGATGGGATGCAACGATATGTTGATTGGGTCAATGCCCTCGACAGCCCTGAAAAAGTTGCGCGGGAGAGATTCGTGGAGAGCCCTGTGGTGCAACCGACCGTGATGATGTCGAAAGAGCTTCTTCTCTCTGTGGGCGGGTATCTGAGGAATGGATTCGCCGAGGATTATGATTTATGGCTCCGCCTTTTGGCAGCAGGAGCCCGGTTTGGGAAGGTGCCGGGGAAGCTTTATCAATGGCATGATCGCAGTGACCGGCTCACCCGGAGTGATCCCCGGTTTGGGCAAAAGAAGATGCTGGAGCTGAAAGCTCATGCTCTTTCCAGGATGGGGATGATTCGAGAAGAGGGAGTGGCGATCTCGGGAGCAGGTCCGATCGGGAAGGTTCTTGGGCGGGAATTGATCGCGAGAGGGATCAAAGTGCATGGATTTTTCGAAGTGAATCCAAAAAGAGTGGGAAGCACGTGCCAGGGAGCTCCTATCGTCGGGACGGAGGAATTTGGGCAAAGATGGAGGGAATCCACCTTGCTTTCGGCAGTAGGCGTGTCGGGAGGCCGTGAAAAGGTTCGCACGCTGGCGAAGCGGGAAAGATACTGGGAAGGCGTCGATTTTTGGTGTTGTTGCTGAGTTGACGAAAAAAACAGTTCATCTGATTCGATTTCGACTTGCCATTAGTCGAATTCTGAAACAGGTTCCCGCCCTCGCAAGTTACGGGGAGTAGCTCAGCTTGGTAGAGCGCTGCGTTTGGGACGCAGATGTCGCAGGTTCGAATCCTGTCTCCCCGACCAACTTAACCTTGAAGCCCTTGAGAAATCATGGGTTTTTTGGTGTCTGGGTGTTCCCTTGAGGAAATTCTGATTCGCCCATAACCGTCTGCGCGCCCCTTGCTCCAATCACCGGGGAGTGGTACTACCTCGTCGTGACTAACGATGTCGCGGTTGACGAGACCAACCTCTCCTTAAACGGCGTTGCCGTCGCCGATAATGGTGACCACACTGAACAAGGTGATCTACGGTCCGGGCATAAAGATCGGTATTACCTTGGGCGCCGCCCCTCGGCGTTGCTAGAAAAGTCGAGAAGCACGATGAGCGGGGGGCGGGTTCTATCCTGTCCCCCTTTTTTGTGGACGTGCCATGGTGCCCAATATTTGCCTTTAATTTGTTCGTTAAATTTCGACGCTAAAGGGAGATTATAAGTAGACCGATGACAGCCGCCGAGAACGAACGCCACGAAAAATTCCTTCGCAGCTTCACTGCATATGAGCAGGCGATCCGCGCCTACGTTCGGCGCTTGGTCCCGACGCGAGCTGACGCAGACGATGTCATGCAGGAGGTTTCCGTGGTGCTGTGGAATAAGTTCGAGATCTTTCGCGCGGATGGTGATTTCCGAGCATGGGCGTTCGGGGTGGCTCGCTTTGCGGCCCTAGCCTGGCGGCGCGACAAGGCTCGTGACCGTCTTGTGCTCGATGAGGATGTCGTTGCCAAGCTTGCCAGTGAAACCGCCGAAATTGAACCGCACCTTAGCAGACAACGTGAAGCGCTTGAAAAATGCATGGAGAATGTTCAGCCGAAGCAACGCGAGCTCTTGATGCGAGCCTATCAATCCGACACGCGCATCCAAGATTTGGCGAATAGTAGCGGGCGTTCGATTCCTGGATTCTATCAGTGGTTACATCGTGTGCGGAAGATGTTGCTAAATTGTATCCGTCGCAGAATTTCTCAACGAATTGAGCTGAAATGAAAAACGATTCCAAGTTAGAAACGCTGACTCAGGCCTATCTTGATGGTTCACTCACCGAGGCAAACGCCGAGCGATTGAACGCCATCCTCGCGGAGGATCGAGAGGCGCGCTTCGTGTTTGCGGAAACTCTCAACCTCGATTCAGCCATTGCGGCGACAGCGGCAGGATGGGAGTCGGAATCAGAGAGTGATTTTCCAAGACGCAATCGGAAGTGGGGCGGCTGGCCTTCACTGGCTGCCTGTGCGCTCATCCTCATCGCGGGTTCGTGGTTATGGCATGGTGCTTCGCAACCTCGCGAGGTACGTGAGTATGCCACGGTCGAGAGAGGAGTTGGAGTCGAAAGTCTTCCTGCCGGGATGAAGCTCCATGGCGGGATGCACACCATCACGGCTGGAACCGTGGAATTACTCACCGCTCTGGGAGTTCAAATTATCATTGAGGCTCCGGCGGAATTTCGCTTCGAGTCGTCCCAACGCCTGCACATGATGCGAGGTCGCCTTGCCGCAGAGGTGCCGCCAGCGGCGAAGGGGTTTACGGTGATCACGCCTACCGGAGATGCCGTCGATTTGGGAACACGATTCGGCGTCGATGTGCCAGAGGAGGGCGCGGCAGAGATCCACGTTTTTGAGGGAGAAGTGATCGCAAAAACGAGTGGAACTGCTGAGCAACTGAGTTTGCGGGCAGGCGATGCTTTGGCGATGAATCGGGGTGTCAGCTCGGCACGTGATCTGCGCTCATCAGCCTTTATTCAGCCTGATGAGATGGGTGAACTCAAGGCTGCTCAGGAGAGCGGACAGCGGGCCCGTTCTGATGCCGCTCTGGCAAAATTGAAAGACGACCCCGCGAAAATTGCCGTGCTCGATTTTGAATCCGGGCCTAAATATCCGGGTGTTTATCGGCCCGTGCAGGGGCGTTGGCCGGGATCACGTGCCCCGGAGTTTATCGATGCCGGAGACCACCTCAAACTTGAGGTGGGTGGTGACCGCACTTGGCCTCAGCTTACGCTTGCCGCTTGGGTTCGACTTGATCAGCTCGGAGCACTGTATCAATCGCTGCTCCATGCCGATGGATGGGAGGGCGACAACTTCGGGCTCGTTCACTGGATGGTCAATGAAGCCGCCACGATGCGATTTGCGATGTGGGGAAACACCCTTGCTCCCGGATCAGATGAGAAATATTACTACCCGGACTCGCTTACTCCGGTTTCGGCCGATCAGGGTCGCTGGGTGCATTTGGCGACCGTTTACGATTCGACAAAAAGAACCGTGAGATTTTATCACAATGGCCGCTTCGACAAGGAGACGCGCCAAACAATCAGCTATCCGGCCCGACTCGGAGCGATCCAAATCGGCAACTGGAATCAGGATGAACGCAAGCTCAGTGGAAGGGTCGATGAATTGATCCTTCTTGGGCGCGCGATGGCCGACGAAGAAGTGCAGGCCCTATTCGAGGCTGGTAATCCCTACCCCAAGCTTAAGTGAAAATCCAAATTACAATCACGGCTCTTCTCTTGATCGTCGGTGGAAAACTCAGCGCAGATACGATCAACTTTGTGCGCGATGTCCGCCCAATCTTCGAGGAGAATTGTTATCGCTGCCACGGAGCGGAGAAGCAGAAGTCCGGCCTGCGGCTCGATATGAAATCGGGTGCCTTTGAAGGGGGCGAATTCCACCAACCGACGATTGTTCCGGGGAAGGCCAATGAGAGTACTCTGATCCGCTTCGTGCGTGGTGATGATGAAGAAATACAAATGCCGCCAAAGGGTAAGGGCTTGACGAAGGACGAGATCGCGACCTTGACGGTGTGGGTCGATCAGGGGGCAAACTGGCCGGAAGAAGTCGATCTTGTGAAGCCGACTGACCGTACTGATCACTGGTCGTTCAAGCCACTCGCGCCATTCGGTTCCGAGCAAAAAATTGACTTTTTCGTGAAGGCGAAGCTGGTAGCCAATGACCTTTTGATGTCGCGGCCGGCAGATCGTCTCACGTGGCTAAGGCGTGTTTACTTCGATCTGACCGGGTTGCCGCCAACGCCGGAAGAGGTGGCGGCATTTCTTATCGATCCTGATTCCGGCGCGCATGAGCGCGTTGTCGATCAACTGCTCTCATCGCCAAGCTATGGCGAGCGCTGGGCGCAGCATTGGCTTGATGTGGTGCGGTATGCGGACACCCACGGTTTCGAAGTGAACACGCCGCGGGCGAGCGCATGGCCTTATCGCGACTACGTGATTGAGGCCTTTAACAATGACACCCCCTTTGATCAATTCATCCGCGAGCAATTGGCGGGCGATCAGTTAGGCAAAGATGCCGCGACCGGATTCTTGGTCACTGCCGCCCGTCTCCTACCTGGGCAGATTGGTAAGGACGCCGCCTCGATGCGCCTTGCCCGACAAGATGAGCTGGGTGAGATTGTCATCAATACCAGCGAGGCCTTTCTCGGACTCAGCGTGGGATGTGCCCGCTGTCACAATCATAAATTTGATGCCATTTCGGCAAAAGATTACTACGCCATGCAGGCCTTCTTCTCTGGTGTGACTTACGGTGACCGGGCAATCCAATCGTCCGAATCGAAGGCCTTGCGTCAGCAGACGGAGGAATTGAATTCCCGGGTGCGTGAGATTGATCGCGCGGTGGCGGGATTCGTCCCTCTTGCCAAATCCGGCGCGGAACGTCCGCCTGTGAATGCCTTGCTGAACGTTGAACGTTTCACTCCGGTGAAGGCTCGCAAGGTGCGTTTCACGATCAAGAAAACGAATAAGTATGAAGCATGCATCGATGAGTTGGAGGTCTTTGATTCGGAAGGCAACAATATCGCGCTCTCTTCTCCCGGCGTTGTGCGGAGTGCCTCTGGGAGCAAGGTTGAAGCGAATCGGCACCAATTGGAGTTCATCAACGATGGCAAATTTGGCAACGAGCGGAGCTGGATGTGCAGCGAAGCGAGCGGGTGGGTGATGCTGGAATTTGCGAGTGAGCAGACCATCGAACGCATTGCCTGGGCCCGTGATCGCAATGGGAAATTTGCGGACCGGCTCGCGCTCGAGTATGTCATCGAAGTTGCAGATGATTCGAATGAGTGGCAAGTGGTGTCCGATTCAACTGACCGAAGTCTTGGAGGTGGCAACGCGAAGGCAGACTTCACGGCGCTTGATCCCAAACATCAGGGCGAGGCCAAGTCCCTGTTGGAGGAGAAAAAGGGGATTGAGTCCCAGCTCGCTGAACTGTCCCGGGCGCAGACGGTTTTTGGCGGAATCTTCGGCAAACCTGAGCCGACATTTCTACTGAACCGCGGCGATGCCGAGCAGCCAAAAGAGGAAGTCGCACCAGCGGTCCTAAGCTCGCTTGGAGATGTCGTGCTCGCGAAGGATGCTCCTGATGCGGAACGCCGACTAGCACTCGCAAATTGGATCACGATTCCCGAAAATCCGCTTACCGCACGTGTGGCAGTCAACCGGATTTGGCAAGGGCATTTCGGGATTGGGCTGGTCGAAACTTCGAACGATTTTGGTCTTGCCGGAACAGCACCATCCCACCCGAAGCTCCTCGACTGGCTTGCTACGGAATTCATTCGATCCGGCTGGTCGGTGAAACACTTGCACCGCCTCATCGTGTTGTCAGAGACCTACCGCCAGTCGGAACAAATCACCTCGATCGCACAGGCCAAAGATGCCGATGTCCGGCTCTTGTGGCGATATCCCTCTCGCCGCCTGGAAGCCGAAAGCATTCGCGATACGATGTTGGCGGTCAGCGGGCGACTCGATTTAAAAGCCGGAGGCCCCGGGTTTGACCTGTTCACCGCGCGCGGCGGGCTTAGCGGCTTTCCTCCGGTCACGAAGTTCAAAGGCGAGGGCCTCCGCCGCATGATTTACGCTCACAAGATTCGCATGGAACCTGACTCGGTCTTTGGAGCCTTCGATTGCCCGGATGCCGGCCAGAGCGTGTCGCGTCGCGGACAAAGCACGACTCCGATTCAAGCACTCAACCTTTTTAATAGCCAGTTCACGATCGACGAGTCCGAGGCCTTCGCACAGCGCGTGCGAGACAAGGTCGGCCAAGATAGAGGAGCACAAATCACTTCCGCATATGAACTCGCCTACGGGCGCTCTCCGGAAGCGGATGAGTTGGCCGAGGCCGAGACGGTTGTGCGTCAACACGGTCTCCCGACGCTCTGTCGGGCAATTTTTAACAGCAGCGAATTTCTTTTTATCCCATGATTCATCAAGCGGAAGATCTTTCTCCGGGCGGGCGCGGCTTGCTCGATAGACGTGCCTTTTTGGGCAACAGCGCGACGGCTTTGAGCTCGATTGCACTCACCAGTTTACTCGGGGGAGAAGGATTGCTAGCGGGTGATCGACCGGTGATCGATCCCTCCCAACCCTATGCGCCACGACCTCCTCACTTCGCACCGAAGGCGAAGAAGGTGCTCGTGATCTTTTGCGCCGGGGCGGTCAGTCAACTGGAAACCTGGGACTACAAACCCGAGTTGATCAAGCAGGATGGAAAACCGCTGGAGGGCGGACCGGCGGTGACATTTCAAGGACCTGCGGGAAATCTGGCGCGGCCTCAGTATGAATTTCGACCGCGCGGGGAGACCGGTAAGATGGTCTCGGATATGATTCCACACCTCGCGGAACTGACGGACGACATCGCCTTCATTCACTCGCTTACCAGCAAATCAAATACGCATGGTCCTGCTGAAAATTTCCTCTCGACCGGGTTCGTCCAAGACGGCTTCCCGAGCATGGGCGGTTGGGCGAGCTACGCGCTCGGGAGCGAAAATCAAAACTTACCCGCCTTCGTTTCGATCCCTGATCCGCGCGGAGTGCCGCAAGCCAGCGTTAATAACTGGGGGCCGGGATTTCTGCCAGCCGAGTTTCAAGGCACGCCCTTCAGCGCGTCCAAACCGGTGCGCCATCTCAAATCACCGCTCGGAGTTTCACCTGAAAATGATCACGCCGCGCGCTCACTCTTGCAGCGGATGAATGCTCGCCACCTTGAGCGACATCCTGGCGATGGACAGCTCGCGGCGCGCATTGCGAGCTATGAACTTGCCGCGCGAATGCAGCTCAGCGTTCCTGAAATCAGCGACCTGAGCACCGAGCCAGCACACATCATGAAGAGTTACGGTGCTGACGATGACTCCAATCCGACCAAAGCGGGGTTTGCCAAAAACTGCATCCTCGCCCGGCGCTTGCTTGAGAACGGGGTGCGCTTTGTGCAGTTGTTTAATGGAGCATACGCCAGCGGAGGGAAATTGAATTGGGACGGACACAGCGATCTCAAAGGCCAGTATGACGTGCATTCCGAGATTCTCGACCAACCAGCAGCCGCTCTCATCAAGGATTTGAAAGCACGCGGGTTACTAGAGGAAACCCTCGTCGTGTGGTGCACGGAATTTGGGCGCATGCCGATGTTCCAGAAAGGGGCGAAAGGTCGAGATCACAATCCCGATGGCTTCACTTGCTGGATGACCGGTGCCGGAGTTAAACCTGGCGTCAGTCATGGGGTCACGGATGACCTCGGGCGAAAGGCGGTGCAAGACGTCCATCCTCTTTACGATTTTAATGCCACAATCCTGCACCTTCTGGGCCTCGATCACGAGAGACTGACCTTTTATCATAACGGCATCGAGAGGCGGCTTACAAACGTCGAAGGTGATGTGATCCACGAGGTGCTGGCGTAGTGGCTTTGGTAATAAAGAGGCGTAGCTCCGGAGATTCAGTCATTTTTGCGAGACTCGTGGTGGACTCCTTGTTTCGCGTGGACTCACCGTCGTCTCTGAGCGCGTGAGACAATACCATGCGAGAATGAGTTCGGTGTCTTTGTGCCGTCTGGAATCTGCGTGCCATGTTCCCAACATGAAAATCCACACCACATATTGCCGTGCGATCGAAGGGGGCGATCGGTGCGCTTGCGCCGATGAAAAGGGCAGGCCAATAATTTACCGTTTGGCGGGGAGGTCGGTCATGGGTACGATAACCTTTCTCATGTTAGCAATGCCTTCCGCTCAGGCCCAGCTGAACATCACTTCAGGAGTAGGATTCGAGGTCGCCTGGAACGGAAATGACGGCGATTTTTTTGATAACCTGAGCGTGCCCGCGCTCGCGCCAGATAACGCGGCGCTTACCGGGACCGCCTTCGCGGCCGACGACCCCAGCGCTTTTCCGGTTCCCCATGTCGTGACGAATCTGAACGATGGCTTTTACGGAAATACCTCGGCGTATCTTAACGGCAGAAGCGGTCTTTTTATGGGAATTGCCCTGCCCGCCGAGGTCAGTCTGGCTGCGGTCGCGTGGGGGCGGGACAATGGTACTCCCGAGGGCGCTTCCCCCGGGGATTGCTGTGGCGGTCAGCTCACTGATCGTGCCGTCGGTCTCTACACACTGCAGGTGACGACGGTGTCAAACCCAGATGCCTCGACTCCCGACATCGAGTGGATAACCCTTGCGACTCTCAATTACGGCGGTGCCGAAGACCACGCTCCCGGAGGCGGGTTCACGCCCTGGTTACGGCATCAATATGCCATTTCCTCCGCTGAGGGAGATCCCATCGCGGCCACTGGTGTGCGTATTTTGGTGCCGGTTACCGGGGTGGCAATTGATGAGATTGAATTGTATCTCGCCGGAGATGCTCCGATTCCAGTTCTGCCCACCCTGCAGGAGGGTGGCGAGATTTCCGCTGATAATCTCGCCGCCACGGCGACTGCCTTTGCCAAGGATACTCTTGCGGGTCGGACGGTCGCCGGTTTGAACGATCAAACTTTCGGGGACGGCAGCAGCTGGGCCGGAGCGACTGCCGACAGCTTTGCCGGGATAAGCATGGGAGCGGTGCCGGTAACAATCCGCAGCATCGCCTTTGGCCGCGACACGACAGGAATAGAAAGTGACCGCGCACTCGGTGAGTATCTCCTCCAAGTGACCGAGGTTGCGAACCCTGACGAAGCGACGCCTGATGGCGATTGGAAAACGATCGCGACCATCAAATACACCGAGACCAGCCCGGAGAATCCGAACCTTCGCCACCGCTTCAACTTGGGCCTGGTGACGGCCACCGGGATTCGTTTGCTCACCCCAGATGGGGCGGCCATTGACGAATTCGAAGTTTACGAAAATCCCTATCTCCCGCCAATTCCGCCTGCCCTCACGATCACCCCGGCGGCCGGATTTGACGCGACTTGGGATGGCAACGACGGCGATTTCTTCGATCCCATCTCTCCACCGGACGGTGCCACGGTGCCGGACAATCTCGCCCTCGCCTCCAATGGCGGAGTCGCCTTTGCCAGCAGCGAATCGGCGTTTTCGCCGCCACATGCCATCAGAAATCTCAATGACGGATTTTATGGTAACGCGAGCTCTCACATCAATGGTCAGGGGAGCGAACCCGCCTTCATGGGGATCGCCTTTCCGTCGGCAGTCCAAGTGAGCGCGATCGCCTGGGGACGTGACAATGGCAATGGCGCGATCGACGGGAGCGATCCCGGTTCTGACGCTGGGAACGGACAATTGACCGACCGCGTGCTCGGAAACTATACCCTACAATTTACGACCGTCGCCTCTCCGGATGCTAACACGCTGGACGTGGATTGGACCACGATTGCCGACTTCGACTACACCGGAAGCATCGGCACCGATAACGTGGCCGGAGAACTTTTCACTGAATGGTTACGCCATCAATATGAAATCAGCGGGAGTGGTGGGAATCCCATCATCGCGACCGGGGTGCGCATTCTGGTTCCCGATTTACAGATCGCGATTGATGAGATCGAAGTCTACGGAGCGGGATCCACCGAGTCGCTTGCGATCACGACATTCAGCTATGATGAAACTAGCGGAGCAATATCGTTGACCTTCAATTCTGTGCCCGGAAAATTCTATCGATTGATGGAATCGGATGATTTGGTCAACTGGGCGGAAATCGACGACGGCATCGTTGGAGCGCCCAATGAAACCAGCACGCCGGTCACGAACAATTCGAGAGTTCCCGGAACCGTGCGAGGGTTTTTCCAGATCCAGGAATTTTAAGAGACTCGACCCGGCCGGAGCAAATTACTTAGCTGGCCTGTTCCAGAACACCGTTTATCAATGCTAATACTCAAATTATTGTTCAGTTTCCTTCGTAGGACAGCAAAGCCCTCCTTCGTGACGTTCGCGAGTCTCCTGATGCCGGTGGCATTTCTTTCGGCCCCCGCCTCGGCTGAGAGCGTGGTAGTTTTTAACGAAATTCAATACCATCCCGCTCTGCCGGACGATCCCGAGTGGCTCGAGCTACACAACCAGATGTCTTATGATGTCGACCTCTCGGACTGGGCGCTGAGTGGCGGCGTCGATTTTGACTTTCCGAAGGGGACTGTCATCTCCGCCGGTGGTTATCTTTTGATCTGCGACGATTCGACGAATCTACCCGCTCCCGGTGCTCTCGGCCCATGGAGCGGGAGTTTGTCGAATAAAGGCGCGCGTCTCAGGTTGCGCAATAATTCCGGTCGGCTCATGAACGAGATCCAGTATGCGGACAGCGGGGTCTGGCCGGTCGGGGCCGATGGCTCCGGCGCCACTCTGGCCAAATTCGATGAGACCACGGCGAGCGGGGAGGCCGCGAATTGGCGTGCCAGCGCCCCGCTTGGCGGCACTCCGGGAGCGGAGAATTTCCCCGCTGGTTTTGAGGGGACACCGCCGCTCGTCATCAGCGAGATCGCCGGGACGAGCGCCGCCGTCTTCCAGATCGAGATCGCCAACACCTCCGCGATTGAACTCGAAGTCGGCGACTATTCTCTGCAGTCGCGCGGAGCGGTGGTGGGGAGTTATCCCATCCCAAGTGCCACGAGAATCCCGGGCAAGGGCTTTCTGGTCATCGACATGAGCGAACTTGGTTTTCGTCCTAGCAATGACGATCGACTTTTTCTGATTTCGCCTTCCGGGACCTTGGTCCACGCAGTGCGGGCCGATGATTTGCCCCGGGCATACTCGAGCGAGCACGATGGGAGAATCCTAGTCCCGGATGTGCCGAGCTTCGGTTCGCCGAATATTTTCAAGATGAATTCCGATATCGTAATCAATGGAATTATGTATCACTTTCGTGACGATCCAGGAATTCCTGGAATCGATCCGAGTGTCAATCCCGTGGCCTTGATCGAATTCGGTGGGAATTGGCGCTATAATGAAAGCGGAGTCGAGTTGGGCCTTGGTTGGCAAACGGCGGCTCACCCGGTTGGCGTGGCGGATTGGTCCGAGGGACCCGGCTTACTGGGTTCCGAGACCTCGCCGGACGCGCTACCGGAACCCCTCCGAACGACGTTCGCGCCATCGAGTGGGAACTCGATCATCACCTACTACTTCGAAAAAGAATTCGAAGTGTCGGCGAACGAACTTACAAATCTCGTCAGCCTGCAACTCGAACACCTCATCGATGACGGCGCGGTTTTTTATCTCAATGGGATCGAGGTCTCGCGTTTCAATCTGCCCGCCGGTCCAGTGACGGCCGCCACTCCGGCAAGTCCCGGCGTGCCCAACGCACTCTATGAGGGGCCGTTCGAACTTCCCGCCGGGAATTTATTGGCTGGCAGCAACCGGCTCTCGGTCGAGGTTCATCAGCAGTCTGCCCGGAGCAGCGACATCATCTTCGGGGCGCGCCTCACCGCCTTGACTCAAACCGATCCCGGGGTCGCCCCACAGCCGGTTGTCGAACGAGAGGAAGAATGGGTTGAGCTTTATAATAAGAGCGATGTCGCGGTCGACCTCGACGGATGGTCTTTTGATGGCGGGGTTGATTTCGATTTTCCCGCGGGCACGGTCATCGCCGCGGGCGACTACCTCGTGGTCGCCAAGGACGCCACCGCTCTCGTTGGGATTTTTCCGGGAATGGCGGAACGGATCGTGGGAAATTTCAGGAGCCGACTTGGGAACGCAGGCGATTTTTTCCGCCTTGAGGACGCGCTGGAAAACCCCGTTGACGAGGTCCGCTACTTTGATGGCGGGAGTTGGCCGGACCTCGCGGACGGCGGTGGATCGAGCCTCGAATTGCGCGACCCGGAGGCTGATAATACCAATCCACAGGCCTGGGCAGCGAGCGTCGAGACCGGGAAATCGAGGTGGCAGACCGTGCGCTATCGCGACGACGGGGCCCAGAGTTATGGCCTGACCAAGTGGCACGAATTCCGACTCGGGATGCTCGGAGCCGGGGAGCTTTTGATCGATGACGTCAGCGTGGTGCGGGATCCCGACGGGGCTGCGCAAGAGTTGATCCAAAACGGCAATTTCAGCTCGGGCGACGAGACGTGGCGCTTCCTCGGGAATCATCGGCACAGCACGGTCATCGCGGATCCGGACGACGGCGGAAACGAGGTCCTTCATCTGATCGCTCAGGGTGCCACTGATACGCGACACAATCATCTCGAGACGACCTTTCTCAATAACACCCGACTCGTCAGCGGAGAGATCTATGAAGTCTCGTATCGGGCCCGTTGGTTACAGGGGTCGAATGCCCTTAATTCGCGATGCTACTATCAACGCGCGGCTCTCACGACCCAACTGGAACGTCCCGAAAATAATGGCACTCCCGGTGCGCAAAACTCCACTTTGGAAAGCAATATCGGTCCCACTTTCCGCGGACTGCGACATGACCCGCCGGTCCCTGTCGCGAACGAAATGATCACGATCACCGCCGAGGTGGCAGACCCGGAGGGGCTCGGGGATTTTGCCCTCAAGGCGCGGATCGACGAAGGTCCGGTGCAGACATTTCCCTTCACCGTGAATGCGGATGGCGAGGGACAGGGGGCGATTCCTGGGCAGCCCGCAGGCACCGTGATGCAGTTTTGGGTTGAGGGCCTCGACCTTGCCGGTGAGCGTTCATTCGCGCCGGTTGAGGGTCCGGACTCACGGGCTTTGATCCAAGTCAATGACGGCCAGGGGACCAATCTTGAGGTCGCAGAAGTGCGGTTAGTGATGCTTGAAAGTGATCTTGATTTCATGTTGGCCAATCTCAA
>JBLHUR010000165.1:0-13596 GCA_047629805.1 Akkermansiaceae bacterium | reverse complement strand
GCTGCGTAAGGGGCGGGTTGACCCGGAACCATGGCCGCTTTGTTTAATTGGAGGATGGCTTGGGCCGGTTTTTCCTGAAGCCAAAGCGATTGTGATAGCTCCAGACAAGCGGTGTGGAAAGCGGTTGAGCATTCCTGCCGATACTGACGAGTGTGTCCGGGACCGAGATTGGGCGGAGCAGGAGGAAGATGAGGATTGCGCACGAAGTGGATTTAAGGTTTCCCGTTCCCTTCTGGCCAGTCACAATACCGGCAGTTCTTCATGGTTGAAACTTGGCAACAAATCGCGCTAGGCGTGCTCGTCCTTTTGGTCTTCACCAGCTTCATCAAAGAGTGGGCCTCGCCAGAGGTCGTGGCTTTGGGCGCTTTGGTGAGCTGTGTCATCATTGGCGTTTTACCGATCGCGGTTCCTAGCCCGGCCGCTGGGTTGGAAGGGCAGGAGCTAGCCGATGCCCTCCGGCGCTTCAATGCCGACGCGCTTCGCGTCTTCGCGCATCCGGCCCCGATCACGGTGGCGTGTATGTTTGTTTTAAGTGCTGCTCTCGAAAGAACAGGAGTCATTGAAATCCTAGGAAACTGGTTCGAGCGCACTGCGGGAAAGAGCCCAACCCGCATGATGGTGATGATGATCCTCATCGTGGCTGGTCTTTCCGGTTTCATGAACAATACCCCTGTCGTGGTCGTTTTTTTGCCCATCGTGCTGGGGATTTGTCGACGCAAGAACTGGACGGCCTCCAAGTATCTCATCCCACTTTCCTACGCCGCCATCGTGGGCGGAACCGTTACCATTATCGGAACGTCCACCAATCTCGTCGCTTCGGGAATTGCGGCCTCTTATGACGCTGATTACGCCTTTGGTTTCTTCGATGTCACTCCGCTGGGACTCGTCTTCGTGGCGATCACGTTCGTCTACCTTCTCACGGTTGGAAAAAAGCTCCTTCCGGATCGCGTCACCCTCGCCGCTCTTATCGACAGCAAGGATTCCCGCGAGTTCATCACACGCGCCCACGTTTCCAAAGAGTCCCCTTTAATTGGCCAATTTTTTCTTGAATCCTCACTTAAGAAGATGAAGAAAGCTCGTGTCATCGACATTGTCCGCAATGGCAACCGGGTCCAGGAAGGGCTCAATACGGTGGTCTTTCAAGAAGGCGATGAGATCGTCATCAAAGGCAGGCTGGGGGACTTGATGGGGCTTGCTGATCAAGATGGCATCACCCAGGGAACTCCCGATCAACTCGGCCTCGAAGACGTCCGCACCGAGTCGGCCGTCATGATGGAGGGGATCATTGGTCCCGACTCCTCACTTGCCGGAAAAAGTCTCAAGGAACTCAATTTTCGCCAGCGCTTTGGCGTCATCATCGTCGCGGTTCACCGGCGTGGTCGGAATCTCCAGGAGCGCTTCGAGGATGTAAAGTTGGCCTTCGGCGACACCATCCTCGTCCAAGGCCCCGCACGTCGGATGCAGCAACTGTTCGAGCTTAAGGACTTTATCAACCTCAGTGAACCTAAGGAAATCGCGACCCGTTCGAAGAAGGCTCCGATCGCCATCGCCGCCATCCTGGCCTTCATGGTCGTCGGATTGCTCACCGGAATTGAAGTCCTCCCGCCCATTCCCATCGTTCTCGTCGCTTTGTGCGCCGCGGTCTTCGTGCTCGCGACTCGCTGCATTGATCCGTCCGAAGCCTACCAATCCATCGACTGGAAAGTCCTCTTCCTTATCATCGGAATGCTGGGATTGGGACAAGCCCTCCAGTTCTCCGGCGTCGCGGAAATCCTAGCCGCTAAAGTCGTCGCCTCCACCCAAGGAATGGACCCACGCATTCTCGTTGCGCTCTTCTATCTTCTCGCCGCCGTCATGACGGAGATGGTGAGTAATAATGCCGTCGCCGCCTTGCTCACTCCGCTTGGGATTATCGTGGGGATTCAACTGGGAGTCGATCCCAAGCCCTTCATCGCTGCGGTCATGTTCGGCTCATCGGCCAGCTTCGCGACACCCATCGGATACCAAACCAACACCTTCGTCTATGGGGCCGGTGGCTATAAATTCGGAGACTTCTTCAAAGCAGGATTTCCCCTCGCCATCATTCTCTGGATCGTCGCCAGCTTCCTGATCCCGGTGATCTGGCCACTTTAAGAAATTCCATCTGACATTCCGTTGACCTTGCCGCTCGCGGGGAGTAATGAAACCTTGTTTATGAAAGCTCCAATCACAGTTTCGGTCACCGGTGCTGCCGGCCAAATCGGTTACGCCCTCCTCACCCGCATCGCATCAGGATCCATGTTTGGTCCTGATCAGCCCGTGAATCTCCGCCTTATTGAAATCGAGCCTGCCATGGGCGCGCTCGCAGGCACGGTGATGGAACTCGATGACTGTGCCTTTCCTCTCCTCAACGAAATCGTCCCAACTTGTGATCTTGCCGAGGGATTCTGCGGCTCTGATTGGGCCCTCCTCGTCGGATCTGTTCCGCGCAAAGCGGGGATGGAACGCGCCGACTTGCTCGGCATCAACGGCAAGATTTTTACCGGCCAAGGCCAGGCCATCGCTGCCAATGCCGCCTCCGGAGTGCGCACTTTGGTCGTAGGAAATCCCTGCAACACCAATTGCCTCATCGCAATGAACAACGCCAACGGCATCCCGAACGACCAGTTCTTCGCGATGACTCGTCTCGATGAAAACCGCGCCAAGAGCCAACTCGCGGCCAAAGCCGGAGTTCACAACAGCGCCGTCAGCAACCTCTGTATCTGGGGCAACCACTCAGCCACCCAGTATCCTGATTTCACGAACGCAAGGATCGATGGGAAACTTGTGACCGACGTCATTAGCGACCGCGCCTGGCTCGAAGGCGAATTCATCGCCACCGTGCAACAACGGGGTGCCGCCATCATCAAAGCACGTGGCCAAAGCTCCGCCGCTTCGGCTGCCAACGGCGTTGTCGATACGGTCCGTTCCCTCACCACTCCGACCCCTGAAGGTGACTGGACCAGCGTGGCGGTTTGCTCGGATGGTTCCTACGGGATCCCCGAAGGACTTATTGCCTCCATGCCGATCCGCAGCGATGGCAAGAACTGGAGTGTTGTCCAAGGCGTCGAACTCGACGAATTCTCTCGCGCTAAAGTCGATGCTTCCGTTGCTGAACTCAGCGAAGAGCGCGAAGCGGTGAAGGATCTCATTCCTTCCTAAATTACGATTACCATGGCATCACCATTGATCATTGCGGGCCGCGCGTTCAACTCACGCCTCATGCTCGGGACGGGCAAGTTTCCCTCGAACGAACTTATGAGTGATGCTCTGGACGCTTCTGGCACCGAGATCGTCACTGTCGCTCTGCGCCGAGCCGATCTCAGCGGCCAGGCCGATCCCTTTGCGAATATTCTCGAATTCATCGACTCGGAGAAATACCTCCTTCTTCCAAATACCAGCGGTGCCATGAATGCCGAGGAAGCGATCCGGCTTGCTCGCCTCGCCGCCGCCGCCGGACTACCGAAGTGGATCAAGTTGGAAATCCACCCCGATCCTACTTATCTTCTGCCCGATCCCATCGAGACCCTGAAAGCGGCCGAACAATTGGTGAAAGAGGGCTTCACCGTTCTGCCTTATATTAACGCCGATCCGGTCTTGGCGAAACGCCTTCAAGAAGTCGGCACTGCCACCGTGATGCCGCTCGGCGCTCCGATTGGAAGTAATAAGGGGATCACTACTCGTGATCAGATTCGTATTATCATCGATCAGGCCGAAGTGCCGGTCATCGTCGATGCCGGAATCGGTGCTCCCAGCCACGCTGCTGAAGCGATGGAGCTCGGAGCCGATGCTGTCCTCGTTAATACAGCCATCGCAATCGCTTCCGATCCTTGCCGAATGGGGGAAGCCTTTAAAAAAGCGGTCGAAGCAGGCCGCACCGCCTATGAAATGGGACTACCTGATGTCATTGAATCGGCATCGGCTACCAGTCCTTTGACTGGGTTTTTGACCGCTGAGACTTCCTGAAAAGCTTGGGGTAAAACGACTCTTCTTGAAATTTCCAAAGTTAAAATCATTCTGTTTGTGAATTTGATGGATTTTTTTCGCGGAAAGCGCGAAAGTTCCACACACCTCTGAGCGTGTTGTCATAATACGCTCCGCCCTTCACATCGATGTCCGACGACTCCACCAAGCTGAAAGCGACCCGCATTCTTCTGACCGCTGCTGCCGTATTCATTCTGGTAGCTGGTCTTAAGCTAGCGCAGTCCTTCTTTATCCCAGTCCTTCTTGCGGCATTTATCGCGACGGTTTCCTTTCCCATCACCTTATGGCTCCGGAGCCATAAGGTACCCCGGCCCATCGCCGTTCTCCTCACCGTTCTTGTCGACTTCGCCTTCCTCACCGGGATCGTCGTTATCGCAATTGCCTTAATGGGGGACCTCGACGCCAAGTGGCAGGAAAAATATTATCCAGCCGTGAACGATAAGATCGAGGAGGTCTCGGAGTTTGCCGTGGCGGTCCTTGAAAAGTGGCAAATTCCCGAAGCTGAGGAAAAAGTGAAGCAATACGCAGCAATTCAGATCGATGAAAGTATTAATCCTTTCGCTCTCGGAAAAGATGTCGCTGTTAGCGTTGTATCCTTCCTCGGCACCACTCTCCTTATTTTAATCCTCACCGTTTTCATGCTTAGCGAGGCCCGCATGTTTGGTCGGAGGGTCAATGCCATCCTCGAAGCACGCGGTCCAAACCTCGACCGCATCATGAGCGCCACCGCTGACATTCAACGCTACCTTGCGATGAAGACGATCGTGAGTTTGGCCACCGGTGTCTTGGCAGGATTCCTTTGCTGGGCGGCCGGTCTCGACTTCTTCATCCTTTGGGGAATCGTCGCTTTCGCCTTCAATTTCATCCCGGTTCTTGGCTCCATCATTGCCGGTGTGCCGCCCTTCGTCCTCGCTTATCTTGTCGATGGTGGCCCGAGTGCGCTGGCTGTCGGGGTGGGATACATTTCCATCAATATTTTCCTCGGAAACTTCCTAGAGCCCATGCTCATGGGGCGTCGTTTCGGATTGTCGACTTTGGTCGTCATCATTTCGGTGCTCTTTTGGGGCTTCGTCTGGGGTCCAGTGGGCATGTTCCTCGCCGTTCCTTTGACCATGGTGCTGAAAGTGATGCTCGATAATTCCGAAGAACTCCGCTGGATGGCCGTCGCGATTACTAAGGAAAAGAGGCATCCCTTGCTCGACCCCGAAGATGATGAACGAGAGTTGGACGACGACACCTTACTTCCCGATGATCTCAATCTCCCCAAGGTGGTTCCGGAGAGCCGGAGTTGATTAAAAGCCCCTCACTCTTTGATGACTTTATGTTGGCCTGTTGTCTGGCTTTAATCGCTCTCATCGCCTTTGAGATGCGCGCTCCAACCACCCTGCTCACACCGGAAGGGCCTTCACTTGGATCGCTTTGTGATGCTCTGCTTCATCATCCCGACCTGCCTCTCCGTTCACCTCTCCAGCCTCCTTCGGCGCTATTCTCAAAGGAGGAAAAGCAAGGCGGGAGGTGATTTGCAAGAATGACCATGGTTGTCATTCCGACCCGATGCGTTATCATCCGCCTGTGCGCAAAACCGGTGTTCAAAAGTTGGCTCTGATCTCCATCGTCTGTCTCATTGTCATCATCTTTGCCGGAGCCACGGTAAGGGTGACTGGCTCCGGTCTGGGATGCCCAGACTGGCCAACCTGTTGGGGCGAACTCATTCCTCCGACCAGCGTAGATCAAGTCGACCCTAGTAAGATCGATATCGAAAAATTTCGGAAATATGACGAACGCTTTGGCCGGGATTCCAGTAAAACGACGGTGGATAGCGTATTGGCAAAATTCGATGGGACTCAAACGTGGATTGAGTTCCTCAACCGTCTCGTCGCTCTCCCTACGCTCCTTGCCATTTTTCTCCTCATGGTCGCCTGTTGCCGTCGTCCTCGTTTCCGCAAGCATGGAATTATCGCTTTCTTAGTCACGGTAGGGAATGCCTTGTTTGGCATTGTTGTCATCAAGAGTAACCTCCATAGCGGAGTCGTCACGGTCCACATGGCTCTCACCTTTGCTCTTCTTTTTCTCCTAACCTATCTCCTTTGGGCCGCCGGGAGGGCAGGGGAACCTCGCCCATCCATCAAGGGAACCACTCGTCTACAAGTGATGGTCCTCTTAGTCTGCGTCATGCTGGAATGGGCCTTGGGCTCGCAGGTTCGAGAAATGACCGACAAGCTGATGATGGAAAATGGAGTCGAATCGCGTGCTAGCTGGATGACGCAAATTTCCGCTTCATGGATGTATCTCATTCACCGGAGTTTCTCGTGGTCGATTTTAATCGCGGCCCTTTGGCTAGGCTACCGAACCGAGTGGAAGGGCTTTGTTCCTCGTTTGGTTCTCACTGTTGTGGGCGCACTGATGCTGATGGGTCTTACCCTTAGCACCTCCGGTATTCACGCCGTCGTTCAGGTTCTTCACGTCGGCTTGGCAGGCATTCTCGTAAGCGCCGTTTTCTTCTGGTGGCTTGCGGCAGAGCCTTCAAAAAAAGGAGGCTCTCGTGCCTAACGGTGGGTATCGCAAAAAGACCTTCCAACTCGAAAACCTGCGGGCTTTTCCTGCCGGGGTGGTCGAGACCTTGAGCACCACCTTTTCCATTCTCATTGCGAACCGCGTCTTCGATGCCGGTGTCATCGCCAAGGCCTCCCTCGTTGCGCTGCCCAGTCTGGGCTTGTTACTCAGTCTTTTCGTGGTGCAAGCCGTTCGCCGCAGCGGGCTTAGTGCGAACGTCATGCTGGCCCTCATTTTCGCCGCTTCAGGTGTCGGATTTACGATCAGCTCCTTCGCGGGGGATCGCTTCGAGATTTATATGCTCGGGATGGTCATCGCCCTCGTGACGCTCACCTTGAATGTCCCGCTCTTTTCCCAAATTTATCGGCGACATTATCCTGACGAAGTGCGCGGCCGCCTCTTCTCTATCACTGCCTTTACGAGAAAAGCCTATACGATCGGCACCGCCTTCCTCTTCGGTTGGCTGCTCACCAAATCTCTCGACTACTACCCGGTTCTCCTTGGCCTCTATGCCGTCGCCTCCTTCATGATGGCGGGCTGTGTCATGGCGATGGAAAAAGTCACCCTGAGCCGGTCCAATCGAGTGAAACTCTTCGATGCCTTCCGCCACGTCGGCGAGGATGATCGATTTCGAAAGCTCCTTATTTCCTGGATGATTCTCGGATTCGGTAACCTCCTTTCCTTCTCCCTCTTCGTAGAATACATCACCAACAAGGACTATGGTTTTGATTTTAGCGAGGGCCATGTGAGCATCATCACGACCGTCATTCCCGAAACCTGCTTCTTCATCTTCGTCCTTATTTGGGGACGCCTTTTTGATCGCATGGACTTTTATGTCCTCCGTTGCCTCATCAATCTCATCTTCGCAGCCGGAATTATTTTCTACTTTCTTGGTGATGGACTCTGGCCCCTCTATATCGGGATCGGTCTCCACGGCGTTGCGAAAGCGGGTGGCAATGTTGCCTGGAGCCTTTGGGTGACCAAATTCGCCTCGGCTGAACATGTCGCGGAGTATATGAGCGTCCACACCTTCCTCACCGGCTGCCGGGGAGTCGTCGCTCCGATGGTCGCATTCCCACTCCTCGCGGCTTATGGCCCTGTCTTGGTTGGCTCAATTGGCGCCTCCTTAATCTTCATCGCGACGGCCATGTTGATCCCTGATTTAAAATCACGAGATAGGGGCTTGCCAGATGAGAGTTGAGCAGTAGGATGCGCCCCGTCAGCAGGAAGAGATCTTTTTCCTAACGGCTAAGCCGCCTTAGCTCAGTTGGTAGAGCTACTGATTTGTAATCAGTAGGTCGACGGTTCGAGTCCGTCAGGCGGCTCCATTTTTTTTCTCAATTTAGGAGGCTCACTGAAAGTTCAGTTGAAGCCCCTTGTGGGCCCAGAAGGCCTTGAGCTGGCTCTCGATTTTCGGGGCTTCAGTGGGGGGAAAGAGGACCGGTTTCTCATCACGGTGTTGCGTGATCTTTTCGAGCGCTTCGAGATAGAGGCGGGTTACCTTTCGCCTCTCGTCACCGCCGTGAAAGGCGTAGTGGGTGAGGAGAAGTGCGGTGGTATATGAGTGTAATGCTTCATCGGGTGGTAGCTGAGCTGTTCTGGTAAGCCAATCCCGCGAACTGAGAGCTAGGAGTTTTTTGATACTCATAGCCGGGACTTTGCCACCTTTGGAGGGAGTGCGGTTACGAAGGTGATCACGGATATGAGCTTCGATCCTCACGAAATTAAAACGTCCTTTGGCAAGGTGTGCTGCTGACAAATACTCGGCCGTCCCTTCCACGAGCCACGGTTCCATTTTCCACAGCAACTTGCTCATGCTCTGGTGAGTGAGTTCGTGAACGAGAAGATCGAAGGCGGGGCGGTGGAGAAGATCTGAATTTACAGGCCTCCGATTGAGGAGACTCCATTGCACGACGACGCGTCCGCTGCGGCCGTCGTAATATCCGGCGGTGCCCGGAGCTCCTCCAGCCTTGCCATATGCTTCGGCATCAGCGGTGATCTCAATGACGGCGTTTCCTTTTTTTAAAGGAGAAAAAAGTGGGAGCGGGATCTTTTGAATCACCGCGGCCACGGACTCGGCACTTGAAGCAAAATTCTTGAGCAGACTTACCTCTAATTCGATCGCAGAGTTGATTTGATAGGACTCCGTCTTGTAGTGAAAGCTCTCATCATCTTTGGAAACCAGCTCAATGCGCGCAGAATTGGCCGCTGGAGTGAAGGTCTTTGGCCATTCCTGAGCGACGATGATCAAGGGGCTTGCCCATAAGATGGCGGCGCTAATTTGGAGGCGGTTCATTGAGCGGAACAATCTTAATTTTGCCGCCTGATGACGGTTGCAGATTCCCGGCGAGGGTTTCCACGGCGGGTTTTGAAGGGGCATCTTTACCATCGAGGGCGCTTTTGAGAGCTTGCTCGACCAACTGACCACAATGAATCTTCATAGGAGGAAGCGGCCCCAAGTCCCCTGACAGTTCGTTGGGCTTGAGTTCACGGGCCTCTTCAGGAGTTTTACCCTTTAAAAGTTCGGTTGCCATGGAGGCAACGGCGATAGCGGTCTGGCATCCGAAGGCTTGGAAAGAGGCCCGATCAATGACTTTTTTTCCGTCTTTCTCGGTGAACTTAAGCCACATTCGTAACATATCGCCACAGTCGGGAGAGCCAACGGTACCGACGCTGTCGGCATCGCTCATTTCACCTACATTCTTGGGTTGGGCGAGAGCTTCCCGCGCGCGATCTTCAAAATCTTCGGACACGTGGAGACTCTATCCTATCGTAGCCAAAAGTCTAGGACTGCCCTTTTTTGTCGTGAGCCGGGTCGAAGTAAATTTTCACATCGGCCTTCTTGGTTCCAAGGAGATCCTGAGCTCGGACAAGAGCATCGCGTGTCGAGATATTGGGATTGCTGGGCGCGTAGAAGAAGAGATTGGTCTCACCTTCCTCACGTCGGCACCCTCGCTGCAGAGTGCGTAAAACACCGGAGCTTTTGAGCACCTTGTAGACATCACGGGTCGCTCCGGAGATGATAAGGTGACGGCCTTTGGCGCGAACGAAGCGGATGAGTTCGCGCAAGGCCATGACGCTGGTTGCGTCGAGGTGGCGGGCATTTTTTAGCCGCAAAATGATCACTTTAATATTGGGATCGACCACCAAGCGCTGGACCTGGGTTTGAAAAAGTTCGGCCGCTCCGAAGAAGAGGGAACCCTCTACGTGAACGATGGAAATGGCGGGGTTGGGGCGCTTTTTTTTCTGTCCCAGTTCACGGAGTTCTCCGTCGTCAGAAACCTCATACTCGATCAAATGAGGGCGGGAGACTTTTCTCAGGAAAAGGAAAATGGAGAGGGAGACACCGATGAAGATGGCGATGTAAAGCGGGAAGATGAGAGCAGTAAGGAAGGTAAGAATTAAGACGCCGGCATCCTCGGGAGTGGACCGTAAACAGATGCGAATGTTGCGAGTCTTGATGAGTGAGGCGGCCACTCCTACGACCAAGCCAGCGAGGGCGGCCTTGGGAATAAAGGACACCGGGTTTGGGGTCATAAAGGCGAAGACGCAGATGGAAATGAGACAAAAGAGGCCAGCCAAGATTGAGGATATCCCGGACTTGGCTCCTGATTCGTAATTTAAAGCGGAGCGCGTCAGTGAGCCTGAGGCAGGCATGGCGGCGGTGAAGGCGCAGGCGATATTCCCCATGCCGACTGCCATCATATCTTGGTTGATTTCGGTGCGATGTCCGGTGCGGGACGCAATGGATTTTGCCATCACGGTGTTTTCCAGGGAGGCGAGGAAGGCGATAGCAACGGCGACTCCCAGGAGTGAGGAAATATCGGCTAACATTCCCGCTTCGCTGGCGACGGGAAAGCGGAACCTTAAGTCTGTCAGCGCGAAGGATCCAAAGTTAGGCACGGCTGCGGCCCAAGAGGATGATTGCCCTGACATGACTGCGGAAACAAGGGCGGCCAGGGTCAAGGAGAGCGCGAAATTCGGGAGAGCCTTGAGCCACTTCGTCATCGCGAGATACACTAACAAGGTTCCGAAACCGAGCAAGGCGGGTTGCCATAGGTAGGAATGATTGGCTCCTGCGAGTTCACTAAACATTCCAAAGAAGTTGCTCGCTGGTTCTACGACCTCACTCACGCCAAAGAGGTGTTTCCCCTGATTGATCATAATTAGGATGGCGGCACCGGTGATGTAACCGACAAGGACACTTTGGCTAATGTATTGCACCAACTCGGCCGCTTTTAGAACGGCGCCAATGAGGCAAATAATACCGACCATGAGGACAAGGAGGGGCATGAGGCTCAGCTTCTCCGACATGGTATGGGTCCCGGCGGCGAAGAAGCTAAAGACCATCAAAGAGGTCGCATTAGTTGGCCCAAGGATGGTGTGTCGGGAACTGGCAAAGATGGGGGCTATGAGGGCGGCAACGGCTGAGCAGATGATCCCGTATAGAATCGGAAGTTCAGCAATGGCGGCGTAGGCCATGCCCTGTGGGATCGCCAAAAGGGCGATATTGAATGCCGAGGTAAGATCGGCTCGCCCATCCAGAGCGGAGTAGCCGGCAAGATTTTTCCGGATGGGGAATAGGAGGAGAGGATTGGTCGCCGCCCATTCTCGAAAGGCACGCAGAGCGGATCGGCCTTTCCGCTTCATTTTCTCCATGACTCCAAGTTAGGCCCGATTGGTGGCGCGGCGAAAGAGGAAAATCCCGAAAGCAAGGCAGGCGACATTCGGGAGCCAGAGTAGGAGCTTTGTGACGAGCAACTGATCGCTCTGACTTTTATCGGCGATGATAAAAAAGATAAAGTAGCCGATCGCTACGGCGAGGCTCAAGACTGCTCCGGTGGAGGTTTCTTTTCGTCGTGCCGAAAGCCCCAGAGGAATCCCGACGAAGGCGAGAGCGAGGGGTGCGAGTGAAAACGAAATCCGTCGGGTCCGTTCGACATCGAACTCATTGAGCTTTTCTATCGGCATGTCCTTGGGTGGGTTTGCCAAAAGCTCCTGAATTTCACCATTGTCGAGGCGGTTTGGTTTAAGGCGGCGGGTTTTTCCTACTTCGAGAGGGAGGACCCAAGGCTCGACCTTGTCTGGAAAAATTTGCTGCAAGGTGCCGTCCTTCTCATAAGTCTCGGCCCAAACCCCAGTGAGTCGCAGATCCAGCTTTGTGCCATCTTTATCGGGCGTCAAAAGCATGACGTTTTCAGCATAAACGTAACCGAGAGGGCCTGCTTTTGGATCGCTGGTGTCGATTTGGTAGGCGTGGAATCCCTGGAGGCTTTTAGGGGAATTCCGGGACTCGACATAGATACGCTGCCCCTTCATGCGTGACTGGACCACTCCGGGATCGAGGAGTCGAAGCGGGTCCTCTTTTAACTTCTCATAGAGCATCTTTTTTACCTCACCCTTGGAACGGGGCGAAACGGTGGCATTGAGCCAAAGGCAGAGGAGTGAAAGTGTAAATCCGAGGAATAAAACCGGTGCCGCGATGCGGTAAAGGCTCATACCGGCGCTGCGGAAGGAATTAATTTCCTGGTCAGACGACAGCCGACCGAAAACCAGCAAGACCGCTGCTAGGAATCCCCAAGGAATGGTGAAGACGAGGGAAACCGGGAGAAGTTTGATGATGAAGATCCCCAAGAAGGAAATGGGAGCACGTTGATCGACGAGGAGCTTGTTGATCTCCTTGAAAAGGTTCCCGAGAACGAGGACAACACTGAGAATGAGCACCGCATAGAGAGCCGTCGCAAAAACTTGTTTTGCGATGTAGCGGTCACTCTTTTGAATCATCTTCTGGGGGTAAACTAGGGTCAGGTTCTAAAGAGGTCGAGCGGGAAGAGTCCGAGGTTGATGTCAATTTTCGCCATAAGAGCTTAGGATCCGCTCAAAAATAAACGCGACTCTCTTTGTTCTTCAGAGCTTACTCAAAGCCTTCGGTGAGAGACTCAAAGAAAACGGTAAGAAATCCAAGGAAATCATCGTCGCAATCATGCGAAAACTACTTCACCAAATTTACGGGATCCTGAAATCCGGACAGCCATACGACCCAAATAAATGAGGATTTGGAGGAGCCGAAAACGGGTCTTAAAAATAACATACCCCAAAAAAAGACAATTTACTCTTGAGTTTTCAACGCAGCATCTTGTTGATCATGTACCATGTAGAGACTCCAGGATCATTACCGTTGTTCCATGTAAGAGTATCATCTCGAATTTCATAAGACTCTCGCCGCCATCCAGTTGCATTTTTCCGTGCAGTGTCGACTTCCGAATCGGCTTCTTCGCGGATCCAGCAACCCCAGACAACCCTCTTATCTTCATCAGTCTGCATCGACGTGAAGCTGATAATAACCTGATCCTCTGGAAGAATCAGGATGTAGTCGCTGAACTTATCCTCAGGAGAGTGCTTCTTCCATGCGCTGCGAGTCAGGCTCATTTTTTTGCAGAGACAAAGTCATCCTACGCCTGACCGAGGGCGCGCTCCGACTGCTGGGTTGATGGTTGAATGGTCATAAAATTTTGGACTCGCGGCGGGTCAGGCGTTAGGATCGACGTCTTGTGTGTGCCCAGCATGGGCCCGTTGTAAACGGGGTTCAAGTCCCCTGTAGGAATACTAGAAAAGAAACGAAACTACTACCAGAGGCCAACTCGGGAAGGGCGACCGACCCGGGGAAGGAAGGCTATGGGAAAACTGCGAACCGATGAACAAAAACCGAATAGAAGGCCGACACGGCGCGATGAGCTGGCACAACCCAGCGAAATCGTCTGGTATGCCCGTGGAGGTAAATTCGGCGGTAGTGCAGTGGAGCAACGTGTCATTACCTGGGGAGATCTCGCTGTCGCAAGACGACGAGAAATCAGCAGCCTGTCCGCCGTAGCCTCGGCGAAGGAGGGAGGTCATCGTAATTGGATCGAGAACCGGGAGGATGAAAGAGGCCTAATGAACAACGAATGGGAGCGAAGCGGACATAGACGACCAACGGGTAGCCCGAAGGGTGAGCATAGCGAATCATACCCGCCAGCGTGAACCAATGAAGGACCGAACCAA
>JBLHUR010000164.1:0-13726 GCA_047629805.1 Akkermansiaceae bacterium | reverse complement strand
CCCCAAATGCCACCTCCGATGAGTCCGACGGTGATGAGGAGAATGAGAAGGGGTTGGGCGAGGCTGGGAGGGGGGGGCTCGGAAGGGGCCCAAGTGCGACGAATGGGGGTGGTGCGCTTGAGAGAGGCGCTTTTTTTTTGGTCGAGATATTCAATGCTATCCGATTGGGCGAGGACGTTGCCAGTGTTGAAGTTTTCGAGGAAGTCGTGGACGTCGATTTTTAGAAACTCGGAGTATTGTTGGAGAAAGCTTTTGGTATAGGCTGGGCTGGCAAATGAGGAGTAGTCATTTTCCTCCAAAGCCTGAAGGGTGGCAAAGGGGATCCGTGCTTCATGGGCTACGTCCTGCAGGGAGAGTTCGCGTTTTTCGCGGGCTTCCTGTAGTTGTTCACCGATGTCGGAGCAGTCGTTCATTCGTAGAGGGGGCACTTTGTACTACGGAAGAAAAGTAGCAAGTCTGACAAGGGATGAGTGGATTCTTTAGAGGGTGAGACTACCGGGTCTCTTTGGTGAGGGCGATGACGGCGCGGGCGGGGGTGGCGGTGTGGAGGGTGATGAGTTTCTCTTGGGTTTTGCCGTTTTTCTTAGAACCGTCTTTGCCCATGGTATCGATGAGGGCGACGTGGCCGATGGCATTTCCGCAGGTATCGAGGACGGCGGAGCCACTGGATCCGGGGGCCCAGCGGGAGCTGACGTTGAGCTTGAGAGCGCCCATGGCTTTGAGGGAATTCGGATCATCTCCGCGCTCGCTGGAGTTCCAGAAGAAGCGGTTAACGATGCCTTCGCTGAAGTAATCTCCCTGATCGAGGGGGCGGCTGAGGCAGTAGGCGGCATTGCCGGGGGCGACTTGGTCGTTGAGAGGGAGCGGAGTGGTTTTGGCGTCGATTTTAATGAGGGCGCCATCGATTTTTTCGTCATTGGCGAGGATGGCGGTGACGGGGAAGACCTTGCCGGTGTGATCGACGGCGATGAGTCCGCCTTCGCGGATGTTAATGTCTCCCATATCGATGACGTGAGCGCAGGTGGCAAGGACGCCATCGGAGGTGACGGCGTAGCCTCCGGCGAGGTTGACATGCCAATGCTCACAATTTTTGCAGAGATAGGCCCAGCCGACACGGTAGCTGCTTTCTTTGGCGAGCTTTGCGATATGGGTGGGGGTAAGTTTGTCCGTTTTGGGAGCGGGTAGATCGAGGGCTTGCGGGCTTGGGTTTTTAATCAGTTTTTCGGTGGCTTTGAAGTCGATTAATTTGCCGTTTTTGAGAAGAGCTTCGGCTTCCTTTCCAATGGTCTGTTTTTCTGAGCGGAGGCCGTTGCGGGATTGTTCAAAAATGGAGACCCCCGGAGCCTGGGCGTGAGCGGGGAGAGTAAGGGTGAGGGCTAGGAGGATGATTTTCATGTAGTGAGAGAGCGGAGACAGGTCAGCGAGTTGTGAGTGAGAATGAAATTCATGCGAGGTAGAAGTGCGATCAATTGATTCCTGGCACGGGGGCTGCATTGGTATTGACGACTTCAGGGGTTTTAGTTTGTAGCCTCTGTTATTGTCGTTTGTGTGTGAAAAGGGCGGGTCTTCGGATCCGCTCTTATCTTTGTGCGGTTTTTAATTTTTGTGGAGTGAGGGCCAAATTTGGCCTGAGGGTCTAAATCGTCATCAGCGCCGGTTTTTCTGGGCCTGGTCGCGGAGCTTGTAGAGGTAGTCCATGTAGCGGGAGCGTTCGTGGAGATCGACATCGACCTGCTTGTTTACGAAGGGGTTGTTGGCTCCGAGTTGAGACCAGGGGCCGCGGGGGATGCGGGAGAACTCGATGAAGCGCCAGTGGACGGTGGCTTTATTAGGGACGCCGAGGAAGTCGCGGGTGGCTGGGGAGATGTCGATGCCGGCCCCTTGGTTGTTTTTATTTTTCGGGCGTTTATTGCCGAAAACGTATTCCCAGTCGTTGGTGACGAAGGGCCCGCAGTCCTCCCACTGGGCGTAGCAGACCTTGCGAGTGCCGGGGCAGTAGATTTGCACCCAGCGGCCCTTGCAGACGCTCTTGCCGGGTTTGCGGGTGACGCGGTTCCACCACGGGATGACGCGGGCGGCTTCGGGCTTATGTGTCTTATGATTGATACAGTCGTTGTAGGGGAGGGCGATGTAAAAGGGGTTTTGTCCCGGAGTGAATCCGGTGGGGAGGTAGCCGGCGCGGGCCTTGCGGTCTGGGTTGTCGTAGCCGCCGAAGTTTTTTTGCCAATTCTGGTCCCACGATGATTTGTTATTCGGGGTGGGGTTGTTCGGAGTGGGTTTTTCGCCAATCCAGAAGACGGTGGCGGTGATTGATTTTTTCCAAGGATAGACGGTGGTTTTTTGGAGGACGAAGGCGTCCTTGGGCGCAGGCACGACGGTGATCTTCGGTCCGTTTTGGGCCGAGAGAATGGTGGGGCAAACGAGGAGGAGGGTAACGAATCGTGGGATCAAGGTAGCGCAGGATAACGAGACATTGAGAAATTTCCAGCGGGGAGTCTTCAGTAAGGTCTTTCCTTGCAGGAAAGACGGAAGCGCGCGAGAATCTGGGCAGATCGATATGCGCTGCTTTTATTCCTCCGAATTTTTTCTCGAACTGCCAAACGGGCACCCATTTCCGATGGATAAGTTTGAGGTTTCAAAAGATATGCTCGTGACCAGTGGGACGCTGAAGGGAGAGGATATCGTGGAGGTGGGAGCGGCTGAAAATCATGTGTTGAAGCGGGTGCATGATGAGGATTATCTCTCAAAGATCTACCGATGCCAACTTGACCGGAAGGAGCAGATTCAGATGGGGTTGCCGTTGACGCCGAAGCTTTACCAACGGAGTGCGACGGAGGTGGAGGCGACGCGACAGGCGTGTTATGCGGCTTTGCAAGATGGGGTGTCGGCGGTGTTGGCGGGTGGAACCCATCACTCGTTTCAGAATCATGGTGAGGGATATTGTGTGTTCAATGACGTCGCGATAGCAATTCGTGATCTTCAGGTAAATCGCCCGGGGATCAAGGTGATGGTGGTCGATACCGACGCCCATCAAGGGAATGGCACAAACAGCATTTTGGGGGCTGATCCAAATGTTTTCACCTACTCGATTCACGTAGGTCGGAATTTTCCAACGAAGAAAGTGCAGGGGTCGATGGATGTCGAGACGGTCCGCTATGTCGAGGGGGAGATGTATTTGAAGCAGCTTTTTACGACGCTGGCGGCGGCTTTGGATGTTTTTTCACCGGATCTCGTGATTTGGATCTCCGGTGCGGATAATCATCGTAACGACCGGATGGGGCAGATGCTTTTGGATCTCAAAGACTTTATGAAGCGTGATGAAGTCATCCTCCGAGCCTTTTTGGGGAATCGCATTCCGGTGGCGATTCTTTACGGCGGTGGCTACAACCGCCAGCCGGAATATACCGCGAAGATTCACCGGAATACCATTGCGATGGCGGCTAAGGTGGCGCGACAGTTTGTAAGATGAAAACCTTTGCAATTGTGGGTGCCGGGGCGGTCGGTAGTTATTACGGAGGGCGGCTTGCTGAGGCGGGGCACTCGGTGAAATTTCTTCTTCGGTCCGACTATGAGGTGGTGAAGGCGAAGGGGTTGAGGGTTGAGAGTCTCGATGGAGATTTTTTTCTGCCCTTGGTGGAATGCGCACGGACCCCGGAGGAAATTGGTCCGGTCGATGTGGTGATTGTGGCGTGGAAATCGACCTCGAACGGGCATTTTGATGCGGTGATTCGACCCCTGCTGCACGAGAATTCGGTGGTGCTGACCTTGCAGAATGGCTTGGGGAATGTGGAGACTCTAGCGGGGCTTTTTGGGGCGGAAAGGGTGATGGGGGCAATGTGCTTTGTGTGTATCAATCGACTGGAATCCGGTCTCATTAGCCATACTGCTGGAGGGATGATCGCGATGGGTGAGGCGACGCCGGGCGTCACGACGAGGCTGGGAGAACTGGCGGAAATTTTTGAAAAGGCGAAGGTTCCTTGCAAAGCGGTTGAGAATTTTGCGGAAGCGACCTGGCGCAAACTGGTCTGGAATGTCCCCTTCAATGGTCTTTGTCTTACGGAAGGTGGCATTGATACCGGGCAGCTCCTCGCGTTACCTGAAGGCGAGGTTCGGGTGCGGGAGCTGATGAAGGAGGTGCAGTCGATTGCGACGGCGCTGGGATACTCAATTGAGGACGAGTTCGTCGAATCCCAGATTTCGCGAACCTATCCGATGAAGGCTTACCGCCCGTCGAGCATGCTTGATTTTGTTAATGGTCACCCGGTAGAGATTGAAGCGATCTGGGGCGAACCGCTGAGGCAGGCCGGGAGTGCCGGGGTAAGCGCGCCGAGGTTGAAGGAGCTGGAAGCGGAGATTCGGGTGAAAGTGGCTGGGCGTGAGTCTTCGTAAGAAAGTTGATTGGCCTCATCGATTAACAGGGTATGCATTGCCACGCTGCAGCAAGTCGGAGCAGGATCACCTTCCTGATACCAGAATGGTTGATCAAGTTCGCGAATCGAGGATAAAAGGATTTCGGTGGGGTTGCTGCGTTTCAGACCAAGTGGGAAGCGGGAGGAGACGTGAAATACGCTAACGTATGGGGCCGGATATCAGGGCCGTACCCGCCCTGGAATTTTAAAAGGTGCTTGAGCTAGCTCAGCTATTTTGCGAGTGGACCCAATCATACTCAGCACTGATTTGGTCAGTGAGGGGCTTTTGGAGATGAGCGGGGAGGACTCCCCAGGTGTAAGTTTCGATTTCGAGGTGGGGGCAGGTTTCGGGGTGGTTCCTGAGGTAAGAAAGAGCGGCTTCAGCGTGATCGAGGGTGGAGCCGAGGGGGGCAAGGGGCTCGGAATAGAGTGGGACGTGGAAGTGTATACGGCCTTCGGTGGCGCTGGTGTTGCCATCGAAGTCGGGGAGGTCTCTGAAGCGGGTGAGAGGATCGGTGTTGAGGATGACTTGGTGGAGGTAGGTCGGTTCGTCGAATTGACGGATCGCTTGGAGGGCTTTGGGGTTTTGGGGATCGAAGGAGAGGGCGTTGGAGAGGTGGATTTTTGAAATGCGAAGGCCGGCGTCGGTGAGTGCTTTGAGGGACTGATGGCAGTCTTCGAATTCGAGAGCAAAGTGGCAGGTGTCGTAGTTGATACCGAGGTGTCTTTTGACGGGGGCGTGATCGAGGTCTTGCTCGGTGCACCAGGTGAAGAAGCGTTTAAAGAACGAGAGGGTTTCCTCGGTGTTTTCGAAGTGGCCGAGGGGTTCGGGTTCGAGACCGAGGTGGAGGTCTTTGCCGGTTTCTTTGGCGAGAGTTTCGATGGTGAGGGCGCAGGAGTAGAGGTTGGCGAAGATGAGTTCTTCGTCGGCCTCGAATTCTTTGAAAGAACCGGGAAGGGTGGAGACGGAGCCACCGGATTCCTTTGGGCAGAGGCGGGCGATGATGGTGAAGAGTTGCTCGGTGTAGACGAGACGGGCGCGCTGGGTCCAGTCGGGCTTGTAGACGTTTTCCTTTACGCGGGTGCCATGGAAGGCGCCGTAGGGGAAACCGTTGATTGTGAAAACGTAGCAGTTTTCTGAGTCGAGCCATTGCTCGAAGTGATCTAAGTGGTTTTCTTCGACGAGTTCGAGCGCAGCTTGGGCGGAGAGGCGGAGGCCGATGGCGAATGGGGCTTCACCGGCAACCCGGTCGCGGACAGCCAAAACGTCGGTTTTGAGGACCTCGAAGGTTTCAGCCCAGGTTTCAGCGGGATGAATATTGGTGCAGTAGGCGAGGTGGTGGCTGTTAAACTTCACGTTGGCTACATAGCGTGACGAGAGGGAGTCGCAAGGGGGAAAAGTAGGTCGGGATTTTTGGTTTGATTAAATAAAGTCCGACAAACTCCTAGCGCCGGAGTTTGCGGTCGTGGAGGGGTTCGCCTTTGGGGCGGCGGACGGGGATATCGAGGGCACCGGCTTCTTCGAGTTCGTCGAAGAGTTGTTTTTTTAGAGCATCGACTTTCCCGGCGAAGGCGGGAACGTCAATGAGGTTGTGGCGTTCGTGGGGATCGGTTTGGAGGTCGTAGAATCCGTTTTTATCCCAGAGGCCGTAGTAATAGATGTATTTGTAGCGGTCGGTACGGATGGAGAAGAGGGTGGGCGTAGCGGGGAAGTTCCATTCCCAATGGTATTCGTAGAGAATGTGCTCGCGCCACGGGGTGGCGGGTTCTTTTCCTTCGAGAAGTGAACGGAAGGATCTCCCGTCCATGGTGGGGGCTTTTTTAGGGACCGCGACGCCAGCGAAGTCGAGGAGAGTGGGGGCGATATCGATATTTTGGACCATGCCGGTGGGTTTTGTTCCGGCTTTGATTCGGCCCGGGGCATAGGCGAGCATGGGGATGCGAATGGATTCTTCGAAGGCGTCGCGCTTGTCGTAGAAGCCGTGTTCGCCAAGCGCAAAGCCGTTATCGCCGAGGTAGATGACGAGGGTGTTTTTCGCGAGGCCGGACTCGTCGAGGTAGTCGAGGACTCGTCCGACGTTTTCATCGAGGCCGTGGACAGTTTCGCAGAATCTCCAGTAGAGGTCATCGAAGGAGGGGACGGGGTCTTTGTCAAAAGCACCGGTTTCCATGTGGTCGATGCCGTGGATGCCGTAGCGTCGCTCGCGAACCCAGCGGGGTTGGGTGGCGTAATTTTCATCCGAGTTCGCCATGGTCTCGGGGTAGTTGATTTTCTTTCCTTGATAGCGACCGAGGTGTCGTTTGGCGGGTTCGAAGGGGTAGTGGACGGACTTGAAGGCGAGGTGCATCATGAAGGGGGTGTCCTTGTCGCCGCCACGGTCGCCTTTGAGCCAAGTGAGGGCTTGGTCGGTGAGGCGGTCGGCGGTGTAGCCCCTTTGTTCTTCTTGTTTGCCGTTGATGTTGAGAGTTTGATCGAAGTAGGAGCCTTGGCCTTGGAAGCTGACCCAGTGGTGGAAGCCTTTACGCGGTTCGTCGTTGTCGTGGCCCATGTGCCACTTGCCGATCATGGCGGTGCGGTAGCCGGCGGTCTGGAGGTATTCGGGATAGAAGCGAGTGTCTGGGGAGACGGCGCGTTGGTTATCGACGACTCGGTGGTTGTGCATGAACTGGCCGGTGAGGATGGAGGCGCGGCTGGGTGAGCAGAGGGAGGTGCTGACGAAGGCGTTTTGGAGGTGAGCCCCCGAGGCGGCCATGCGGTCGAGGTTGGGGGTTTCGAGAAAGTCGGGGGCTTCCTCCATGAAACCCATGAAGTCGTAGCGGTGGTCATCGCTAAGGATGACGATGATGTTGGGCCGCTGCGCGGCAAATCCTAAATGAGAAATACTAAATCCCAAAATAAGGAAGGAGAGAAGGCGAATCATGCCGTTATCTTTGATGATGACTTGCGGCAATGCAACCCAGGAAGAACTATGCGAGGATGGGTTTTACGACGTGGCCGTGGACGTCGGTGAGGCGGTAGTGGCGGCCTTGAAATTTGAAGGTGAGTTTCTCGTGATCGACGCCGAGGAGGTGGAGGAGGGTGGCGTGGAAGTCGTGGATGTGGACGGGATCTTTGGCGACGTTGAAGCCGATGTCATCGGACTCGCCGTAGGTAATACCGGGTTTGACTCCGCCTCCGGCCATCCAGATGGAGAAGGTGTAGGGGTGGTGGTCGCGGCCCCAGCGTTTACGGTTTTCAAGGTCGCCTTGGAGGAAGGGGGTGCGGCCAAATTCGCCGCCCCAGATGACGAGGGTATCTTCGAGGAGGCCGCGTTGTTTGAGGTCTTGCACGAGGCCGGCGGAAGGTTGGTCGGTGTCGCGGCACTGGTTGTAGAGTTCGGTAGTGAGCGAGTTGTGCTGGTCCCAACCGGCGTGCATGAGTTGGACGTAGCGGGTGCCCCGTTCGACGAGGCGGCGGGCGAGGAGGCAGTTGCGAGCGAAGGTTCCTGGCTCGTGAACTTGTGGGCCGTAGAGGTCGAGAGAGGATTTGGGTTCTTTGGAAATGTCGGCGAGTTCGGGCACGCTGGTTTGCATGCGGTAGGCCATTTCGTATTGCGCGATGCGGGTTTGGATTTCGGGGTCGCCCACCGCTGCGTATTTCGCTTCGTTGAGTTTGCCGATGCCATCGAGCATCTGGCGGCGGAGGGCGGGTGAGACGCCGTCGGGGTTGTTGAGGTAGAGGACAGGGCTTTTGCCGGCGCGGAGTTTGACGCCTTGGTGACGGGAGGGGAGGAAGCCGGAGGACCAGTAGGAATCGTAGAAAATTTGCCCGCAGCTGGTGTCCTTGGTGACTGAGGTCATGACAACGAAGGTGGGGAGGTTTTCGTTCATGGAGCCGAGACCGTAGGAGAGCCAGGAGCCGAGGGTGGGGCGGGCGGCGAGCTGGTGGCCGCTCATGAAGAAGTTGATCGCAGGGGCGTGGTTGACCTGTTCGGTGTGCATGCTTTTGATGAAGCAGAGGTCGTCGGCGATCTTGGCGGTGTGGGGCATCAAGGCGCTGACGGTGGCACCGGATTGGCCGTGTTGTTTGAAGGGTTCGATGGGGGCGAGGAGGCGTCGCTTGTCGGCCGCGGCGGACATGGTGGAGAAGCGTTTGCCCTCCATGTAGGATTCGGGGACGGGTTGGCCGTGGAGTTTGGTGAGCTGGGGTTTGTGGTCGAAGAGTTCGAGATGGGTGGGGGCTCCGTTTTGGAAGAGGTAGATAACGCGCTTCGCTTTCGGGGCGATCTTTTGGGCGGCAGCGAGGATGTCGTCCTCTGACGCGGGGGCATTTGAAGTAAGGAGATGGGCGAGAGCGGGGATGCCGAGACCGGTGGCGGTTTTGCCGAAGAAGTGGCGGCGGTTGGTGAGGAACTGGGATTCGAGAAGGGGGTTCATGGGAAGGGAATTCTAGAAGCTAATTTGCTAACTCTCAACAAAGACGAAACTGGAAATACGAAATTTAAAATTCGGGATTACTCCTTGGTGAGGGCTTCGTCGGTGTTGAGGAGGGAGAGGATGGTGGAGGTTAGGGAGGCTTGGGTGAGGTGGTCGATTTTTTCTGGGATAGGGTGTTCGCCGATGGCGAGGAGTGCTTTGAGATCGTCAGGGTCTTTTTCGAAGTGGATACGAGATTTCTCGTACATGGAGGTGATGATTTTTGACTCTTCGGCGGTGGGCTTGCGAGCGGTGATGATTTGGAAGGCTGCCTGGAGCGGGTTGACGGGATCTATTTCGTGGGCTCGGTAGGCGATGTCTCGGGCTGCTTCAAGGTAGTGGGGGTCGTTTAGGATGGCGAGGGCGTGGAGGGGGGAGTTGGTGCGGTAGCTGCCGACCTCGCAATTTTCCCGCTTTGCGTTATCGAAGACCATGGCGGGGGCTGAGATGCGACGCCAGAAGGTGTAGATGCTGCGGCGGCGGAGACTTTCGCCGGTGTCGGGGAGGTATTTCTTTTTGCCGAAGGTGGACTCGGCCCAGAGGCCGGCGGGTTGGTAGGGTTTAACGGGGGCGCCACCGATGTGAGAGACGAGGCGGGCGGAGAGGGCGAGGGCTTGGTCGCGAATCATCCATGAGGGGAGTCGGTAGCGGGGGGCGCGGGCGAGGTAGCGATTTTCAGGGTCGCGTTCGAGGGCGAGGGAATCGACTTTGGATGATTGTTGGTAGACCTGGCTGGTGACGATGGTTTTGATGAGTTCTTTAAAATCCCAACCGGAGTCCATGAAATCGGCGGAGAGCCAGTCGAGGAGTTCGGGGTGGACGGGCATTTCGGATTGGACCCCCAAGTCTTCGGGTGACTTGATGAGCCCGATCCCGAAGAGCTCCTGCCAGATGCGGTTGATGGTGACGCGGGAGGTGAGGGGATGATTGCGGGCGACGAGCCATTGGGCGAGGTCGAGGCGGTTGAGCGGGGCGTCCGATTTTAAGGGAGGGAGGATTCCGGGGGTGGAGGCTTCGACGACTTCTCCTTTGGCTTCGTAGGAGCCGACGGCGAGGACGTAAGTTTCGCGGTGTTCTGGCTGATCGGCCATGATCATGACGCGGGGGGCGGCTTGCTTGATTTTGCTTATTTCATTACCGAGCGACTGGATCTTTGCGTTGTGTTTTTGGTGGAGGGAATCTGTTTTGAGATAAGCTGAGGAAAGCGTCGCTTTTTGGTGCGGATTTCTTTGATCGGAAGGGATGGCTAGAAGCTGTTCAATGGTGGAATTCTTGGGGGTCAAAGAAGGGGCTGTCGATGAGGTGACGGAGAGTCTGAAGTGTCCGAGGAAGTGAGCAAGGTTCGTGGAGTCGTGACGCAAGGTGACTTTGAAGCGGTCACCAACTTTGGAGGTGAAGGGCTCTGAGAGTTGGAAGAGTGCAGCGTGGTCCCGGTCGATTGACTTGCCATTCCAGACAGCCCACCCGGTGTTGGGATCCTGATCAAGAGTGCCGGCGATTTTCAGGTTTCCTTGCTCAAAACTGGCTTGTGGTCGGACGAGCTTGAGTGGTCGCGGGGTTTCGTTGTGACGGAGGAGCGAGACTTCGACTCCGGTCAGAACAAAGTTTCCGCTGTCCGAGCGGGCTGCTCTTCCTTTGGTCATGGTGGCGTGGCGGAGAGCGTCGAGGCGCAGCGAAGTGATGGTTTGGCTTGGGAGGATTGCTTCGACTTCGAAGGTGGCCTTGTTAGGATTGGTGCCTGAGACAAGGAGGGAATTGTCGGCAAGTGTCTCAAATTTGAGACCGGGGTCGCTTGATTTGATCACCTTGGCATTGAGGGGAAGCCAGCGGTGTTGGGAGGTGTTTTTGAGGTGGTTTTCTTCCCAGTTGGCTTGCTTTGATTTGAGGGAAGGGGTGAGACTTTTAAGTTCTTGGTGAGCTGTCGCGAGTTGAGCACGTAGTTCTTTTTCCTTTGCGATTTGCATCGGAGTGGGAGTTGGGAGGACCGGTTTAGTGCGCGGGTCGCCGCCTGCTCCGGTGACGGGGGTTTGGTTGAAGAAGGCGGTAAGCGAGTAGTAGTCCTTTTGGGTCAATGGATCGTATTTGTGATCATGGCAGCGGCAGCAGTTGAAGGTGAGGCCCATCCAGACGGTTCCGACGGTTTCAGCCATGTCGAAGACGTAGTTGACGCGGTTTTCTTCCGGAATCGATCCCCCTTCGCCGTTGATGGCGTGATTGCGGAGGAAGCCGGTGGCGAGTTTTTGCTCGTGGGTGGCATTGGGGAGGAGGTCGCCTGCAATTTGCCAGACGGTGAAGTCATCATAGGGGAGGTTGCGGTTGATGGCATCGATGACCCAGTCGCGCCAGGGCCACATGCTGCGCTCGGCGTCGCCTTGGAAGCCGTTGGAGTCGGCGTAGCGGGCGGCATCGAGCCAAGGCCAGGCAAAGCGTTCGCCGAAGGCGGGGTCGGCGAGGAAGGAATCGACGAGTTTTCCCCAGGCCTCAGGCGAGGAGTCGGCGAGGAAGTTTTTGACTTCTTCCGGAGTGGGAGGGAGGCCGCGGAGGTCGAAGGAGAGGCGACGGATGAGGGTTTCTTTTTCGGCGAGAGGAGAGAGTTTGAGGTCGAGGGACTTGAGCTTATCGAGGATGAGGGCATCTACGGGATGAGGAGCGAGGTCGGAGACTGGGGGTTTTTTGACTGGAATGAAGGTCCAGTGTTCTTCGTACTTTGCCCCTTCCTGAATCCATTGGCGGATCAGTTTTTTCTCCGTTTCATCAAGGTGGAGGTGATGGTCGGCAGGAGGCATAACGTCATCGGGATCAGTAGAGGTGATGCGCTGCCAAATGAGGGATTTCCGAGGGTTTCCAGGGACGATTCCGGGTCCGTTTTTTCGGTTGGCAAGGGCACCCTCCTCGGTGTCGAGGCGAAGATCTGCTTCGCGTGCTCCGGGATCAAAGCCGTGACAAGTGAAGCAATGATCTGAAAGCAAAGGCCGGATGTGGGAGTTGAAGCCGATGGGTTCGGCTTTGGCCATCGTAATCAGGGCGATTAAGAGTGCCGACAGGCGTCTGAAGGTCATCAGGGGGAAGGGTAGGTGGTTTTTGCTAGATTGGAAGTTGTGTGAATCCTTTTTGCTGTAGCGCATACGCAAAAATTCCAGCCATCCTTACGAGAAGAATGGCAGGGATGTGGAAGCACGAGAATCTCGTCTAGTTTTCCCGGACAACTCTGAAGAACTGATCGGGCACGCCGGGAGACCTCAGGAGGGTGGTCGTGCCGTCATGGGCGGTGATGTTGTCGAAGAGGGTGTTCCAAAACCGCTTTCTGAAGAGTGGCGGAGGATTCGATGAGGGAGGTCGCTTCTTGCACGGATTTCCAGGTGATGTTAATCTCGCCTGACGGTGGGTCGTAGTTGAAGGCGGTGATCTCGGGAGCCTGTGGTGGTGCCGAGGTTCCGATGCGGAGGTAGTCAATATCCACGATGCGCCCTGTGATCTTCCCCGGATCGACACGAATGAAGTCGAAGTCCCTGATTGGGAGATGAAAGTTTTTTCGGAGTCATGCAGTTGGGCCTTCCGGGGATGGTGTCATGTGATGAGAGTGGGCTTGAGAAGGTGAAGCAAAATGCGAAGCGGGAGATTTTGGAACGGGCGCCGGATTTTTTGGAGAAGGTTGCGTTGGAGAAGAAGGAGTTGAAATGGAAGGAGGGAAAAAGTGAGATCTTGGAATTAATGGGTGGGGTGCTGCGGGTTCCTGCGAGGGGAAAGCGGGAAGAGGGTCCCCGGGAGGTGGGCATGGTGTATCCGAAGGTGGGGTTGACGATGCTGAAAGGAGTGGGTGGGGAGGTGATGGCTGAGTTGCCGAAGGAGTGGGGGCAGGATGATCTCGATAAGATTTTGATGATCTGTTTGGCTTCGGGCGCGACGATTGAGGAGGCAAAGAATGTTGCGGAGGTGAAGTTGGCGGTGGCGAAGCTGACGAGTCGGGCGGTGGTGGCACCGATCGGGAGTTTTGAGAAGCTGACTGGGGTGACGGGGAAGGGATTTGAGGGGCTTTTGACGGGGGGATTTGAGGAGAAGATACGGGGTGTGTTGATTGACGTTCCGCGGTGAAGGGGATTCGGGGCAGAATTATACGATGGCTTTGAAGACGGTGAATGGGGGGAGTTATGAGGATGTTTTAGAGGTTTTGAGCGCGATGAGTTTTGTGGAGCGGGAGGAGATGGTGGAGAAAGAATGAGTTGGAATCTTTCGGGAGCGGAAAGGGCATGGACTTATCTTGTTGTCAGAGAGAGGGGTTTAGGTAATTTGGGGGTGATGAAGAAAATGATGCGATGGATAATGTTGGCGGCGGCACCGGTTTTACTGGTGGCTCCGGTCTTGGGTCAGGAGAAGGCGGCGACGCCTGCGGCGAAGACGGTAGAGGCTAATAAGCCGACGGTGACCTTCTATTATTTCGATGGATGACCGATGTGTGCAAAAATAAAGGTCATCGTGAATGATCTCAAAAAGAGACAGGGAGAGAAAGTGGAGTTCAAAAATGTCCTGGTGGGCTCGGGGACGAGCGCGAAGGAGATTAAGAAAGCGAAGCTAGCAGGCCACGGCTTGGTTGGGAACGATAAGGCTGGGAAGTTGGTCGAGAAGATCGATGGGCACGCTTATGGGAAGAAGGAGGTGGAGGCTGTGGTCGCCAAGCTCCTGAAAAAATGAAGAGAGGGGTCTTGATCGGGCTCTTTTTACTGACTCTTTGCGGGGGCTTCTTGGGGACGAGGGACTGGTTCATGGGGCTTTCGTCGGATCGGCAGTTGAGTGGATTGGAGCGGGTTGAGGAGGTTCCGTTTGAGAGTCGTGTTTTAGAGGAGGGGGATGAGATGTGGGAGATG
>JBLHUR010000163.1:0-13766 GCA_047629805.1 Akkermansiaceae bacterium | reverse complement strand
GTCTCCAACTTCTCCACCTCCTTCGAATAATCCCTCATCACAGTCACCCCCTCCAAAAACCGACTCTCAAACCCCGCCTCCGCCACCACCGGCCCCAACAATTCATCCCCCTCACCATGAACCCCCTCCAACAACGACTTCTGAACTCGATAACACCGAACCTCCATCCCATCCGCCTTCATCTTCACCTCAACCTCCTCCGCCTGTTCCTCCTCATCACACCCCGCCAGAAAAAGCAAAGCCCAGCCAAAGATCACCAGCAAAATCCACCGAAACATCAATGAATCATAGAGACTCCACCATTCAAGTCCAGCCGCCACTTGGAAAACCCCATCAAATCTCCGCCGCACGATCAAACGCCTTCCGCACATCCTCATCACGACCATACACCATCAAAACATCCCCCTTCTTAACCCTCGTATCCTTCCTAGGAGCCCCGATAAAATCCCCAGCATCACGATAAACCCCCAGCACAATCACCCCTGCATCCGCCGGCCGCACCTCTCGTAATTCCTTCCCCACCCACGGATGTCCCTCGTGAATTTCACCATCGTAGACACAAAATCCATCCTGCAGATTCAGCAAATAATCATAATCAATGATCCGCTTCATCCCCGCCTTTTCCAAAGTCGCCCTCATGAACCGATCCACCGGCCCACTGATCAACCGAAGATTAAAAAACAGCGCAATCGCGAGAATTCCCAGCCCGATCATCCCCAACCAGGCAAAAGTCATCCCAATTCCACGCTCATTGCTCCCCATCATCGTCACCAAAAGGGTCGCCAGGGCCGAAGTCAGCCCGATATTCCCTGCAATGATCAAATGTAGAATGATCTTCCGCCTGACCGGATGACTCACCACCTGCTCCGCTTCACTCGTCGTGAACCCCACCCCAAAAAATGCCGAAGCCGCCTGAAAGCGAGCCACCGCCTTCGACATCCCCGTCAGCTCAAGCGCACTCGACCCGACCTTCACTACCAACAAGGCTACCAAAACAATGATAACCAGCGCTAAAAACGATCCCATATCGAACAATTAAGCGAAAACGTCCGGCCCACGACATATTTGTCCACCAAGGGGCCTCCAAAGCTCTGCTTTCGAAGGAAAATGAAGTCAGATTTTTTTGCATGTCATCCGTAGTGAAACTCGCCAATACACTCGTCCTAGGATGAATGGCGAATGGATTTGGCGATGTCAGCGAATTCTGGCAGAGCATCCCTGATCAAAAAATCCAGGCAAAGACGGTTCTCGGAATGACCTACCTCTGGGTCGCTGCCGGCGATTCCACTCTCACCGAGAAATGGGTCCGTGAGTTGCCCGAATCCCCGATTAAAGAGGAAGCGATCGCGGGCTTGGTGCAAAAATTCAACGAGACCGGAAATGTCGAGGCCCTTGCCTCTGCCGAACTCAACGACCTCCCCGAAGCCGAATTAGAAGAAATCCTAACTTGGTTGGCTCTTAACGCACCTACGAAAGGACTCGAAATCGCAACGAAAAACAAAAGCGGAGCACTTTCCAGAGATCAAATCGCCCGCTTCTTTTCTATTCTCATCAAACAAAACCCGTTCGCCGCCCGAGAACTCTCCCCGGCGCTCACAACCCGCGGAGACGCCTGGGGCTTCTTTCACGACATGGGACACGCCAGTTCCGACCTCTCCCCGATCCGTGGCCGCCACCGAGGCCGTTATTAAATTTCTGAAGAGCAAAAATGACGACCAAGCCATTGCAGATTGGAATTCACATCTCGCAAAGTTACAGTCCCATCTCGCCGATCAATAGCGGAGACCTCCATCCTCTCCTTCATTTTGTCCATAACTGAACTTGATTCCCCGCCCTGTTTGGGGAAACTCCGGCTGAAGAACCATGTCCGACGATCGCTATGAAATCCGTAGTAAGATTGGCCAAGGAGGAGTCGGTGCAGTGTACCGAGCCTTCGACCGCCATCTGAATCGCGAAGTCGCGATCAAGCGGGTCCTCGCCGGGGGGGGGTACGAAAACCAAGAGGAGGCCACCGAGGCCATGCTCAAGGAAGCCACCGCCCTCTGCTCGGTACAACACCCCCACATCGTCACCGTCTTCGATGCCGGGGTTGACAAAGACGGCCCCTACGTCGTCATGGAACTCCTCTCCGGACGCACCATCGACGAAATGATCGAGCGCGGCATCCTCACCATGCAGGACTTCCGCGAAGTGGCCGTCCAAAGCCAGGAAGCCCTCATCGCCGCCCAAGACCTCGAGCTCGTCCACCGCGACATCAAGCCCACCAACCTCATGGTCACCTGGCTCGCCAGCGGCCGCTTCCAGGTCAAGCTCGTCGACTTCGGCCTCGCCAAGTTCTCACCCACCCCCTCTCTCCAAACCATCGACCACGGCGACGCCGTCTTTGGTTCCATCCACTTCATGGCTCCCGAGCAGTTCGAGCGCACTCCGCTCGACAAACGCACCGATATGTATTCACTCGGCTGCGTCTACTACTACTGCCTCGCCGGTCGCTACCCCTTTGATGGGGAAAATGCCGCGCAGGTCATGAACGCCCACCTTCAAAACACCGTCACCCACATCTCCGAACTCCGCCCGGATCTCCCGGCCTGGATGAGCGATTGGGTCATGTGGCATATCTCCCGTCCAATGAATGATCGCCCTAGCGACGCCCGTGAATCCTTAAAATCTTTTCTTATGAGTGAAAACAATCCCGAAGCCGGAACTCCTGAGGTTCCCCTAGACCCCGCCGCAGCAGTTCCCCTAGCCGGAATCCCTCTCGTCGACACCTCGACCGCACCACAGCCCATCCAGCCACCCGCCGGACAAGCTCCATCCATTCACACTGCGGCCCAGCCAGTCAAAGCCACCGCAGCCGTGCCGCAAGCCGCAAGGCCACGACTCCTCATCCCGGGCCAGACACCTGCTGCACCGGCCCCCGCTCCGCTTGCACCCGCTCCAATCGCTCCAGCCCCAGTTGCCCTGGCACCCCTTGAGCCTGTCGCTCCAGTCATACAAGTTCCCGCTCCCGCCCCCGAAGTAGCTCCTGCTCCGGTCGCCCCTGCCGCGGAAATCCCAGCGCCTCCAGCGGCTCCCGCACCCGTAGCGGCACCAGCGGCCCCCGCTCCGCTTGCACCTGCTCCGCTTGCACCCGCTCCAATCGCTCCAGCCCCAGTTGCCCTGGCACCCCTTGAGCCTGTCGCTCCAGTCATACAAGTTCCCGCTCCCGCCCCGGAAGTAGCTCCTGCTCCGGTCGCCCCTGCCGCGGAAATCCCAGCGCCTCCAGCGCCTCCAGCGGCTCCCGCACCAGCGGCTACCCCTCTGCTTACCCCGACAGCTCCGGCTCCCGTAGCCGCAGTTCATGCCCCACCGATCCCAGCAGCCGTCCCGATCGCCGCGCCAGTTCAGGCCCTATCTCCCCAAGTGACCATCCCCTTAAGCGGAGCTCCCGCTCAGCCTACCGCGCCCGTCACACCCGCAAACCCAATTCTGCTTGCAGGTGCCACCGCGCCACTGGTTACCCAAGCTCCCGTTGCCGCCGCACCGTATCAAGCACAGGCACCTCAACCCGGTGGCCTTGGCATCGCACCCGTCGCCCTCCCCTTCCAGAAAAAGGGAATGAGTAATGCCGTCAAAGGCATGATCGCCGCCACTCTCGTCGCCGGTCTCATCGTCGCCGCATTTATCTATGCCGGCAAAAAAGGCGCAAACGATGAGATCGCCGAGCTCAATGCCATCACCGCTCCGTTTAAAGATATCGAGAACCCTCCCAAAGAAGTCCCCCTCACCCAAGGCAACGTGCAGCTCCTCCTTGATAACATCGTAAAACCCGGGACAAAGGAACAAGGCGAACGTGAGACCTACTTTCAGGCTCTCATGATCGGGAAAGCCACCGACGGATCCGATATCAGTCAAATGGTCGCCAGCTTCGCAAAAGACGTTCCCATGGACCCTGGAAACCGAATCAAACTCTTCAGTGTCCTCGGAGCGCGCGGCGACGACAGCGCCCTGCCCCACCTCATCGAATTCGCGAGCAAAACCGATGAAAGCAGCGAGGGACAAGCCGCCCTCAATGCCACCAAAAAAATGGCAACGACCGCGAACTTCGGAAGCCTTCTCGGCATCATCACCAACGCCTCCAACGCCTCGGTGAAGAGCTCCGCGCGCGACGTCTTGAGCGAAGCCGTCCGCAAATCCGAAAATCCCGGAGACTACGCCAACGCCATCGTGGGAACTTATAACAACAACACCGATGAAGATACCAAAGTCGCCCTCCTCCGCCTCATGGGCGCTGCCGGCGGTGACGAAGCATCCGACATTATCGCAAAAGTCCTCAAAGGAGATAACGCCAAAATGAAAGTCGCCGGTGCCTACGCCCTCCGCTACTGGCCCGATGACTCCCAGTTCGATGCCCTCTTCGAATACGCCTCTGGCGAAGAAAATGACCGCCTCCGCGGAGAAGCCTTCAAGGCCTGCATCGACTTCCTCCGCGACGGCCCCGCGATCGATGACGACGATCTCTCCATCTACTGGAATGACGTCGCCAGCATCGCCACCGGACCCACCGAGCAAAAGCAAGTCATCGACTCCATGATTTCCCAAGACGGAGCCTGGGCCGATGACATCCTCGACTACTTCGTCGAAGAAGGCGATAGCGACAAGATCCAGTTCGACGCCGAAAAAGCCAAAAACCGCCTCGCCGACCGCAAGAAACGCTCCAATCGCAGCGGTAACTCCTCCGACGAGGACGAGGACGAGGACGAGGAAGAAATGGACGAGGAGGAGGAAGAAGAATCGGACGAGGAAGAAAAACCTGAGGACGAAGAGGAAGAGGAAGACAAAGAAGAGGAGTAATCCAAATCACTTCAACCCATCTCAAAAAGGCGACCATCACCGGTCGCCTTTTTTTAGGACCTGTGGTTCAATCATACCTGAGCAAACTCTCAAAGAGGTCGCTCAGGCACCAGAAACGGCCGCGCCACTCCGTAAACAACTCCTCGATTTAATCGAAGCCCGTTCACAACACTTTAAAAATTAACCGCCATGGAGAACCTCATCCCCTTCCTCTCACCGTTCATTCCCCTCATCCCACCGGTCGTTGCCTTGGTGTTAATCCTCATCACCCGGCAAGCGGCCCTCTCCCTCTTTGCCGCAACCATCGCCGGAGCCTTCCTCCTCGCAGGCCCCAACCCCATCTACGCCATCCGCTGCCTTTTCGAAGACCATCTTTTCCCGAAGATTGGAGAAAGCAGCTGGAACCTCAGCGCCATCATTTTCACCTTCACCCTTGGCGCTTTCGCCACCCTTCTCGAAAAAGGGGGCGGCTTCACCACCATCCTCAACCGCCTCCTCGCCAAAGAAGGCCATGACCCAAAGAAAAAACTCCTCTTCGGAGTCTACGGCCTCGGATTGCTCTGCTTCTTCGACGGACTCGCCAATGCCGTCCTCCTCGGACGGGTCGCCCGCCCCCTCACCGACTCCCTCCGAATCTCCCGCCAGTTCCTCGCCTACGTCATCGATTCCACCAGCGCCACCGTCGCCTGCGTGGCCTTCATTTCCACCTGGATCGCGACCCAACTTTCGTTCATCAAGCTCGGCCTCAAAGACGCCCCTTTCGAGGTCAACCCCGCCGCCCTCTTCTTCAATTCCATCCCGGCCAATCCCTACTGCCTCCTCAGCCTCCTCCTCGTCCCTCTTGTCATCTTCAAAGCCCTGCACCTCGGCCCCATGAAAAATGCCCGGCCCGTGCCTCTCGATAAAAATCACAAAATGCCTGAAGCAGGCTCCCCCTACCTCGCCCTCCTCCCCCTCGCCGTCCTCGTCCTCACCCTGCCCACCTTCATCTACCTTTGGCAGGACACTCGCTTCAACGGAATCGGGGTCTCTCTCCCCTGGTCGTGGCGCAATGCCTTCACCTCTGATGGCGTCCCCTATGCCATGGTCGCGGCCGGCTTTGTCGCCCTCACCGCAGCCTACCTCTGCTTTCCAAAGTCCCGAAAAAAGGACGCCCCCCAACACATGCTCGATGGAGCCGCCTCCCTCTTCCCCGCCCTCCTGATTTTGATCTGCGCCTGGACCCTCGGCAGCATGTTCAACAGCCTCGGCACCGCTGACCTTCTCAAGCAAATGCTCGGAGATAAAATCAGCCCGATGTCCGTGCCGCTCGTGATCTTCCTCATCGGGGCCGTCATGTCATTCATGACCGGCACCTCGTGGGGAACCTTCGGCCTCCTCATGCCGATGGCCCTTCCCCTCGTTCTTCGGCTTGGAGTAGATCTCCCTGAAGCTGATCTTATGCAACTCGTCTCCATGACCATCGGAGCCGTCTTTGGAGGAGCCGTTTTCGGAGATCATTGCAGCCCCTTTTCCGACACCACCATCGTCTCAGCCCTCGCTTCCGGTTGCACTCCCACTTCCCACGTCGCCACCCAACTCCCATACGCCCTCATCGCCGCCACCGGCGCTGCGGCCGCCTATGGCATGATGTGGATGGGCCTTGCCTCCTGGCTCGCCACCTTGATCTTGGCAGCCCTTCTCGCGGCAGTGGTTCTCCTGCGTAGGAGTATCTAACTTCGAAAATCGAACTCCTGGACCAAATCGACAAGATGGATGCCGTCGTCATCTTCCTTAGCGACAATGACATCCGCTCCGTTTACTCAAAACTCCATCGCAACGAGCCCCCTCTCGGATGGCCACAAAACATCATCGCTCAAGTGGAAGAGGTCATCGAAATCGTGCAAGATGAAAATTCAAACGTCCCCATCATTGTCGGAGATTTCCCCGATGTCGGCGGCACCGAAAAGACCAAGCTCTCCCACCCGTAAAAAAACGGCCGCAAGATTGCCAGCCAACATGGAGCCAATCCCAACGCCTACCCCACCTGAATTAACGCGATCGCTTCAGAACAAAACTCCCTCCTCGCCGATCCCGATGGCGACGGCCTCGAGAACCTTGGCGAGTATGCCTTGGACACAAATCCCCTCATCTCCGACATGCCACAAGTCACCCGCAACCTGACCTTCAATTATCAAGTCGAACCCACGCGCTCGAACTACGTCGTGACCCGCCCAACCGCATCCGATGACTTAATCAACTGGTTCCTAATTCCAGAGACTCCACCCATCACCTTGGCTCGTCCCTTCCTCCGTTTGGAGTTCTCCTTACCCCAGTAACAGGCCTTCACGAACGCGGGTTGTAGAGTTCATTGACTCCCACGCAGCGGACGCTCTCGATGATATTTCGCTTGGGCTTGAGCCGTGTAAAAAGCCAAGGCGAGAGAGTTCGGCCGAGAGGATTTGGAAAGAAATCCGTCTTCGCCTGTGCTTCCGTAATGGCCGCTGGCCACGAACGGATCGTCCCCCACTTCCACTCTCCCATGTCGCTGAATTCTTAAAACTCGCAATGCCCGGGCGTCCGCGCAAACGGGATCACATCTCGAATATTCTGCATCCCGGTGACATACATCAGCAACCTTTCAAAGCCCGCTCCGAATCCCGCATGCGGAACCGTGCCATACTTCCGCAAATCCAAATACCATCCATAGTTTTCCAAGCTTAAGTCATGAGACTCCATCGCGGCCTTCAGTAAATCATAGCGCTCCTCCCGCTGACTCCCTCCAATAATCTCCCCCACCCCCGGCACCAAGACATCCATCGCCGTCACCGTCTTCCCATCATCATTCGCTCGCATGTAAAACGGCTTAATCGACTTCGGATAGTTATAAACCGTCAAAGGGCCCTTCACCACTTCCTCACAGAGATAACGCTCATGCTCGGACTGCAAATTAATCCCCCACTCCACCGCATAATCGAATTTTTTCCCCGACTTCAGCAACTGCTCCACCGCCTCGGTATAACTCATCCGCTCAAACCCACCCGAGGCCAATCCCTCAAGCCGCGTCCGCAGTCCCTTGTCCACGAACTTCTCGAAGATCGAAAGATCACCTTCATTATTCTCCAAGACATCCTTCACAAGAAACTGGATAAACTCCTCCGCCAAATCCATATCCCCCTCCAAATTACAAAAAGCCATCTCCGGCTCAATCATCCAAAACTCCGAAGCATGGCGCGAGGTATTCGAATTCTCCGCCCGAAACGTCGGACCAAAGGTATAAATATTCGAAAGAGCACAGGCATAAGTCTCCCCTTCTAACTGCCCACTCACTGTCAGATAGCTCTTCTTCCCAAAAAAGTCCTCCTCCGGCTTTCCGGCTCCATTCGTCGTCACCTGGAACATCTCGCCCGCCCCCTCACAATCACTCGCGGTAATAATAGGGGTGTGAACGTAAGTAAAATCGCGCTCATTGAAAAAGCGATGCACCGCGTAAGCCAAGCGACTCCGCATCCGAAACGTCGCCCCATATAAATTCGTGCGAGGCCGCAAATGCGCAATCGACCGCAAAAACTCCGGCGTATGCCCCTTCTTCTGCAAAGGAAAATCATCCGGCACCCCGCCGAGCAACTCAACCTCCGTCGCCCGCACCTCCCAACTCTGCCCCTTCCCCGGACTCTCCACCAACTCCCCTACGACCCGAACCGAAGCCCCCGTATTCATCTTAGCAGCATCATCCGACCCCGGAATCCCCGCATCAATAATCACCTGAATCCCCTGCAAACAGGACCCATCGTTCAACTCCATAAAGGAAAACGCCTTCGAATCCCGCCGCGTCCGCACCCAGCCAGAGAGTTCCACCGAGTCTTGAGCTGATTTGCTATTGAGGAGATTTTTGACCGAAATTCGCATGCACGTTTTCTAATGCCCACACCGCAACCCCTCAACCAAGTTTCGTTCTTTTCGTAAATTTCGTGGCTGGCCCCATTCTCAAGCCTCACAAAAAACAAACACCCCCCTTCACAAAAAATCTTGCATTCGCTCCACCGGCACTTAGAACGCCGGTCCAATGGCCCGCAAAGCTTGCAAGTCCAAAACCAGATCGTCCGTCGCCAAGCGCTTTAAAGTGACTGGTACCGGTAAGATTCTGCGCCGCAAACAAGGCAAACGTCACATCCTCCAGAAAAAAAGCCGGAAACGGAAAAGAATGCTGGGTAAACCGACGCTTGTCTCCGCCGCAGATATTACAAATGTGAAGAGAAATCTTCTCATGAAGTAAGCCTTACCGTGCCTGAGCCCACAAAGCTTCAGACGCACGATGCCCCCGCCCGCAAAATGGGCGGCCTCCAGATAGCCAGCCTTTCTCCGGAAAGGACACCGAACGAGTGAGACTATCGGAGTGAATTAGAAACCCAACGACCCGTTCATAAAAAAATACAATGCCAAGAGCAACTAACAGTCCGGCCAGTCGGAAGCGCCGCAAGCGCGTCCTTCTCCGTGCCAAAGGCTTCCGCGGCTTCCGTTCCAAGCTATTCCGCTATGCGAAGGATGCCGTCTACAAAGCCCGTCAATACGAATATCGCGACCGTAAAAAGCGCAAAGGCCAATTCCGCCGCCTCTGGATCCAGCGTATTTCCGCTGCCGTCCGCGCCGAAGAATTAACCTACTCCCGCTTCATCGAAGGCCTCAAAGCCGCCAACATCGAACTTGATCGCAAAGTCCTCGCAGACCTCGCCGTCGTCGATTCCGGCGCCTTCTCCGCCATCGTTGCGCAGGCCAAGTCAGCCCTCGAAAAGAAGGCCGCCTAAAAAGCCTCAGCTCACGCTGAAAAAAACTTCCATGGCCGCATCCGCAAGGATGCGGCCATTTTTATGAAAAGGAGTCGTGACGCCCTCGCTACTTCTCAACCAAGTCGCCTCAACCAAGCTTCTACTCCATTCTGCTTCTTCCGTGGTTAAAAAAACTCTCCAATCACACCGCGCCCCTCCCACCATACCCCCCAAACCAAACTCCACTCCCTCAGCTCACTCTTTGGTTTTATCCCCAATTCCCCGCGAATCCAAGTGGCGAGGGCTCCACGACTCCTCTCCAGCATTGACCAATCCCCTCCACTCCCTTAATCCACCTCCATCATGACCGAGCAAGCCGCCCAGATCCAAGCCGAAGCCCTCGCCGCCATCGCTGCCGCTTCCACCGAAGCCGCCCTGGAAGATGCCCGCGTCAAATTCCTCGGCAAAAAATCTCCCCTCAACGCCCTCGCCGCAGAAATGCGCAACCTCTCCAACGAGGAAAAACCCAAACTCGGCGCTGCTCTCAATGCCAGCCGTCAAGCCATCACCGGAGCCCTTGAAGAGAGCAAACAAAAGCTCCAAGACGCAGCCGACGCAGCCTCCGTCGCCGGCCTCGACCTCACCATGCCCGCCCGCGAACTCCCCGTCGGAGCCCTCCATCCCCTCACCGTCGTTAAAGACCGCGCCATCCAAATCCTCCGCCGCCTCGGCTTTGCCCTCGCCGACGGACCCGAAATCGAAACCGAATTCCACTGCTTCGACGCCCTCAACACCCCCGCCGACCACCCCGCCCGCAACGACTCCGACACCTTCTACTTCGACTCCGGCAAGCTCCTCCGCACCCACACTTCCTCCGTGCAGATCCGCACCATGGAAAAGCAAGGCCCACCCGTCAAAATCATCGCCCCCGGCTCCGCCTACCGTCGCGATGAAATCGACGCCACCCACCTCTCCGTCTTCAACCAGCTCGAGGGCCTCTATGTCGACAAAGACGTCCGCCTCTCCGATCTCAAAGGCACTCTCGAGTTCTTCTACCGCGCCATGTTCGGCGACAAAACCGAAGTCCGCTTCCGCCCTCACTTCTTCCCCTTCACCGAGCCCTCCTTCGAGATCGACGTGAAACTCCAGGTCAAAGGCGAAGCCCCAAAATGGATCGAAGTGGCCGGCTGCGGCATGGTCGACCCCGCTGTCTTCGACGCCATCAACAAGAGCCGCGGCGACGAAGCCTTCGACCCCGCTAGGCTCACCGGCTACGCCTTCGGCATGGGCCTCGACCGCCTCGCCATGATCCAATACGGCATCAAGGACATCCGCCTCCTCATCGAGAACGACACCCGCTTCCTCAACCAGTTCGCGTAAGGCGCACTATCACTCTGATACAGAGTGCTTCTTTAGTTCGACGCTAAAGAAATCAAATGCTATCAATTTCTCCTAAGGAGATCCTGGGACCTCGCCCCACCCACCCATGGTCCACAATGAAGATAGCAGAGTAAAAATCCCCGCCCTGTGTCACCTCACTCGGCTCGGATACACTTACCTTTCACTGAAAGGACTCACCTTCGACGAAGAGACAAACATCGTCTTCGCCTTCACCAAGGTCGACGAAAGCGAACTCATCATCGCCGATGAACCAAAAAACAAACTCCAACGCACTCGCGAGACCCTCGGCGGGAATTTCGACCCCGGCGATCCGGCCTTCGTCACCCTCTACGAAGAACTCCAACGCCTCGTCATCCAGCAGCTCATAAACGTCCACAATCTCCCCATCAACGCCGAGAACGCCCGCGCCATCAACGCCCTCCTCATCAAAGAATACCTCGCCGAATTTCACGGCACACACCGTGTTGAGCCTAATTGATTCACAAGTTGCCCCGAAGGCATCTTTATGCAAATATGCCTCATGAGGACAACCATTGATCTTCCCGAGTCCCTCGTTGAACGGACCAAAATCTCCGCCGCGAAACACAAGACCTCTATGAAGGACCTCGTCATCCGAGGCCTCGAAAACATTCTCTCTGAAGAAGAGGCTGACTCCTCTCCCGAGTCTGCCCTCGAGCGACTCCGCGCCGGCTATGCTCTCGGCAGCGCACCCCTCAGCCGAGAGGAGAGCCATGCCCGCTAAGCAGTTCCTCGATACCAACATCCTCCTCTACGCCTACGACCTCAACGCCGGAGAAAAGCGTGAAAAGGCCGCAGCCATCGTCGGCGAGGCCCTTATTTCTCCCGCTGGGACCGCCATCAGCGTGCAAGTCCTCCAAGAGTTTTTTGTCAATTTCATCCGCTCCGGCCAGACCGCCGAAACCGCTGCCCGTCTCATCGATGACTTCTCCTCTTGGACCATCGTCCCCAACACCTTTTCCCTCTTCAAAGACGGCCTCCACCTCCAGGCCCGCTGGCAGCTCTCCCTCTGGGACTCCATGATCCTCGCCGCCGCCCACCGCTCAGGAGCCAGCACCCTCATCACCGAGGACCTCAACCATGGCCAAAACTACGGCAGCGCCACTGCCAAAAACCCCTTCCTCTAAATTCCCTGTCCCCAATTCACCACTCAAAATTTACCATTCCTCAATGACCGCCGCCCACGCCCTCGGCGAGGACCACTGCTCCATCTTCACCCAGGACATCTCCCAAAAATCATCCGGACTCCTCCGCCTCAACCTCGTCCTCAATAATCTCGTCCACTCCATCCCCAACGTCATCAAGGGCAACACCATCCTTGAGCCCTACCCCTTCCACACCGTCAACGACAAGGCTCCAGAGAAATTCGACATCATCGTCTCCAATCCCCCCTTCAAGCTCGACTTCTCCGACTAGCGCGACCAGCTCGACACCAAGGAAAACAAAGACCGCTTCTTCGCCGGCATTCCCAAGATCAAGCCCAAGATCAAGCCCAAGTCCAAGGACAAGATGGAGATCTACCTCCTCTTCCTCCAACACATCATCCACTCCCTCACCCCCACCGGCTTCATCACCGCCCAATCCGGGATCGACAAAAAAATCCGCCAACACCTCGTGGAGAACAAGATGCTCGCCGGAGTCGTCTCCATGCCCAGCAACATCTTTGCAACCACCGGCACAAACGTCTCCATCCTCTTCATCGACGCCACCAACCAAGGCGACGTCATCCTCATCGACGCCTCCGCCCTCGGCACCAAAGTCAAAGAAGGCAAGAACCAGAAGACTCTCCTCAGCGCCGAAGAAGAAGAACAACGCATCATCAACACCTTCAACGCCAAGGAAGCGCGGGAGGATTTTTCAATCGTGGTGAGTTATGATGACATCGCGGCGAAGAATTTCTCTCTCAGTGCAGGGCAACATTTCGAAGTCAAAATCGAATACATCGATTTGAAACCCGATGAGTTCGAAAGGGAGGTTACACAAAAATCATCCAGACTTGAATCGCTTTTTAGGGATTCACATTCTCTGGAGGCAGAAATTCAATCATCCCTCAGATCATTGAGCCATGAAGAATAGCTGGACACGAACTACCCCCAAATCTCAGTCTATCGTCCCTCTTCTCCAGTTTTTTGCCTCCCTTGGTGAAGTCACCGGTAGAAAAAAATGCCAGAAGATGATCCACATCCTACAGGAATGTGGATTTAACTTTGGTTTCGATTTCAAGCTCGCCCTCTACGGAGCCTATGCATCAAATCTTCAAACCCAACTGGAGAGCTGCGTTTCCCATCGCTATGTCCAGGAAGTTTCCAGCCAGACTCCCACCGCAGGTTTTGTCACCAGCAGCTTTAAAGCGAACAAGCATCTCGACAAAATCCTCCTTGCCTTAGGAAGTGATTCGGCTCCCCAATGGACTTCTCTCGCCCAGACTCTGAACGAGAAAGAAACCCGTCTCTTGGAAGCGACCAGCACCATTCTCTACCTTGAAAGCGCAGCCGTTTCTTCAGCTGAAATGCAGAGCCGCTTCACTGCCCTGAAACCGCACCTCTCGAAACTGCTTCCAAAGGCGATGGAGTTTTCTAGCGAACTAAGAAATATCTCAACAGAAGTTTAGATATCGGCCACCGCAGTCTTCCGCTGAACTAGAATGGGGAACCCTCGCATCAGTAATCCCAATCAGTGAGCTGGGAGGACTTGTTCTTGAAACATCTGAGTTCAGTTTGGTGAATCCCGAGGGTGGCGCAAGCAAAGCTAAGCGCCTTCTTTTCCAGG
>JBLHUR010000162.1:0-13918 GCA_047629805.1 Akkermansiaceae bacterium | reverse complement strand
GCCACGTATTTCCCCCCACGCCCTATCAAGTCGTTGCGCGAAATCATTTTTCCTGCGCCCTACGGGCTTGTAAAAAGATTCGCGAACTCTACGTTCGGCTAAGAAATGAGACGCGACGGCTTTCACTACTCCTTTCTTGTTTCGATCACATTGATCTGGATACTTCTGTCTGCGGTTGTGCTTGTCACAGCTGACATGAAATATTTTTTGGTGACGTGTGGATGGTATGCAATTTTCCTAGCGAGCTATTCTCTTTTTTGTTGGTTTGCAACTCCTAAGAATCTTCGTCAGAGACCAGCCAAACCTGATTCTTTTAGAGCTATTCAGATAGGACGGAGTATTGGGAGAGATGTTGAAGCCAGCTTGGCAACCGTTCTATTGAATGAAAAGGTTGCAGGGATTACTCGTTATTCTCATCATCGAACTGAGGTAAATCATTTCCAGGGAATATGGTTTTGCGAATGGGAATGCAGGAATGGTATTGTTGTAGCTGTTGTTAAAGGTTTTGAATCAGTCGCATCTCAGGTTCTGGATAAGAAGACTCAAGTTGGAGGCGGTATTTTCATTGTGAGCTTTGACTAACCACTGCCGAACAACACGGTGCAGGACGACACCCTTCGCTCTGGGAGTTTGTTTTTAAATTCAGAGTTTTAGTCTTCGCTCGGGGTCGCCTGACCTCTAACGTTCTGCCAAAAAATGTTGCCCTACGTTCAGCAGATGATTCGCCGGTTCGAAATGTTCACCGGTGGCGGAATTGCCGGCTGGTCGGGTGTCGAAATGGCGCTTACGGAGGGGCGGAAAGGCGGCGAAATGTGGGATGATCTGTCCGTTCCTTACCTTCAGATGTTCTACATCGATGCCGCGATGGTAGATGGGGCTCGGATTAGGATTTCAACTCACCAGGCAGACGACATATGGGGTTTAACCGTTAGCGAGACAGCGGAGAAAGCTGGCGGCGAATCGGACTGGCAGGGTATATATCGAGAGCGCGTTCTCGACTACCTACCGTGTGGAGACATTAAGGATGTCGAGGTGGCGACTGCGAATGGTCTCATTGACCGCGTAAGCCTCTCGATCGGATCGTCCAATCTTCAGTTGTCGTCCGGAGAAGTATATCCAGATGGCGATGAGACTTTTCACGTCGTCATGCAGGATGTGTCGGTTCTTGTTCAGGTCGACGACGCACACCCAAGGCAGAACAAGTCGTGAGATACGACGCTTTTCGCTCTAGGATTATGGTGCCAGGCAATTTTGACTAGCTTGATCGCCCTGCGCCAAACATCCCGGATTGAAACTTGTCAACATCCCCATCTCAGCTATCATTCGCCCCAAAGTTGAAAAACCTCTATCCATCTCCCGATTTCAAAATCAAAGAAGCGCGAATCGTGCCTTCAGACTTTCGTGACTTCCCTGATGCCAAAGTTTCCCCGCTCCCAAAAGCGGCTCCATACAGCTACGACAACCCGCCGCCGCTCCCGCGCCAAACCACCACTACGATGACCAACTTGATCATAAGTCCAAATGCTCAAAATCCCCGCAGATCCAACGATTTCGATGGACCTCGTAGGAATAGATCCAAAATGGCAGCACTACGACCCCAACCGCCCAACTGCCGCCCAACTAGGGAAAAACACCCCGGAACCTGCACCTACGGCGCAGTCCACGTCTCATATTGGCCAAGCAGAGATCCGATCCAAGAAAAAGGAGGAGTCAACCTGTATGGGATGGTCGGGAATGATACCGTGAATGCGTGGGATTATTTAGGCCTTGTGGACGGTGTGCCCGACGATGCTGTGGTGAAGCTGATCGCTAGTATCCAATGGTGGGACGATGACGGAGGATTAACTAGTGGTGGCGTAGTTGGGGAACACGATGAGTGGCTTGCTTCTACCTCTGGAAGCGTAAAGGCTTGGTGCTATTGTGGGAAGATAGGACTTGGGGATCCCGATGGTGATTCCGGGAAAAATAAGTTTTGGTGGGGCAGTGCAAAATATAATATGGCGATAAACTCAGAGACAAATTATAATCTTTCGATTGCAATGGTTACGTTCCGGTCTCAATTAGATACCACAGGTGGTGGAACATGGATTACTAGAATAGCTGTTGGTGCAGCCGGTATTGGAGTGGGCTGGACGGTCGGAACTCTAACTGCAAATCCGTGGGCAGGCCGTGGAGCTGCAACAGTTGCGGCAGGACTTACTAATGCCTTAATTTCTTCAGCTGGATCTGGTCAAGGAGTTTGGGCTACGGAGGCGGCTGTAACTTGTGAGGAGTGGAAGGACGGTGCGCTTAAGTTCAGCAAACCCAAAGTGAAGTGGGGTAGGATAATGGGTCATACGGCGAGGCAAACAGACCTTCGAGGAGTAAATAGAATCGTAGAAAGATTCAATGACGAATATGTTCCGGCATCTCGAACCTGGAGGTATACTGAGTAACATATGAATGTGATGGTAGATTCTAATGTTTCTTTGAAGTGCTTTTCTGTTTATGTTGATGGAGAAAAAATTTCAACAGGCGACGAAAATGTCACATCTTTTTCTTTCTTGATTCCAGATGACGCTAGTGTGGTATGGTTTAAGGTGTCGGGAATCGGACGAAGTAAAAAAGTAGCGCTTGATTCAATGGGGGGGGAAATAGAGCCGAGAATTAAATTATGGAAATTATCTAATTTTCAAGCACTGTTTGTCATGGTGATGTTCTCAGTTATAGCTGCTGAGTTTTGGCCGATTATCCCTTTGGCTGGAAAGGTTTTGTTGGTAGTTGCACTCTTTGTTATTAGTGGTCTTTTAGGGAATATTTTCGTCATTCGTTTAATCAACCAGAACTGAGCGATTTTGGGAAACGTCTCATGTGCCCGTCTCATGTGCCCGTCTCATGTGCCCGTCTCATGTGCCCGTCTCATGTGCCAGACGATTTGCACAAGCCCTTGTAGCCACGTTGAAATCCTCCTCCTTACCTCTCGGAAAATCGAAGTCCTCTGGTTAGAGATCTTGCCTCCTTCGTCGGGTCGTTTTCAAAGCGGGCGCTCTGGCACGCCTCCTGCATCCTATGGCCATCGCACAACATCCGTAATCCGTCGCCGTGCCTGATCGGGTGGCTGCCTTCCCCAAAGGGGACCCCTTCCACCCGGGCACCACTTCGCTATCGCTCCGTTCGTCGAGCGGATTACGGAGTGTTGTGTGAAGTCATGGTCGGTGTGCATCTTCCCGCACTAATAGCAAAGCCCCTTGTAACGGCGTTGAAATCCCTCTCCCAAGCTGTTCGGTGGCTCAAAGCGTTTTGCCAGAAAGACTAGCCTCCCTCCGGTCGGTCGAATTGTTAGAGCGTGCGGTCTGTCACGCCTCCTGCATCCATGGCCATCACACAACATCCGTAATCCGTCGCCGTGCCTGATCGGTTGGGTCCTTCCCTGAAGGGTCCCTTCCACCCGGGCACCACTTCGCTGTCGCTTCGTTCGTCGCCGGATTACGGAGTGTTGTGTGAAGTCATGGTCGGTGCGCCCAACTTTGGGGTCTGCCTCCTTCGTCGGTTTTGTTAAAAATGGGCTTCCTTGCAGGAGTCGCGCTAGCCCACCCGCAGCTCCGCGCCGCCCTCCGGCCCACGGCATCGTGCCTCACCCCCACTTGTCCGCCGAAGCTTTAACGAAGGTGGATGCCGCCCCGCCACGTTCCACACCACCCTCCGGCCCGGCTGCGGCCTCAGCCTCGTCCCTCGCCTCAGTCCTCCGCCCCCCACCCACCAGCAGCGCCGGTGCAGGGAAGCGCATCGGGCACCTCCTTTGGCGGGTTCGGAGTTTTCCTTCTCGCTTTGCCGCCGGGCGGTCACGGCCTCAACAAGAAACTTTTCGGCGACCGACCGCTATTCTTGTTGACCCCGCAACCACCTCGGCGGCTCTGGTCCCTATCGGTTTTTTGCCAAAAACCTTTGTCCAACTCCTCTCGGCGCAACCTCCCCGGGTGGTCAGTCCGGAGTGACTATCGTGCCAGACAAATTAATGTGGTAGCCGTGTCTAGTTCCCGTCGTTTCGATGATTGAGAGGGGGTGGTCGTTTGGTGGTTAGGGAAGACTCGTCCCGCTTCAAAGCGTCTTGGTGAACGGACTAGCCGCCTATCGTCGGGGCAATGTTCAGAGCGGGCGGGCTGTCACGCCTCCTGCGACCATGGCTCCAAAAGAACTCCGCCCCCGCGCTTCCGCTCCCCCAACCCACCAACATCGACCTGGCGAAGAGCGCGCATCGGGAAAGTTCTTTGGCGAGTTCGGGCCATCTTGCCTCGCGCCGGCCTGGCTCTACGTTTATTATCCCACCCTAATAGTAAAGGTTGTTGGACCTATAATGAAAACCTCCTTCTGAGGTCTCTGGTGTTCGCCGTCGTAAGCCTTCGGGCGAACGGAGTGACCCAAGCTGCCCGGCAATCGACCGCTCGCGCGTGGTGGTTCGTGAGTTCAGTCGCCGGGCTGCCAGTCGATCCCTTTTTGAGTCTCACAGGTTCTCCCGTGCTCTCTGGTCACCGCTCCTCGCGTCGCTTTCGTCGTCGCCTCCTCATGCCCACCGCCCGCTCGTCACTCTGGTCGCTCCGTGATCGGTGGTGGGGGGAGGCGCCTCATCGTGCTGCTATCGCAGAGGTTGGTAGACCCACCCCCGATCCCTGCCCTTTAGGCTCTTATTTTTGGGGTTCTCTGCTTCATGGCCGTCTTGGCGCATTGCCTTTGCTCTGAATAGGACCAGTTGACGGCGGCACCCGTGATGCCATGAAAATTAAAATTCCCGACCAACTTAAGAACGGGCCAGTTCTGCCCGCAAGCGTGGTGCCTCCTGATTGCTTGCCTTCAATCTTGGCAATCCTGATCCTTCTGCCCTGGATACTCGCAAAAGTGGTTGAGCTTCTTAAAATATCCGACGGAATCCCCGAATGGTGGGAAGACACGAAGTGGTGGCCTACGAATCGGAAGAGCAAGAAAGAAGTTCGTCAAGAACCTGGGAAACAGATTGCTGACGAGTGCGGGGAAGTTTCGAAATCTTCTCGAACTGCTGTTCCAGTCGTGACTTCGGCCCGGGCTTTGCCCTAGCCGGTGAAGGAACTGGAGCAAGGTCAGCTAGCTCTGCCACTGGAACCTCGAAAACCTCCGCGCAACGTGAAATGAAATCGAGGGTGGGATTGGAAGCCTTCCGCTCGTAGTAGGCGATATTGGCGCGGGTCGTTTTGAGCCGTCCGGCAAACTCTTGCGGTGATCATCCGCGAGCTTTCCGCAGAGCGGCGAGCCGCTGCCCGAACGGGGAATAAGCAAGGCGGGTGACGAAGCAGAATCTGCCGGATCCCAGTAGCTACAATGATCTTACGACGGGGTGGAGCGGAGTAAATCGGCGCAGGAATGCCTCTCAAGTCCTTCCTAAGGGTAAGCCTTCGGGCGAACGGAGTTGTTGCGCACCACTTCGATGTCGGGTCGCATTTCCAAATTGCCATCGGACGATTGCGGGCGGATTTCCACACTGTCATCGTGAAACCCGTTCTCTGGTTGGGTTTTCTGGAGGGATGGACTGAGGCTCTCGATGAAGCTTCTGTTTTTTCCAAGGATTATGATGCGCGAGAGCCTACCAATCTGATCTGAGACTGGCAGGCTCTCAAATTTTGGAGCGACCTTATCAATCACCTCTGTTTTGGCAAATCCTGGCAGCATACTTCCCCAGCAGGGATTCCTTCCGCTTCACCAAAGGTGGTTTTGGGGCTAATTTAGCCTCGGTATTGGCGGCACTCTGGTTTCGAAAAGCGGCCATTGATTCTCATCTCGTGCTGCGGCCCGCAACAGATTGAGAACGATCTGGATGACTCGATGACAGCGTGGAAATCTGGTCGAGTTCACTTGGCCGAAGACTCTTTGGAAAGTGTTCTGAAAGGCGGCGACGAGACACGATGCTTTCGGGAAAACATCGTGTAGTCTGCCCATCGATGAAGGATCTTCGTAACATCCCAGCCTCGAAAAAGCATAGCCCAGAGCGGAACGAAATCGGCAACAATGAGGGCCGGCACAGCCGGCCGGGCACGGAACTACTCACCTTTCACCGCTTCTTTCTTCATCTCTTTTTTCTTTTCAGCACCAGCTTTGATTTTCTGAGCGGCCTCGGCGGCCATCTCTTTTTTAGCAGCTTCGACAGCCTCCGCAGGAACAAACTTGAGGACCGTTCCGTTGATGCAGTAGCGCTGATCGGTCGGTGTATTGAATCCCTCGCCTTTAAAGACGTGGCCAAGGTGCCCATCGCAGGTCTTGCAACGAACTTCGACTCGCCCGGACCCATCGGCCTCGATAATCGACTTCACATTCTTGGCCTTGGCCGGATCGTAAAATGAAGGCCAACCACAGTGAGAATCGAATTTCTCTTTGGACGAAAAGAGTTCGCTACTACAACCAGCGCAAAAGTAAGTGCCCGCGCCTTGTGCTTTGAATTCCTTATAAACCTTTCCGTTCGATCCCTCCGTTCCTGATTTACGCAGGATACGGTATTGCTCCGGAGTCAGTCGCTTTTTCCACTCCGCATCGGAGATTTTAGACACATCCTCTTCAGTGAGGGCTTGGGGAACTTCTTTGGGGGTAGACATCACAGGTTCTTTCTTATCTTGAGCGTATACAAAAATGCCCAGAGCGGCAGCGACGACGAGTGTCAGTGAGAGGACTTTCTTCATACTGAGTGATTGTAGGCTGGGAGGCCACTTTCGTCAAATTTCATGACAAATCACCCCTCAGAAACGAGTATTTTACTCACATGAAAACAATATTGCTTGGACTCATCCTGCTCGCGGCCCCTCTTTTCGGAGCTGCTCCCGAAGGATTCACCCCTCTTTTCAACGGCAAGGACTTCACCAGCTGGTGGGGAATCGGCACCGAGAATCCCGCCAAATACCTGGCACTCTCGGAAGAAAAACTGGCCGAGAAAAAGAAAAAGAGCCTCGAGAACATTGCCCAGCACTGGAAGGTCGTCGATGGCGTCATTCACAACGACGGTCACGGACTTTTCCTCTCGACCGAGAAAAACTACTCCGACTTCGAACTCCGACTTGAGTTCAAACTGGACCCAAAAGCTGACAGCGGAGTCTATCTACGCGGCATCCCCCAGGTGCAACTCTGGGACACCACCGAAGCTGGTGGAAGTTGGCAGCATGGCGCAAAAAAAGGCTCCGGCGGACTTTGGAACAATCCCAAGGGAACAGCTGGTCGCGAACCTCTCGTCCATGCCGACAAGGCCATCGGCGAATGGAATAAGATGACAATCAAGCTTGTCGGCGAAAAGGTCACCATCCACCTCAACGACAAACTCATCGTCGATGACGCCAAACTCTTTAACTACTTCGACAAAAAAGGAGGCCTTCCAAAAGCCGGTCCCATTCAACTCCAGACCCACGGCGCCCCCGTGCAGTGGCGAAATATTTTTGTCAAAGAACTCTAACCGACTTCGGGTTTGCGATTCCACAAACACTCCTCAAAGTCACCTTGATGAAACTGCGCCGCCACCACCTCATCATCGCAAGCTTGATCCTTCTTGGGATCACCTTCCTGGTGATCGGCGTTCTCCACCAATCCCCACCCCTCAAATACTACGCCCATTCCTTGCGGAACTGGCAGGAAGCGGACTCCGTCGCGGGCTACCCCATCTTCATCAACGAAGCTGATGAGGGAAGTCCATTGGAATTTCTCACCACGGAATTCCAGCCCAACCTTAGCACCATGTCTCCCATGGAGCGCCTCCGCCTTCCCACGGCACACGGCTTCGAACGGACCCCAGGAAATGAAGCCCGCGCCGCCAGTGCCGGGCTCGTTCTCTACACTGGAAATCCCGCCGGCTACGAGGGCATGGCGGTCCTCCTGGGCCACCGCCTCCCCAATCGCGCCATCGTCCAGACCTTCTACAGCGGCCTCGCTGAGGTAAAAGTCAAAGTGGACCAACAAGTCCCCCGCGGAACCATTCTCGGGAAAGGAATAATTCATTTCGAAGTCCGCCAAGGCGTCTCAATCGACATCGCCAAAGAAGAAATCGAAGGCCTCGTCCTCAATTCACAAGACAGCGAGCCCCCCCCAAACCGGCTGAATGTGGACGACTTCTTCGCAAAGCACGCACTCTCAGATCCCCGCCCGGATCCCCTCTCCATCATCCAGGAAAACGCAGCCCGCATCACCCGCCAAAAGCTCGGTCTCGAGTAGAATGCTCCACCCGCAGGAGAGGCACTTACCTGAATAGCCTCTCCTACAACTGCTTCGCCAAAAAGCGTGCAAAGAACCGCTTATAACCTGGCTCCAAAACCTCCTTCAAATTCACAAAAGTAATCTCGCGCGATCTTCTCAAATCCCGACGAAACATCCCCGTCTGCTCTCTCGCAAAGGCACGTGAGTCAACGTGAAGATTGATCTCATCATTGATGAAAAAAGTCCGGTCATCGAGGTTCCCCGAACCAACAATACTGATTTGTCCATCCGCCACCAACAGCTTGGAATGCATCATCGTCGGCTCGTATTGATAAATACGAATCCCCCCACGCAGAAGCTCCGCCCAATAATTTTGCGAGGCATATCGGGTCGGCTTGGAGTCCACCAAATGATTCGGCACCAACACCTCCACCTTCACCCCGCGAGCTGATGCCCGATGCAAGGCCTCCCGGAAATCGCGATTCGGAACGAAGTAAGACTGCTGCAAAAGAAGTGACTTCCGCGCTCCATTAATGGCCGCCAAAACCCCATGCGCGATGGGATGCTCCGGATTCCACGGACCGTCATAAACCACCTGCACCGGAGTCGAACCCAAACGAACAAGTTTCGGAAAGTAGGAAGCCCCACCGAGTTCCTCCCCCGCCAGCTCATACCAATTCTCACAAAAGGCTTCTTGAAAACGCGCCACCGCCGGCCCCTTAACCTCATATTGCGTATCACGCCAATGCTTCGGGCTATGAGCATTCCCACTCCAGGCCAACGCAAAACCCGCCCCACCGGTGAAGGCGATGTTCCCATCAACCACCAGAATTTTTCGATGGGTTCTATTGTTAGAATACCGGGGCCGGAGAATATTCACAGGATGGTAAAAATGAAGCTCCACCCCGGCCTCCCGCATCAAGCGCACGTTGTCCTTTCCGGCCTTTGCCGAGCCCACATCATCAAGAATCATCTTCACCGGCACTCCCGCGCGCGCCTTGGCTGCGAGGGCTTTGGAAAATTCCCGCGTCACCGGAGCATCGACAAAGGCGAAGGTTTCAAAAGTAATACTCCGCCGCGCCGACTTCACCGCCGCCAACATTGGCGGAAAAAAAACATCCCCATTCGGCAAAGTGCGAACCCGGTTTCCGGGGATCCACGAGGTCCGCAAGACCTTTGCCAATTCCTTTGTAAAGCTCTCCGAATCCACCGGAGTAGCAAGACCCACCGAGGAATCGACGTGAGAGGTAAAACACGAGGTCGCGCCGAAAACTCCTGCCAGAAGGAGAATTTTAGCGACCTTCGGCAATACGCTCGGCAAGAACTTCAGGGAGGCCGGCGGCACGGATCTTTTGCTGGGTGGTAGCGATATCATATTCCACGCGACGGAAACTCACCGTAGAAGTCGACAGATCGTAAATAACGTAGCAGGCCCGCCAATCGCCATCGCGGGGCTGTCCCACCGAACCGGTGTTGATGAAATACTTCATTCCCGGCTCGATCACCACGGAATCAGCTTCCACTTCCGAAACTCGGGAATCGCGTACAAAAATGCGGGGCACATGGGTGTGTCCGTGGAAGCAGAGATTGGTAAACTGGTAGGAGAAGTTCGACATCGCATCGAACTTATTGGTGACGTAGTTCCACGATTGCGGCTGATCCAGCGTAGAATGCACCACCGTGAAATCTTCCACCTGCCGGACCATACGGATCGTGCGCAGCCAGTCACGCTGCCCCTGAGTCAGCTGATCGCGAGTCCATTCCAGCGCAGCGGCCGCGACCGGATTCATGCTCTCCAGACTATGCTCGCCGGAGGCATCTTCATCGTGATTCCCCTTCACTACCGGCCAATTGGCCTCCCGAACCCTTTCCAGACAAGCGGAAGGATCAGCATTGTAGCCGACAATATCGCCCATGCAGACATGGTCGGTACAACCCTGCTCAGCAGCGTCCTTCAGGACGGCTTCGAGGGCCTCTAGGTTGGCGTGGATGTCTCCGAAAAGGGCAATGCGCATAACGCTGATTGGGTGAGAGGGAGAATAGAATTGCGAGTCAGTCGCAGAGTGTAAAGATCAGATTACTTTGGGTTGATTTTCTTTTCATCCTTCAGCATCCAATTCGGAACGATGGTCTTGGGCTTATCGACCTCCTCCCGCCAGTGCTCGCTGTGAATCCTAAGAGTCCCCGGAGTAAGGAAGGGATTGAGACGATCTGGAACATTCAACTCAACGATCAACTCCTGGAGAAGACGGTCAATCTCTCCGGCATAAAAGCCCTCCTCCAACACGCGCTGACGATAATTGTAGAGATCCTGATACGCTTTCTCCTTCGTTGGAAAGGCATTCTCAACCGTGGGATTCAAGCTCGTGGGAGGAAGGTCCGGATTCGTCGAAAGAACTACCAGCAAGCACCGGAAAGTTGGAATCGTGATGTGCCTGGTTTCCTCACTGATCAATCGAATGGCCTCCTCATAGGCCTCGACCTCCCGACCGGGAATGCGGGCAATCGTAAACAGAAAACGCCGACGGTGAACGAAATTGGGAGACTCGCTCGCCCTCTTAAATGCTTCCGCCGCCCGTTCCAAATCAGGACGTTTGTATTTGTTGGACCACAAAGCGCCGATCTCGAACCAAAGCGACTTCGACTCCGGCAAATATTCCAGGCCCTTCCGATAGAAGGCATCACCCGCCTCAATGAAATCCATCTCCATGATTCGCCGACGCGCCGGGCTGAAGTCGCGGTTCGAGGCGGCCCACGAGGCGGCATTGTAACCAATATGCCAACCGCCGTGGTTCCAGTAAAATTCGTTATAGGGATCCAGAGCCGTGATGACTTCGTAGTCTTTCTTCAAGTCATACCACTCGTTTTCCTCAAAGTTTCCCTGCGCCTTCAGAGTAAGCATGGACGCCATGAGTGTCCGCAATCCGCCAAAGACTCCCGCCAAACTGGTCTGCCCCATCTCGCCCCAGGTATTGGTATCGATCCGAGGTTGCACGATCTTACGCTCCCGCAGGTCTTCCGTGAATTTTTGCTCCACGTGCATCCGAAAATATCCCGTTCCTGCCAGGACTCCGGCGATCACGAGCAAATTGCGGGCGGTTTTGTATCTCTTCATCAACTGGTAAATTTAAAATTCCTTATCCGAGAACACGAACCACGAAAGCACCACATAGATCCCGATGTAAACTGCGCTTAGCCCAGCCAACTGGGCCATATCAGCCGGCAAAACATTTTCCGCCCGCGCCGCCGCATCCGAGATCGCCTCAAAGAGCTGGAAATCAGGGAAGACGAGCGAGATCAAAGTCCCCACGATCTTATCGGCCCAGCCGGGTGCTTCCCCAAAAGTGGCATCATTGAAAAGCCCGTCCCGTGCGATGGACTGGAAGGATCCAATGATCCAGATCATGGCGCTCGTCGCGATCGTAAAGAGGGTGGAAGTTGAAAAGGTCGAAATGAGCAGGGCCACCGCCGCGATGACGCAGGCTTTCAAAAAGTGAGACAGGACCCCAAATTGTAAAATCATCGTCGGCCCATGAGCCGCAATTTCCGCCCGTCCCGCTGCAATTTCGCGCTCAGGATAACCGATTTTCACCATGTAGTCCGTCATCACTAACAGCTTCTCCTCCGTCCGGAAATGCAAGGTCGCCACCAGTAAAACATCCATCACCAGCATCGCGATGAAGATCACCGCAATCACTCCCACAAGCTTGCCAATGAGATAATCAAGGCGAGGCACCGGCTTGCAAAGAATCGTATAGAGGGTGCGATCCTCAATATCCCCCGGAATCAACAGGGCCGTAGAAACAATCGCAAAAAGCGAGGTGAAAAGCATCATCGTGCCCAGACAAATATTCTTGTGCATCCGCAACTCTTGCTCCGGCATCAAAGCCTCCGGACCTTCGAACCAAAGGGCATCGAAGAATTGGAGTCCCAGAAAAAGGAGCGCAACAGGTGCGAGAAAGTAAAAAATCTTCATCCGCACCAGCTGCGTCACCGTGCTTTGCGCGATGATGAGCACCCGGCGGGGTGAGAAAAAAGAGGTCGAAACAGGACGGCTCATGATGTTCGTAGATATGTTTGAGAGTCCGGAGAATTACTTGCTGAGGCGCTTCCGCTCCTTGCGAACTCGCGATACTGCCTTTGTTTGGGTTTCCTTCAAAAAGAGATTTTCCAGCGTGGTGCGAGCTTGGCCTTCTGAAACAATTCCCGCTCCGTGAGTCACCTCCACCAAGGTCCGGATCTGCTCCATCAACTCCGGACTGGCATTCTGCAGGATCAGTTCGGTTTCATTCTCCACCGAGATGAGATCATCAAGGCGGCCCTCATTGACCAAAACCCCTTCATGGATAATCCCCACCCGATCACAAATTTCCTGAACCTGCTCCAAAAGGTGCGAGCAAAGAAAAACGGTAATCCCTCGGTTCTTCAGCTCTAAAATCAAATCACGAATCTCGCGCGACCCCTTCGGATCCACCCCTGCCGTCGGCTCATCGAGTATCACCAGACGGGGATCCTGCACCAGGGCCTGGGCCAGGCCGATTCGCTGGAGCATTCCTTTTGAAAACCCCCTCAATCGACGGTCCCGCGCATCCTGCAAGCCTACCAACTCCAGCATTTCCTCAATCCGTTCCTTCAAAACCCGCCCGCGCATTCCGCAAAGTTTCCCATAGAAACGCACCGTCTCGGCAGCGGTGAGATGCTTGTAAAAATAAGGATTCTCCGGCAAAAAACCCACCTCGCTCCGTGAGTCTACTTTCGTCGAATTCCGTCCGAAAATGGCACAAGACCCGGAAGTCGGCGCCACTAACCCGAGAACGGCTTTCATCGTTGTCGATTTCCCCGATCCATTCGGCCCGATCAGCCCGTAAACCTCGCCTGGAGCAATCTGGAGAGAGACATCCCTTACCGCATGGACCTGCTTCCCCCGAAAAGGACCCTTAAAGTCCTTCACCAAATTTTTCACCTCAACAGCCGCGATTTCGCTCATCGTCCCCACATCCTAGCGATCCACGGCCAAGGTGCAAGGAAGGGAATAAAAGTTCCTTATTGCAGACCGCCCTAATCGAGGCATCTATTCTCTCGATGAAAAAACAAATCCTATCCTGTCTGGCCGTTGCCATCTCCTTCCTCCTCCCCAGCTGTCTCGAATATGAGACCGAAATCACCGTGAATAAAGACGGCAGTGGCACCATCACCGATGAAATGGTCATGGGTTCCCAAATGATCGGCATGATGGAAATGGCCGCCGCCCAAGGTGGCCAAGCTCAAAATCCCCTCGCTGAAATGAAGGACGAGGCCAAACTTAAAGAAAAGGCCAAAGAATTCGGCGAAGGCGTCACCTTCGTCAGCGCCGAAGACATCAAGCGCAAGAACGGCGGCAAGGGCGTGCGCGTCACTTACAAATTCACCGACATTAACAAAGTAACTTTCAGCCCGAACAGCGGCATGGACCAACTCGGCAAAATGAAACCCGGTGCCAAAGCCGAAGCTGCGGCCGGAGAAGCCAAGGCCACCTTCGCCTATGCCGACGGAAAACTCACCATCAAGCTCCCCCAGCCCGAAGACGACGCCTCCAGTGAAGCTAGCGAAGGCGACGTGAAAGTCGACACCGAGGACCCACAGATGGCCATGATGGCTGAAATGATGAAAGGCATGAAAATGTCCGCCAAAGTCACCCTCGCTCCCGGCATCGCCGAGACCAACGCCACCCACCACGCCGAGAACACCATCACCCTCTTCGAACTCA
>JBLHUR010000161.1:0-13948 GCA_047629805.1 Akkermansiaceae bacterium | reverse complement strand
TGGGCTGAAATTTTGGATCTTCCGATTCCCCTTTAGATTTAATTAGACTACGCAACTGTTTCAAAGTTAAGGAACCTTGACTACCGTAAGATGCTTCCAATATCCTACCATCAGGTTTAAAAGAAAGGGATTTGATTTCTCGGAAAACGATCACAGAACTTGAAATGCTTAAATCATCTGAAATATCTGATTTCAAATCTATTACAAAACTCTCATTCACAATCATTTTAAATAAGTATTTAGTTTCTCCAAATCGCCCACTTGCATACTGGAGTCCATCCACCCAAACAAGACCATCTAATTCATTCTGCTGAATTTTCAAACTTTTCAAAAAAGCAGCTCTTTTACTCTCTAAATCGACTTCTTTTTGGGGAGATCCCTTGCAAGACAAAAAGAGGAATAAACAAGAAAGTATTGTCAGTATTTTTTTCATCTCGAAATCGTATACTCGCCTTGGAATGGGCCTTCTAACTCCCAAAGTTTCGTGAAAGGACCCTGAATCAAGGTGGAAACAAGTTCCTTATCGACCCATAGCCTGTGAGACGGGAAGATTGATCCCCTTATCTTTACCGCCATTCGCGTTTCGTTCCCTCCTGTGCATCGAACGTCAATCTCAATCTCATTCCATATCCTGCTCTCGGTTCGAACTTTAAACGCAAGAAGACCAGCGTTAGCAACGGGATGGGGCTTACCCCAAACGCCCCACGATGCATAGAAACCCGAATCGTCACTTTGAAATCTTCCGTCCAATTTACCTCCGGTAGGATTCACCTCTCTTTCCTTGAACCACCAAGGAACATATTCAACACCAAAATCGGTTGTCACATCACTCCCTCTCGCACTTTTCAGCTTTCCATCTTCACAGCACCAATTCCATTTTTTAGATATCAAAAGCCTAAAATCTTCATCCGTTGCTAATGGACTTGTTGGAACTTCGAAGTAATCCGAATCAGTCTTTATAGAAAGATATATCAATGTCCAATAATTTATGGGTAAACCCTCGCCTTCAGGAACTAACCCTCCAGTTTCTATAGGTCCAATATAAGATTTACTAGTAATGTTAGTTTCATAATCCCCCCCACCAAGCGATCTGGGTTTTTCATACTTCCATTCTCCCTCGAGGGTCTCAAGGCCCAGATAATCTACTCCCATGACAGGATGGTTCCCCACCATCCCATAGAGGTTCACGCCCCCTCTTTCCCCAATCGGATCTCTGCTTGGCCAATCTCTGACGGTTGATGTGTTGTAGGGGTAGGTGGCGGGCGCATTTCGCCTTGGGAGACGAGATTTTGCCTGCGGTGAACGTAGTGATAGCGCTGGTGACTTATGGTTACGAGGGGCAAACAAATCGTGAGACTTCCGGGCTTGAACGGTCTCTATGCCTATGGTGGTGGAGGGAAAGGTAGGAGTATGGGGAGGGACTGGGCTGGAAGTTCGTAAAAGGGATTCGTAGTGATAGGGGGCGGACGATTCGTCTTGGGAGGTCTTGAAATGAGACGCCATGAACCCCGATTGCGGATCTCTTCGCTTGGGGCGGAGAGGTCGGAAATTTTGGGTGAGGGTCGATGGGGGCGCGTCCATATCAGTGAGTCTTTCTAGCCGTAACTTTCCTTACATTGTGGGTATCACTCTGTCCGATTTCGTCAATCTTAAACGGGGATCAAACAACCGACACGATTCGTCGTCATTTTTGTGATTGGCACAACACGGATCATTTTAACAACCTCAATCACCCTCTTGGTTTTCAAGGAAGCTTGCGGATTGAGGGCAAACGCGCGGTTGCTGGGGGGCTTACTTCACGTGATGAATTTTTCATGAAACTTTTTCATCCTCCCGCTTGATGCCGCACAATAGAAGGGATTCGGCGGTGAGATATCGTGGACGAACTTAACGGCCCTGCCCTGCGGGAGCTTCATCCAAGGCCCACAAGTGCCCCCACCCCAAAAGCAACCTTCTCGTGGCAGTGACATGAAAGGAATCCCCTTCCGTTCGCAGTAGGGTAAGGATCCATCTCTGTCTGATCCATGCTCACTATTTCATCAAGTAACGGCGAAGCCTTCTGCGACGGCCACACGCGCCGCGGGTTTCTAAGAATCGGGTCTCTCGGACTTGCAGGAGCGATGCTCCCGCATCTTCTGCAGGCCGAGTCACAGAACATCGGCAAGGCCCGCCCTCACAAGGCCCTCATTAACATCTTCCTGGCAGGCGGTCCTCCGCACCAGGACATGTTCGATCTCAAGATGGATGCGCCCTCCGAAATCCGAGGAGAATTCAAGCCAATCGCCACCAATGTCGATGGCATCGAGATCTGCGAACTCTTCCCGCAGCTCGCCAAGATGATGGACAAATTTTCGGTCATCCGCTCGATGGTCGGGGCGCACGGTGGTCACGATGCCGTTCAATGCCTGACCGGCCGGACCCCACTCGGCCCGCAACCTCCCGGAGGCTGGCCCAGCATCGGGAGCGTGGTTTCAAAACTCCAGGGCCAGGTCCATCCCGCGGTCCCGCCTTTTCTCGGTCTCTCTCCGAAGTGCGGTCACGACGAGTGGGGCGACTCGGGTAAGCCCGGCTTCCTCGGACCATCGCACGCCGCCTTCGCGCCATTCCGGGGTGCCGGAAAAGACGACATGGTGCTCGACGGAATCAGTCTCGAACGCCTACAGGATCGCAAGGCGCTTCTGGGCAGCTTCGACCGCTTCCGCCGCGATGTCGATTCATCAGGCGCGATGGCTGGAATGGATGCCTTTACCGAACAAGCCTTCGGCGTCCTCACCTCGAGCCGCCTCGCCGACGCCTTCGATCTGAGCAAGGAAGACCCTAAAACGGTGGAGCGTTACGGCAAAGGCACCGAAAAACTCACCGCAGATGGTCCATGGAAACGGCTCGATCAATTTCTCATGGCGCGCCGTCTCATCGAAGCGGGGGCCCGCTGCGTCACGCTCGGCTTCAGCCGCTGGGATTGGCACAGCGGCAACTTTAAGCGGGCCCGCGAAGACTTTCCGCTCCTCGACCAAGGCGTGAGCGCCCTCATGCAGGATCTCGTCGATCGTGGGATGGACAAAGATGTCACGGTTGTGGTGTGGGGTGAATTCGGACGAACCCCTAAAATCAACCCCCAAGGCGGGCGCGATCACTGGCCGAAAGTCTCGTGCGCCCTCGTTGGCGGCGGCGGAATGAACAATGGACAAGTCATCGGTGCCACCACGCGTGACGGTGGAGAAGCGGCTGACCGCCCCGTCGACTTCCAGGAAGTCTTCTCGACTCTCTACCACAACCTTGGAATCGACGCCCGCCGCACCACCATCGACGATCTCACCGGACGGCCCCGTTATCTCATCGAAAATCAGTTCGCACCCCTCCCTGAACTTGTCGGGTAAATATCCACGTGAAAATTCTCACCATCTTGTGCTGCGGCCTCCTCGCCGCCGCCTCCACCGCCACTGCCCAGCAGGCCCCAGTCTCCGCCGAATCCGCGCCGGCTCCCGCGCCGACTCTGACCTGGAGCAAGGCCGAGCCAGTCAACCTCATCGGCCCCCACGCCACGCACCAACTCGTCCTAACAGCGACGTCGCCCAACAGAGCAACCCGCGACGTTACCCATTCCGCGCAATACGGAGTCCAGCCAGAGGGCGTCATCGACATCGCCCCGAGCGGATTCATACGGGTTCGCGGAAATGGCACTGCGATCGTCACCGCAACCACCGACGGAACCACCAGTTCGCCCCTCGCCATCACAGTGCAACGCTTCAGCGAAAGCATCCCGATCAGCTTTCCCAACGACGTCGTTCCGATTCTGACCCGCTTTGACTGCAACAGCGGCGGATGCCACGGCAAAGCCGACGGCCAGAATGGCTTTCGGCTCTCCCTCCTCGGATACGAAGCAGCCGAAGACTTCGAATACCTCGTCAAAGAGTCCCGCGGTCGCCGTATCTTTCGTGCCGCTCCCGAGCACAGCCTTCTCCTCCTCAAAGCCAGCGGCGAACTTCCCCATCGGGGTGGTTCCCGAATCGAGAAGGACAGCGACGCCTACAAACTCCTCGTGCGCTGGATCAAGCAAGGCCTCCCCTATACTCCCAAAAACGATCCCAACGTGACACGCATCGCGGTTTCGCCGAAGGAATGCCTGACCCGTCCCGCAGCCCGCCAACAATTACGGGTCACCGCGCATTTTAGCGACGGCAGCACCCGCGACATCACGCGAAGCGTGCAGTATGAATCGAAAGACGACGAGATGGCAGCGGCCGATGAACACGGATTGGTCACCATGAAGGACCGCACCGGCAGCACTTCCATCATGGTTCGCTTCCAGGAGCACGTCGATGTCTTCCGCGCCACTATCCCTCTCGGAGCGCCCACCGACAACTTTCCGACACCTGCCAACTTCATTGATGAACGCATCCTTGCCGAGTTGAAGACCCTCGGACTGCCTCCCTCCAACCTCTCTGATGACGCCACCTTCGTGCGGCGCGTGACTCTCGATATTGCAGGTCGTCTCCCGACCCTCGCCGAATCCGATCTCTTTCGCGCCGACCCCGACCCCGCCAAGCGGACCAAACTCATTGAAGCCCTCCTCGGCAGTCCAGCTTATGCCGACTACTTCGCCGGGAAGTGGTCAGCCATCCTCCGCAACAAGCGCAAGGACGACACCCAGAAGCGCGGAACTTATGCCTTTCATTCCTGGATCCGATCCTCACTCAACCAAAACCGGCCCTACGACGAAGTGGTGCGTGAACTCATCACCGCGACCGGGGAAGTGGGAAACTCACCGCCCGTGGCCTGGTATCGCTCGGTGCGGGAAAGCAAGGAACAGATGCAGGATGTTGCGCAGGTTTTCCTCGGAATTCGGATGCAGTGCGCGCAGTGCCATCACCATCCTTACGAGAAGTGGAGCCAGGATGACTACTACGGCTTCGAGGCCTTCTTCTCCACCATCGGTCGCAAACCCGGCGAGCAAGCAGGAGAGGAAGTCATCTACCACAAACGCGGAAACGCCACAGCCCAGAATCCCCGCACCGGCCTCAGCCTGAAGCCCACCCCGCTCGGTGGAAAAACCCTCGCACTCGCCCCCCATCAAGACCCGCGCCAACCGCTCGCGGACTGGTTGGTGGCACCCGAAAACCCCTTCTTTGCGCGCATGCTCGTGAACCGATACTGGAAGCACTTCTTCGGCCGCGGCCTCGTTGATCCCGAGGACGACTTGCGCGTCACCAATCCCGCCACCCATCCGGCCCTCCTCGACGACCTCACCAAGCACTTCGCGACGAACGGTCATGACCTCAAGGACCTCGTACGTCTGATCTGCAACAGCCGAACCTACCAACTCAGCGCGATTCCGAACGAATACAACCGCGACGACCGCCAGAACTACTCGCGCTTCTACCCGAGGCGCCTCCCGGCCGAGGTCCTCCTCGACGGCATCAATCTCGTCACGAATTCCCAGGATAAGTTTGGCGGCCAACCGCAGGGCGTGAGCGCGGTGCAGCTTCCCGACGATCGCTTCACGAAAGACTCCTACTTCCTCTCCGTCTTCGGCCGTCCCGACATGAACAGTTCCTGTGAGTGTGAGCGCAGTTCCGACGTAAACCTGGCGCAAGCCCTGCATCTCGTGAACTCCAAGAACATCCGGAATAAGCTCGCCTCCGACCAGGCCCGCGCCGCGATGCTCCTCCGCGACAAAGGACTCAGCGATGACGATCGCGTCGCGGAACTCTACCGCCACGCCTTCTCCCGACCACCGACTCCGGAAGAGCTCTCCACCGCCCAGAAATTTCTCCTACAGAAGCAAACTCAAGCGCAATCAGCCAACCCAAAACCATCTCCCGAGCAAGTCAACCGCTCCGCTTTCGAAGACATCATCTGGGCTCTCCTCAACACCAAGGAGTTCCTTTTCAATCATTAGAGCGCTGATCACATGAGGCCCATGACGACGACTGCTACGATCATCCGGACGTTCTTACTAATTGCGGTGGCAACGAATCTCGCGTCCGCGCAACTCCCTTCCCCTCACCTACGCTCTATCCACCCCGGCGGGGCCAAGGCCGGCACAACTCTCGACGTCAGTATTGCGGGCTCCGAACTCGACGAGATCAGCGGTCTCCTTTTTTCGCATCCCGGCCTGAGGGCGAAGCAAGTCATCGTTCCCGCCAACGAATTTCAACCCGAAGGACTTGACCCTTTCCGCTTCCGTCTCACCGTCGCGAACGAGGTTCCGCCCGGTCATTACGAAGTGCATGTCAAGACACGCCTCGGCCTCAGCGGTCCCCGCCCCTTTGTGGTCGGAACTCTAAAAGAACTCGCCGAACCCGGCACCAACAAGAAGGCCGCCAATGCCTTGAAGTTGCCGGCGGGAGTGGTCTTGAATGGCCGCGCCGATGGCGACTCCATCGACTACTTCCAATTCGAAGCAAAACAAGGACAACGCCTCCTGATCCAATGTTGGGCCGAGCGCATCGACTCCCGCATGGACGCCACCCTCGCCATCGATGACGCCGCCGGACGGGAACTCCTCAGCGACCGCGACACCCTCGGCCGGGACCCCTTGCTCGACTTCACGGCACCGGCAGACGGAGTCTACCTCCTCCGCGTTTATGATTTCACCTTCGGTGGTGGCGATGAGTTTTACTATCGCCTCCTCATCAACGAGGCCCCGCACATCGACTTCATCGTGCCCCCGGCCGGCACGCCAGGCACGACGTCCAAGTTTAAGATTTACGGTCGTAATCTCCCTGGAGGAAGCAAGGGCGAAGGACTCCTTCTCGGATCTCACGAGGTAGAGTCGCTCGAAGTCGCAATTAAACTCCCGACCGAATCCCAGTCCACCAATCCCTCCCTTCTCGTCCGCGAAGCTCTCCTTGCGGGATTCGACTACCGGCTCGAAGCCGATGGAACCTCCTCGAACCCGATTCGAATCGGTTTTGTGAAAGCCCCCGTCGTCGCCGAAACCGAATCCACCAAGGATCAATCCGTCCCTATTCCTACAGAGATCCACGGAAGTTTCGCTCGCTCAGGCGACACCGACCGCTTCCGTATCGAAGCGAAAAAAGGCACTCCGTTGTGGATCGACTGTCTCGCCGAACGCCTCGGATACCCCAGTGATCCACTTCTCATCATCGAACGTGTGAAGGCCGATGAGAAAGGCAACGAACTGTTCAGCGAAGTGAAGTCGAGCGACGATGGCCGCAATCCGGGCGGCCGTCACTTTCCACTTCCAACCCGCGATCCTTCCCTAAGCTTCTCACCGCCTGAAGATGGCACCTATCGCATCACGATCATAAATCAGACCGGACCCAGTGGCCCCGCCAGCCTCTACCGACTCGTGATTCGTGAACACCAACCAGACTTCGAACTCGTCGCCACCGCGTGGAAGCCCCATCGCGAATCGAAGTTGCTACAACCGGTTCCGTCCCTTCTTCGCCAGGGAGGAACTGCCGCATTCCACCTCTTTGCAATCCGACGAGACGGCTTCAGCGGAGAGATCACGCTCAGCGCCGAGGGCCTCCCAAGCGGAGTCACTTGTTCCCCGATGCGGATCGCAGAAGGGCAGGCCAGCACGACTCTCATTCTAAGTTGCTCGGATGACGCACCGGACTGGAACGGCTTCATCACAGTGCGTGGCAAGGCCGGCGACAAAGTGCGAGAGGCGCAGGCCGGGACAATTTCGTGGGCGGTCGGCAACTACGAGATTGAACGTATCCGCCCGCACCTTGCGACCCGCCTTCCTCTCTCAATCTGTGCCGCTGAGAAGGCTCCCATCGTCGTGCAGCGCCCCGAAAGAATTGACTGGGAAGTCGCACTCAATGGCAAACTCGAATTCCCGATCAAGCTCCTCAAGAACAACGGAGTGAAGGGTGACTTCGTGATTCAGCCCGAGGGTTCGTTGTTTCAAAAAAACTCGCCTCAACTCAAAATCAAGGAGACGGACTCGGAGGGAATCCTAGCCATCACCTTTACCAAGACCGACCAATTCCCGGTGGAACCCGGCGTCTGGCAGTTCGTTTTACGCGGTGATGGCATCGTGAAGTATCGCAACAATCCCGCCGCCGCGGATCGAGCCGAAGCGGATCGCAAACGCCTTACCGAGCTCAAAGTGCCGTTGGATAATCAAGCAAAAGAAGCCCGCGCCGCCGTCGAACCTGCCCGGCAAGCTTTGAAAAAAGCGGAACAAAACCTTCAAAGCGCCAGCGCCAGAGCCAAGCCCGAACTTGAAGCGATCGTCACCGCAACCCGAGCCACGCTGCAGACCAAAGAGAAGACCGCCAAGGACGCTGAGGAAAAGAGCATGCGCGCCGACAACGAAAAGAGAGCCGCCGAGGAACGCGCCAAAGCCGCCATCGAACGCGCCAAGGAACGCGACGTGAAGATCTCCACTTACTCGCTGCCCATCACGGTGCGCGTCACAGCCCCAGCACCGGAAGAGGAAGGAAAATGAAACGTCACTTTATAGCAGCTCTTGTTCTGGTCGGCCTTGTCTCCGCGCAGGATACCCCGCTTCCGGTCGCTGATCTGCAGCGCAACACTCTGGTCGACTTCACGAAAGAAATTGTCCCTTTCCTCAAGAAGAACTGCTTTGCCTGTCATAACGAGAAGAAGGCCAAGGCCGACCTCAATCTCGAATCGCCACAAGCCATGATCGTCGGTGGCGACAGTGGGCCCTCCCTCGTTCCCGGCAAGCCCTTGGAGAGTCTCGTCTTCACCTATTCCGCACATCTCGAAGACGACCCGATGCCCCCGGCCAAGAACAAGACCAAGGCCGTCGATCTCAATCCGGAGGAACTCGCCCTCATGAAACTTTGGATCGCCCAAGGCGGAGTAGGAACCTCCGCCGCTGTCCTGGCCGGACCAAGCGAGTGGGAAGGTCTGCAAAACGTCCACGCGATCTATGCCACCGCCATCACGGACGACGGACGCTTTGTCGCGGCGGGACGTGGCAACCGCATCCACCTCTATGACCTGCATCGCGGCGCGCTCGAAGCAGAGTTGGTCGACCCCGAGCTGGGAACGCAGGCCGCCCATCACGACAACGTCCACGCCCTCGCTTTCAACCGTGACGGACTCCTCGCCTCGGGAGGTTTTCGAAGCGTAAAACTTTGGTCCCGGGGAGCCTACCCGACCCGGGTCGGAAAGCCCCTCCCGGAGGCTCCCACCGCCCTCGCTGTCAGCCCTAATCGCGAATGGCTTGCCACCGGCGACAGCAAGGGAAATCTCGTCCTGCACTCGCTCGGGCAATCCGCCGAGATCAAGACGGAGGCAAAACACGCCGCCGCGATTCGATCGTTGGTCTTCTCCCAGGACAGTTCCACCCTCTACTCGATCTCCGATGACAGGATTCTCCTGCGTAGCAGCGTGACCGACCCGAAGAACTGGAAAGCGATCGAGTCTCTTCCTGAGTCAACCTCTCTCGCGCTGTTTGTGGATGGGCCGAAACTGGCGGAGGGAGACCCAGATCGCGTGATTGACATCTCGGCCAGCGAAGACGGCTCTGTTCATCTCACGGGTCTCGGCGGCAAGCTGCTCCGCCAATTCAAGCATGGCTCCCCGATCACCTCTCTCATCGCGCATGCCGGAGCAAATCGCATCGCCACGGCCGGGGCAAATGGCATCGTGCGGGTTTGGGATACGGCAAAGGGAACCAAGCTTGGTGAATTAAGCGGCGACTCCGAATTCGAGATCCGCCGTGCCGCCGCAACCCGGCAACGCGACGTCGCCAAGCGCGTCGCGGACCTACGCCGTAAACAAGTCGAAGAGAGCGATAAACAGTGGACCGAACTCCGCGAGCACACCAAGAAACAAGCCGAGGCTCTCAATGCCGCCTTGCAGGCATTCGATGCGAAGGAAGCATCGGTCCGCAAGCTCCGGAAGGAAGCCGACATGGCACGAAACGACGTGGCTCAAATCGAGAGTGCGACGGAAAAATCTCAACTCAGCGCGGCCCAAGGACGCTCCAAGAAGGCCACCGAGGCCCTCCAAAAAGCAGAGGGCGAACTCACCACGGCCGAGCGCAAGCACACCGGTGCGAAAGGAAATCGCGAGCTCGCGGTTCGCAATGGAACCAAGGCCGCCCAGCGACTTCTCGGGGCACAGGCTATCTCCACCGAAGCCGATGGACACCTCGCCACCGCGGAGGAATCCGTAAAGAACCACGAGGAGCGCGCGAAGACGATCGGCTCGGGCGCCGTCCGTAGCCTTGCCATTTCGGCTGACGGCACTACCCTCGCCGCTGGGACGGAAAAGATGGGGGTGCAGCTTTGGTCACTTACCACGCTCCAACCACTCGACACGCTGCAACGCGGACGCGATACCACGAGGGTTGTCTTCACTCCCGACGGAGATCTCATCGCCGCCTTCGCAGACAAATCCCTCGCTCGCCTCGCGCCAGCTTCCTGGAGTAAAAAGCGCCAGATTGGTGATGGCACCAGCCCCAAACCTTTCCCCGGTCGCGTCCTCGCCCTCGCCTTCCATCCGCGTGGCAACCTGCTCGCCACCGGCAGCGGAATCCCCTCCCGGCGTGGCGAACTCAAACTCTGGAACTTACATAATGGTGCCCTGCAGAACGAGATCACCAAGCCCCACGATGATACCATCACCGGCCTGGCCTTCTCACCGGATGGTTCGCACCTCGCCACGGCCTCTACCGACCGTCTCGTGAAACTCCACCGCCTCGATACTGGCGCGCTCATTCACAAATTAGAAGGCCACACCAATCATGTCCTTGACGTGGCATGGAGTGCCGACGGACAAACAATCGCATCGGCTGGCGCAGACAAGGTGACAAAACTGTGGAGTGCCGAGACCGGAAAGCAGACGAAGTCAGAGGGCGGATTCAGGAAGGAAGTCACTTCGATTGAGTTCCTCGGAAGCGGCAATCTCCTCCTCACCGCCGCCGGCGATAAGACAGTGAAGGCTGCGGGACAGAACTTGGGAGGAATTGAGGGATTCATTTACACCGTAACGGCCTCCCCCGATGGCCAGATCATCGTCGCCGGAGGCGAGGACGGAATCCTACGCGTGTGGCGCGCCAAGGACCGCAAGCTGCTGCACTCCTTTCCCCCTCCAAAGAAAGAAGCAACCGAAACAGCAACACGATAGATAAGGCGATCCCCAATCTCATTCCCTCACCTCCGACAACCAAAACCCGATGTTGTGGAGTTTACCTTTGCGGGTGGGCGGAGATCAGCACCACTTTAAGAAGAACCTCGGTAGAGGCGGTAATCTCTCGATTCCGATCAAGGAAAACGAAAGGTTCCTTTTCCTTTCGGGGTAGGTATCCTGATCAGGTTTCCATCTAAACTTTACCACCCCTTGAGCCACCCACATTCCCTCATTCGCGTTCTGAGCGTTCTGGCGACTGCTTTGCCTCTTTTTGCTGCTACCCCGGACTTTCGGGAGCAAATCCAGCCGATCCTCGAGACCAATTGCGTGCGATGTCACATGGAATCGAAGGTCAAGGGAGGACTACGGATGGACACGCATGAGCAGCTCTTGGAGGGCGGTGATACCGCTGACGCGGTCGTTCCTGGCAATTCCGCAAAGAGCGAGCTCTTGGTCCGGATCCACCTGCGCCCAATCGATGAAGGCGTGATGCCCGACGAAGGAAAAGCATTGCAGCCCGAGGAAGTCGCATTGTTGGATGCTTGGGTGGAAGCAGGCGCAGACTGGCCTGAAGGAGTGACTCTCACCGAACGGAAGCCGGTCGCGCCTAAACGAGTGGCCATGCCCACGAAAGCCCCTGCCTCAAACACCGAGGCGGCAGCAATGCTCGACGATATTCTCCGCCGGGAGAATGCCGGCACCGGTGTCCTCACCACGCAAACTCTCAATGACGCGGCCTTTCTACGAAGATCCACAATCGACATAATCGGACGGATCCCCACGATGAAGGAAGTGCGGGAATATGAAAGCTGGGGCGAAGACCGCCGCACGAAGCTCATTTCAAAACTCACCGCTCACCCGCGCTTTGCAGACCGCTGGACCGTCTTCATGGCCGACATGTTGCGAGTCCGCTCAAACGTCACCGGGGGCAATCAATTACTGGCCTACATCCACGGATCCATCAAGCAGGAGAAACCCTACGACGTCCTCGTCCGGGAACTCATCAGCGCCTCAGGCAAGGCCAATTCAAATCCCGCCGTCGGATATATCCTGGGCGACGACGCCCAGCCCATGGAACTCGCCGCCGCCACCTCCCAGATTTTTCTCGGCGTCCAAATCGGCTGCGCAATGTGCCACGACCACCCCTTCGATGACTGGGCTCAGGAAGACTTCTACGACCTCGCCGCCTTTTTCGGCAAAACTAAAAAGGTTGAGAGCAGACGCCAGGGTGGATCAGTTTACACCACGGAAGGGAACGAAATGACGGTCCTCTGGCCACCCGAGGACAAGGCCGAAGCAGGCGACCGTAAACCGGTCAAGCCACGCTTCCCATTCCAATTGAAAGCCTTCGAAAAAACGCCCCGTCATATCCAACGCTTTGAAGCGGTCCGTCTCTCGCAAGAGCAGGAGAACTCCACCGATGACGATACCGCATCCCTCGACGCCCTCCTCGATGCCGTCGAACCCAATATCGGACGGCCCCGTGATCCGGTGCTGGAGGAGGCCAAAAAGGAAAGCCAAAAGCTCAACGTCCATGGCGACCTCTACCGCTCCAGCGAGCTACGCGATCAACTGGCTCAGCTCATTACCGATCCCCGTAACGACTACTTTGCCCGGGCCTTCGTGAACCGCGTCTGGGCCGAATTGATCGGTCACGGTTTCGTGGAACCGCTCGACAACTTTTCCGACTACAACGGACTCCACCATCCCACCACGCTCGACTTCCTCGCGCAGGAGTTCATCGCCAGCGGCTATGATTTCCGAACTCTGATACGCATCATCACCCTCTCCGACGTCTACCGCCGCTCCGCCCTACCCGCCGACACCCCTTTCGAATTACGCGAGAAAAGCGAATTAAATTTCGCGGCCGCCCCGTCACGCCGCATGCTCGGAGAAGTCCTCTACGACAGCATCGTAGTTGCCGGACACCTCGAGGATTTCAAATGGCCAAAAGGAGCGAACAACAAACAGGTCTCCCGTGAGATTCAGGTCCCCACCGGAGAGTTCACGATGGTCGAAGCCGGGCAAAAACCGACGATGGCTCAAAAACCCGCGATGCGCGGTGACGGATACGACCTCGAATCATCACTGAAGATCGACTTCAGCTCTATCCTCAGCAGCAAGGAGCAAACCGAACTCGTATCGATGCGCGAAAAGTCCGACGAACAAATCAAAGCCGAGAAAATGGCCGCAATGCAAAAGGACGAGCAACGCAAGGTGATGAAATACAAAACTGAGACGGTCACCGAAACGCTCGATGACAATCCCCGCTTTGACAGCGCGATGCGCATGGCCACCCCCGCCCCGCCCGCCCATTTCCTCCGCGTCTTCGGTCAACCGGCCCGCACCGGCCTCGGAGAATTTCGCGATGAGGCCTCCTCCCTCCGTCAACAACTCATGATGCTCAACGGTCGCATGACGCACGAAGCCTCGCGCGTCGGAACCTTGGAACCCCTTCACCGTCTCCTCAAAAAAGACGAAAACCTCGCCATCGATTGGGCCTATCAGGAAATCCTGACCCGCCTCCCAACCTCCGAAGAAAAGTCCGACGCCCGCGCCATCGTCAATGACGATCCCGAAGGCATGGCCGACCTCCGATGGGCCCTCCTCAACTCCAACGAATTCCGCTTTCTTCCCTAGTCCGCCCGACCTGAAGGCCCAAACTCCTCTTTTCGCCGGAGACCGATCAGCGCCGGAGACCGATCAGGTCATCTATTTTGATCTGATTTCCTCACTCTGAGATCCTTACCACTCGATGGTTGCGCAGTCTTCGAATAAATTACCGAATCACGGAAGGAGGATCTCAGAATCGATAGGAAAGAGGGGACTAAAAAAGATGAAACGCATCCAGCTGATCGAG
>JBLHUR010000160.1:0-13953 GCA_047629805.1 Akkermansiaceae bacterium | reverse complement strand
GCCTCGGGAATGGGGGTTTTGAGATGGTTAAAACACAGCTCTCGATCAGCGCGTTCGAAGGAAAGCGGATGATCAAGGGACACCTCCCGACCATCTTCACCAATCCATTCGTCCATCCCCCAGAAGTGGGCATTCGAAAGATCAAGATCGAGTTCGTTACAAAGACGGGCCACGAGCGGCAATTGCTCGGTCGGACCAATCGGACCGCAAATGCCGACCGGGTTATCGGCGGTGGCCTGCTTCCAGGCATTGATGTATTCGAGCGCTTCGCAGAGGTAGAATTCCTCGAGAGTGTCGTAAAAGACTACTTCAAATCCCGGGCGGGAAAGCTGTTGCAGATCGTGCGGGGTTAAGCGGGCGGCGTCCTGAATCAGGTCGTTATCGAGAGTGGTGTAGTCCCACCAGTCCGGGGAGATCTTGGAATGTTTTCGCATCGTAAAGTGGTCGTTAATGTTGAAGTCGAATCGTTCTGCTAATCGCGTGGAGGGTAGTTTGGATTGATCATGTAGCGATCGCCAAGAATCTCGGCCAGTGGGTCCTCATCGTGAGCCGAGTATCCGAGATGCAGGTGGCGCCGCCAGCCTTCGGCCTTCGTGAAGCGCCCTGAAAGCGCTCCGACTCGCTCGGCATGCGAGTCGAGAACTTGCAGGTAGGAATTGGCTCCCTGGGAGTGATCAAGCCAGTTCTGCTGCGACGCGTGGGCCGCAAGAGCCTCCCGCTGCCGATCGATGACCGTCGTGGTATCGGCAAAAGACCCCGCCGTCACCGGAACACGAAGCTGATCGCAGAGACCATGCGGCATGGCGTGGTAAACGAAAACATCCTCCGGGTAGGTTTTACAAGAGGGTGGGTCGGTCACGAAATTGGGCATGCCGCTGGTGAAGGCGGCACTCACCGCCAGGCGACAGGCGTTGGTGTGGTCCTCCATGTAATCTTGCGGCGGATGAGTGAGGACAATCGATGGCTTCACCTCCCGCACCACCCCGGCCACCTTGCAGAGGGTGACCCGGTCGTAAAAAATTTCCATATCATCGCAAATCGGAGGATGGAAGGTCGCCCCAAGAAGAGCGGCCGCATTCCGCCCCTCCTGCAAGCGAACCCGTCGCGTCTCCTCCGCGTCCATTTCGACCGACCCACAGCTCCCGGTGGAGAGATTAAAGTAATGGATATCAAACCCCGCCTCACGGAGCAGGAGCAAGGTTCCGGCCCCGAAGTATTCGATGTCGTCGGGATGAGCGAAAATGGCGAGGGCAGTGCTACGAATATTCATCAAGAGAATCTGTTTTTCGAAATCTACAGCCGAATGGTGCGGCCTTCGGCAGCACTTTGGTCAGCCGCGAAGAGCACTCGAAAGGTTTTAAAAGCCTCCTCGAAGCTCGTGAGTGGCATCGCTTCGTCCCGATCGAGAGCATCGAAGAAAGCCTGAAACTGGTCTTGGTAGGGATGGTCGGCGACATCCCCCGAATCGGCGAGAGCGACGGGCAATTCTGTCCAAGCCTTGTCACGTAGATGGAGCTTCGAGGAGGAAAGCTTGTTGTCGAGAATGCTCCCCTCGCTGCCACATAAGTGGGTGTGAAAGTAGTAGGGCTGGAGACAATCGATCACGCTCGCACACTTCCCAACCGCCCCGTTCTTGAACTTAATAAGCGTAGTGGTGGTGGTGGGATATTCATACTCGGCAAAGACCGCGTTCTTCGACTGAGTGCTGTAAGCCGTGACCTCCTCGACCTCCGATCCCATGCACAGGAGAAGTGCATCGAGAGCATGGCAACCGGCCGAGAGCAGCGAGCTCCCTCCGTTCTCGCGAGTCGTGTTCCAACGATACTGGCCATACCAGGGACCAATCCCGTGGTAGTAATCAACCTCCCCGTAGTGGATCTCGCCAATCATCCCATCGTCGAGGAGCGCCTTGATCGTGGCGAATTGAGAGATGAAGCGCAATTCGAAGCAAACGCAGGACTTCGTCCCGTGCTCTTCAAAGGCCGCCTTGATCGCCTCGGCGTCTTCTAGGTTCAAGGTGATCGGCTTCTCTAGAATGACCTGCTTACCAGCCTTCGCAGCCGCAATGGCCTGCTCCTTGTGCTGGCCCGGGTAGGAAGTGATATCGACCACGTCGATAGAATCATCGGCGAGGAGATCCTCCACCTTGTTGTAGACCTTGATCTCCCGTCCATGGGCGGTCGCAAGAGCGGCTGGATCGAGAGCACGGGACGAGTAAATGGCAGTGACCTGCCCCTGGGTGGTCTTGTCAATGGCCTCAATATGGGCTGTCGCGGCCCACCCATAACCAATCACACCAACATTATAGGTCTTACTCATAGCCTAAGTTCTACGGCACTGGGCTTCGGAATATAGCATTTATTTCATTTGAAATGCTCCACCTCAAATGTGAATCAGAATATAAATCTGCCGGGTTGGATAAGTCTCGCTGCCTGCTAGTATTCCCAAATGCAAAACCGCCGTCACTTCATCAGCACCGCCGCTGCCGCTTCGCTCGTAGGGAGCGCCCGCGCCGACACCAAGCCTGGCCAGAAACTCCGCGTCGGGGTCATGGGACTGCAGCGGGGCAAAGCCCACCTCAAAAACTTCGCGCAACTCGCAGGGGTCGAGATCGCCTACGTCTGCGATGTCGACCAAAACCGCTTAGCCGCCGGAGCCAAATACGCCACCGATCTTCAAGACGGCAAGGCACCCAAAGCAGTCACCGACTTCCGCCGTATCCTCGAAGACAAAGACGTCGATATTCTCTCCATCGCTACGCCCAATTTCTGGCACGCCCCCGCCACCATCCTCGCCTGCGACGCCGGCAAACATGTCTACGTTGAAAAACCCGGCAGCCACAACCCGCGCGAAGCCGAACTCATGGTCGCGGCCGCGCAACACACCAAGCGAAAAGTGCAGATGGGGAACCAACGCCGCAGTGCCCCGGGATTCCGCGAAGGGATTGAAAAACTTAGAGCCGGCGCGATCGGCCAACTCCGCTACGCCCGCTGCTGGTACGACAACAAGCGTACTTCCATCGGAAAGGGCAAAGCGGCCGCGGTCCCAGCTCATCTCGACTACGATCTCTGGCAAGGGCCCGTGCCCGCGCGGCCCTACAAAGACAACCTCATCCACTACAACTGGCATTGGCACTGGCTCTACGGCGGCGGCGAACTCGCCAACAATGGGGTACACGCGCTCGACATCGCCCGCTGGGCCCTCGGAGTCGATCTCCCAATCCGCACCAGCTACACTGGTGGGCGCTACCATTTCCAAGACGACCAGGAGACACCCGACACCGCAGATGCCACCTACAATTTCGGCAAAGTCGGGATGAGCTGGCACGGCAGTAGCTGCCTGCCGCGAAAGCACGAAAAGCACCCCTTTGTCAGCATCTATGGCGACGGCGGCGTCATGTCATTCGATGGCGGCGGCTACCGCGTCCATGACAACGACGGGAAACTCCTCGAAGAAAATGTCCCCAGCCTCAGCGACACCCCCCACTTCCAAAACTTCGTCAACGCCATCCGAAAGGACGAAGTCCTCAACGCCGAAATCACCGACGCCCAAAAGAGCACGATGCTCTGCCACCTCGGCAACATCTCCTACCGTGAAGGCATCCAGATCAAGGGCATTGAAGTGCCTAAAAAACTCTGGCAGAGAGAATACTCGAAACTCTGGAAACCAGCCGGGATCTAGACCACCGCCATCAACCACCGCCTTCTCCATTTCTCTCCCGCCTCTTCACAAATGAACTTTAGAATCGCCCTCCTTTTCGGCTGCCTGACATCCTCACTTCTGGCCGATAACTGGCCCGGTTGGCGCGGACCGACCGGCGACGGTATCTGTCCTGACCAGAAAGCCCCACTCGAATGGTCGCTCGATAAAAACCTCAAATGGAAATCGAAGATCCCCGGGATTGGCCACGCCTCTCCGGTCATCTGGGAAGACTCGATCTTTCTCGTCTCCGCTGACGAAGACACAGGCGAGCGTCTCCTTCTGAAACTCGATCGAAAAACCGGTAAAGTCATCTGGAAACAAACCGTCCTTGAAGCACCGATCGAGAAAGTACACCGCAAAAACAGCCGGGCCTCCAGCACTCCTTCCACTGATGGTAAGTTCATCTACCTCTCCTTCCTCGACCAAGAAAAGATGTTCATCGCCGCCTACGATTACTCTGGAAAAAAAGCCTGGTCAGTTCGCCCCGGAGTCTTTGCCAGCATCCATGGATACTGTGCCAGTCCCATTCTTTGGAAAGACAAGGTCATCGTGAATGGTGACCACGATGGTGAAGCCTACATCGTCGCGCTTGATCGCAAGACCGGGAAGACCCTCTGGAAGACGCCCCGCCCGCATAAAACGCGAAGCTACTGCACTCCCATCATCCGCACCATTGCAGGCCGAAATCAGCTGATCCTCTCCGGCAGCAAATGCGTTGCCTCCTACGATCCCGACACCGGCAAACAACACTGGATCATCGACGGCCCCACCGAGCAATACGTGGCCTCTCCGGTTTACGATGGAAAATACATCTACATGACCTGCGGCTTCCCCTCCCGCCACATGATGGCGATTGACCCAACAGGAACTGGCAACGTCACCGAGACCCATGTCATCTGGCACACTCGAAAGGACGCTTCCTACGTCCCCAGTCCCGTCGTCACGGACGGTTATTACATCGTCGTCTCCGACAAGGGAACGGGCTCCTGCTACCAGGCTCAAAAGGGAGAACTTCTCTGGAAAGAAAAGATCGGTCGGGAACACTCCGCCTCACTCGTCGTGATGCAAGGACACGTCATCATGAGTTCTGAAAAAGGCGTCATCACTGTGGTAAAACCGGGGACTGAATATGAACAGACCGCACAAATGTCTCTCGGCGAAGGCCTCTCAGCCTCACCCGTCATCGTCGATGGCCAATGGTATCTCCGGGGAGAGAAGCATCTTTATTGCCTTGGAAATTAAGCGGTGAACTCCGGATCTTTTTTTGACCACCCTTTCTCTTAACTCACCGGATTCACGAGAATCTCGTCAACAAAGAGCCAAGCCTTGCGACCCTTCGCCGAGTGCCAGTCGGGGATGGTCCCGAGACTCGTGGCATTGACCCGAATATAGCGCGCCTCAATTGGCTCTATTTTGGTCGATAAGGTGAGGTGTTCCGTGGGCTCATTAACCGGCACTTCATGCTTCATGATTGCGACCGATTGGAAGGCCTTCCCGTCGCTCGAGATCAAAAATTCGACAGTTGTTGGCAGGAACACCCCGGCAGATGTCACCTGACATGAAGAAAGCCCTAGTTCGTGAATCGGCATCATTTCGCCAAGATCGATCGTGGCGATGAGGTCATCGCCCTCAAAGCCCAGCCAACCGTTTTTGAGATCGCTTTCATCACCCGTGACTCCGTCGACCAGCTCGGCGGAGCCTGTTCCGGGATAGTGTTTGCTGACCGGAATTGCGAGGTCGACGGGACGGTTCCGGGCGGTGTGCTTGGCAAGCTTGAGCGCGAAAATGGCGTCCACCATTTGCTCAATCTGGTCATTTTTCAAGTAAGGGTGGCCCGGCATCTGGTGGAGTTCCCCCCACACCCCTTTGCTCCCATTTTGAATCTGCTTCCTTAGGTAATCTTCCCGCGTCGTGAGGCTGGCGTATCGTTCGATAATTTTCTCGAACGATGGCCCAATCAGCGTGCCCTCAGCCTGGTGGCAGGCCGCACAATTGTTTTGTCGCATCAGCGCGGTGCCAGGATGTTTTGCAGGCAATCCTCTGAGGATGGGCCTTGCCACCACTTGATTTCCCGCGAGTCCCCCATCGATGCGATGGCTGATCCGAAGCAAGCTCCCGCCGTTGTTAGGATCCCAGCCGCCCTTGCCATACTGCAGGACAAACAGTTGTCCGTTTCGGTTGAACTTCACGTTGATGGGAGTCTGGAAGCGATGGTCGGAGGGAAAGGCTTTGATCGCGACCATCTCTTCATTTTCGCCCAACTCCACCACCTTGACCCAGCCTCGTGCGTAGTCAGCAATGAACCAGTGATGATCAAATGACTTCGGCAACCCGCCGGCCTCCGCTTTACGAGTTTCGTCGTGGTAATACACCGGTCCGCCGATGGCCGAAGCCCCTCCTTGTCCCAATGACGGGAACTCTTCCGACGGAGGATGGCTATACCAAATCAGCGGCTTCTGTGCCGGAGACAATATTTTGACACCCGTATTTCCCTTGAGATTATTGATGGGCTTCTTTGGATCGAAGGCACCCGTGACCGTCTTCTTATCGAAGGCGTAGGTCGGGTAGCTTTCGTTGGGTCCGATGAAGAAGGGCCATCCGAAGAATCCCGGCTTTCGGGCCTGGTTGAATTCGTCGTAACCCAGCGGCAAGAGATTTTCATCGACGTTCTTCAAGTTCCCACAATACGCATCAGCGGGACCGTTTTCGCCCCAGTAGAGATGGCTTGTTCGTTCATCAATCGAGATCCGAAACGGATTGCGACAGCCCATGACATAGATCTCCGGACGGGTGTTGGGAGTGCCAGGCGGAAAGAGATTGCCGGGCGGAATGGTATAGCCTCCGTCTTTTCCGGGACGCACCCGCAGAATCTTTCCGTTCAAAACGGCGCTATTGGTCGAAGTCCGTGCTGAATACAGGTATTGGGTGTGATCCTGATTATCGCCGCTACTGATATAAAGGTTCCCCTCGGGACCAAATGCCAATGAACCCGCTTCATGAATTCGATCGAGATCCCGGAGCGACGGAATCTTCAGAATAACCTGCTCGCTCGCCTTGTCCAGAAGACCGTTTTCGTAGCGAAACCGTGACACCACATGATCGTGCTCTACAGACTCACCACCCGGCTGAGTATAGCAAACATAGACCCACTTGTTCGTCTTGAAATTGGGATCAACCGCGATCCCCAGGACGCCGGACTCAACATCCCAGCTCCATTTGGGGCCTGGCTTGCGATAATCCACTTCCAGATGCGCAACCACGCGGGTGATCCCAGTGGTGAGATCGACAACCTTGATATTGCCATGGAGCTCTGCAATGAAAACAAGGTCACCCGCAATGGACATTTCCATCGGGTTCGACAGGTCCGTCGCGACCGTCTCCACTGCGAAATCCTTGGAAGGAGGAAAAGGGGTTGTTCTATTCCGGTCCTGCGCTCCCGCGAATGGAACGAGTAAGAAGAAGTAAGTCGGAATCAGCAATCGGAAGTCGTTCATCAGCCTCCAAGGACTAGCATCTCGACCGACCCAAGGCGATGCCCAAGACACGATGAAGAAAGAGCATCGCGATTGCCTGAGTGATGCCGGAAGCGTTCCGCACAGAAAAGCCCTACGAGATGATATCGTGCACCACCTTTCCGTGGACATCGGTGAGACGGAAATCCCGTCCACCATATCGATAAGTGAGCGCCTCATGATCGAGTCCGAGCAGGTGGAGCATCGTCGCGTGCAGGTCGTGGAGGTGGACCTTGTTCTCCACCGCTTCGTAGCCAAGCTCGTCGGTTTTGCCATAAGCAAGGCCACCGCGGACACCGCCCCCCGCCATGAAGACGGTGTAGCCCGCCGCATTGTGGTCTCGACCGGGTGAGCTTTGTCCAGCGAGAAGCTGCGACTCCGGCTGACGTCCGAACTCGCCACCCCAAAAGACCAGAGTCTCGTCTAAGAGGCCGCGGCGCTCTAGATCGGTCAACAGGGCGGCAATCGGTTGGTCAATCTCCTCGCACCGTCGCGGAAGACCGGTGTCGATCGAAGAGTGATGATCCCAGCCGCTACTGGCAACCTCCACAAAGCGCACCCCCGACTCAACCAACTGGCGAGCCATCAGACACTGGCGCCCAAAGTCGTCGGTCCGCTTTCCACCGATCCCATAGAGATCCAGGGTCTCCTGTGATTCCTTAGCGGTCTCGATGACTTGGGGGACTGCTTCCTGCATGTTGCTGCTGAGGTTGAGCGAGTCGATGACCCCTTTGACATCTGGATTCCCACCGCTGCGCTGCAGTAATTCGCGATTCATCGATTGGGTAAAGTCCAAGACACCATTCGAGACGTTTGGCATACTCCCGGAAAGGTTCTTAATTTTGGCATCTTTCACCGGTCGCCCTTCCCAGCCAATGCGGGTCGCTTGGTAGGCGCTTGGCAGGAAAGCATTCCCATAATTCGAAGGGCCGCCAAAGGTCCGCGTCGGTTTGACGGTCACATAACCGGGGAGATTTCCGTTTGAACTTCCAAGGCCATACAAGACCCAGGATCCGAGTGAGGGGCGCACGAATTGAAAACTGCCGGTGTGCAACAGCGGGATCGCCAACGGATGCGCGCTGCTGTCCGTCTGCATGCTGTTGATCACGCACAGGCGGTCGGCCTGCTTGGCGATGTGGGGGAGCAGTTCGGATATCCAGAGCCCGCTCTTGCCATGCTGCGCAAAGTCCCGCATCGGGGCCAAGAGCTTCTTTTTCTTCTTCCCCTCCTTGCCCCCATCCTTGTAGAGCTTTGGCTTGTAGTCGAACATGTCGTGCTGGGACGGACCACCGTTCATGAACAGGAAGATCATCCGTTTGGCCTTCGGGGCGAACTGTGGAATGCGCGGAGATTGCGGTCCGGCCAGGCTCTGGCTGGCGGTCAGTCCGGCCAGAGCGAGCGAGCCAAATCCGCACGATCCGAGTTTGAGCCAGTGTCGGCGGGACAGGTTGATGGGTTGTTGTACGGGATTCATCTTACTTTTCGATATCTACGAGGTAACGGAACTCGGCGGTTGAAAATAATGACAGAAACAGGGTCGACCAAGCGCGTTCATCGCGGCTCCCCATCTCTTCCTCGGTGTTGCGCGTCAACGCAAGGAGCGCGAGAGCACCCTCTTGCTCTTCCGCAGTGGCCGCGCGTGAAAACACCCAACGAATGGCAAGATCAATCCGACCGGCATCATCGTTCGCGGCTGAATCTGCGAGCAGGCGTTTGGCCGCGTGGCTTGCCTGCTCAGCGACAAATTTGGAATTCCGCAGGAACAACGCCTGGGAGGGAACTTCGGTCACGGCTCGCTTCCCACTGACCAGACTCGAGGAAGGAAAATCGAAGCAGTCGAACATTTCAGGCGCATAGTCGCGGATCACCGGCAGATAGACACTGCGGTGATTACTAGGCGGCTGCAGCTTCTCGGTGTCAACGCCGCGGACCAACTGGTCGCCCAACCCGGTGACAGTGGATCCGACTGGCGGTTCGACCTCGAGCTGGCCACTGACGACAAGGATGGCATCACGAATCGCCTCTACCGGCAAACGACGTGGGAGCGAGCGCCATAACAAGCGGTTCTCCGGATCGATTTTTTCGTTCCGCTCATCGGTCGCACAGCTGAGTTGGTAGGTCCTGCTCAGCACGATCTTGCGGATGGTCTGCTTGATCGACCATCCCTCGTTCATAAACTCAACCGCCAAGGTATCGAGCAACTCAGGGTGGCTGGGGGGCGTCCCGATTGCGCCAAAGTTGTCCACGGACTCGACCAATCCACGACCGAAAAGATGGTGCCAGACTCGGTTGACCATCACCCGGGCCGGCAAAGGGTTATCACGGCTTGCCAGCCAATGAGCCAACTGCAGCCGACCGCTCTGTTTAGGATCGAGCGCTGGCACCCTCGGGATAGGGATGGCGGATAAAAAACCACGTGGGGCAAGCTCGCCTGGCTGGCCGAGGTCACCACGGATCGCAATGTTAGTATCGGCAGGCTCCGCGCGATCCCGGGCGCTCATCGCGTAAGGCGGGCGCGGCGGCCGGTTCTTTTCCAGCTCGGACACAGCAGCTTCGAGCGGCACGATTTCAGCCTTGAGCCGCGCAATCACAGCCTCCGGCGTTTCTTCTGATTTTTCCGTATTCTCCGGCACCTCAACCTCGGTTGGAGGTAATGACTTGGCCTCGGGAGCCGCGACTTCGGCTTTGGCGATCTCCTTCGTTGGGGGGTTTTTCTTCGCCTCTTCAGCTTTGGTCAGCTCGGCTTTCTTCTCGTCTCTCGTCTTCTTTACAGCATCGATTTTCTTTTCGTATGTTTCCGCTGCGGCGTGCAACTCCGCGCCCTTGAAACCAAGCGGAAGCAGGTCCGTTGGGTTGTTGCTATACTTCTGTTTGATGGTGCCATACAGAGCTTCGGTGCTGAGAAAAATGCCTGCCATCGAGTAGTAATCTTTGGTCGGGATCGGGTCGAATTTATGATCGTGACACTTCGCGCAAGAGACGGTGATTGCAAGAAAAGCACGGGTTGTGACATCGATCTGATCATCGACGATCTCCATGCGGTAGGCCATCCCGCCGGAGTTGTGCCGCTTGGTCCCAAATGACAACAAGCTGGTTGCGACCAGCCGGTCTTCCTTATCCTTGGCTGATTCGTCCGGGGCTGCAGGCAACAGATCCCCCGCTACCTGCTCCCGGATAAACTGATCATACCGCTTGTCAGCGTTGAGAGCGTCGATCACGTAATCCCGATAGGGCCAAGCATGGGGATAAGAGAAGTTGAACTCCTTGCCACTTGATTCGGCAAATCGCACCACATCGAGCCAGTGCCGACCCCATCGCTCGCCGAATCGAGGAGAAGCGAGAAGTTGGTCCACCAGTTTAGGAACGGCGTTGGGAGCAGCGTCGTCCACAAACGCACGCACTTGATCGGGAGTCGGTGGCAAGCCGACTAAATCGAAATAAAGACGCCGCACCAAGGTGGCGCGACCGGCATCGCCCACTGGGGTCAATCCAACTTTCTCAAGTTTCGACAGGATGAAGGAATCGATTAGACTTTGCGGCCAGTCAGATTTTCCAACCACCGGGACCACGGTAGCCTGCGGGGGCTGAAATGCCCAGTTGCTTGAAGCAGATTTCGCTTCCTCGGCGCGGGATGTCGTGACTACAAAGAGCATCAGGCAAGAAGACATGATCAACTTGCGGCCCCTCCGAATCGTGTCCCTGCGGCAACGAACCACCGGCTCCTGCGGAGATACACCGAAGAGGCGCAAATCAGAAGGGGCTTTGCCCTCTTCTTTCAGCATTCTGGATATCCTATCGATCACTTCTTTGAAAGCTACGTGGCAAATCGCGCTGCGCTTTCAGGACGATCAAGCTTGCAAGAGAGGAGCCGCCAAAATCAGCAAGCATACGCAAATGCCTTTCATTGGTCTGATTTGCTCCCTTCAACACCGAAATGGTGCAGCACGTTTTTGACCAGCGAGCTTAAGTGCTCGTCATGATACAGGCCCCAAGCGGTCGCAATCGATCCGGTATGGAACACGCGACCGCCTTCAGGACGTTCCCAGTAGATGATCTCCGCGATGGTCTGCTCATCGCCCGATCTCGCCTTGTGAGCCTCGGCGTTGAAATCGAGGACGTTTCGCTTGTCGTGGCTACGCGCCAAGGTGGTGATCCCCTCGGGCTCTCCCAGTCCTTTCACCGCCGGATTTTCGGTTGCCCTGAGCAAAGTCGAGAGCCGGACATCGTACTCGTGGCCGACCGCTCCGATCATCTTAGTAGCGAACCCGAACGCCTCCCCTTTTTTGAGTCCGGCCTTGTGGGGCTCGTTGAACAAGAAGTGATCCGGCAGATCGACCTGATAAGGTTTGAAGGTCCCACCGCCCCATCCGATGCAGGTCAGGCCGACCAACTTCCACGCGGGATAACCGCAAAACCGCATCAAGCTTCCTCGCTTGAAATCGTGGCTGTGATAGAGTTCTCCCACTTTAGCACGCGCCCGACCGCCGATACTCTTGCCAAACTTACGGCACTCCATCACTTCGCCGGTCTCGTCGAAGCTCACCCGCCAAAACATCGTATTGCCCGACATCACGACCGCCGCGCCACCGGCTTTCAGATAATTGTCGAGTCCGTCGTAAGCGCGCGGTGACCAGTATTCACTATGCCCGTTGATGCAGACCGCTTTGTAACCCTTCAACACTTCAGGATTTCGATCCAGATCGTGGTCGGTGATGACGTCGTATTCGTATCCGTGCTTGTCCAACCACAGGTGCAGAAAGCGTTCACCACGGAGGAGGTGGCTGTATCCGCCACCAATATAAGTCTTGTTTGGCCCGGCAGCCGGCCAGGGCACTTTCATCCCAATCTTGTAAGTTGGCTGACCGTTGTGGTGATCGCTGTAACAGCTGTATTTGGGAGCACCCGGGTGGCTGTTGCCCAATCCTCCGGTCCCCATGTCGATCAAACCTGACCCGTGATTGACGGGGAACGGAGTCGAGTTGTAGGCCAGCCAGGTATTGGATGACACAAGCACCAACAATGGTGCCTTGGGTCGCGATTCGGGGCGGCGCACGATGAAGGTGGTGTGATAGCGCATCGGCTTGCCGTTCATCTGAAAATCGAAGCGTCCCGCGTAAACTCCGGACTTGGCATCGGCAGGAACCCGGAAGCGGTGGTTGACCTCCCAGCGGGCATTGTAGAGTTCGTCCCCGGCCAACCTCAGCCCGTGTCCGCGTTGTGGATCTTTGCTTGGGAGGTATTTTGAATCGTGGCGATCGATCGCCGTGGCGTCGAAGCTCGGGCCTCCGACCATCCAGGTTCCACGGTTGATGATCTGTCCGTCGCGTCCGTCCGATCCGGCATCGGCGACCCGCGTGCCGCGTTCTTCGGTGAACGGCCAGCACCCCAGAACGGACTCCCCTTCTGGAACTGTCAGACCACGATCCGCAACGCATTTCTGGATCTCCTCTCCATCGAGCGCCCGCCCGTGCAGGGCGCACATCGCGATGTCACCGTTGTAAAAACTCGCGGCCACCCCATCGCTGCCGTAGGCACCGATCCGAAGTGCCGTCTTCCCGGGCCGCACCACCCCGGCAAAAGGAAACTCGCCCGACAGCTTGCCATCGATGTAAATGCGCTTTTTCTTCCCGTCCCAGCTCGCCGCCACGTGATGCCAACGCTGGGCTTTGATCAGACCTCGCTCGGTCTCGTGAAGCGAAGCCGGATCGTAGGCACCTCCCGTTCCAGTCATGAAGGCAATCCGGTCGCCATCTAGAAACAAGCCGATCCCGCAACGATTCGGATAATCGTGCTGCGTGATCAAGCCCTGCCAACCGGCCAGGTTGAAGGGGCGGATCCAGCATTCCAAAGTCAGTTGGCTCAGCCGCCTCTCACCGGGCAGACCCTTGCTCACGTGCACGTACGATCCCGGATGAATCGGTTGTGACTTCGGCTTCTCGACGCGGAACCTTTCTAGCACGGGATCCTGATCCCGGTTCTCGGGATCCGACCCCAGCTGCACCACGCTCAAATCGTAAGGGACACTGCTGCTGACCCGGAATTCGATCTCCTCGCCCGCCACGATACTCTTCTGAGCGTATGCGTGAAGGCCAGGCAAATTAATCGGCAGATGGGCGGGTATCTCCGGCAGCTTTGTTGATTTCCCCGTAGCCGCCTCAGTCGTGCCCGGCAACTTGGCTGATTTCAGATAGGCTACCAGATCGGCGATTTCACCAGGCTTTAAAAGTCCATCTGCAAGCGGAGGCATGAGCGAAACGCTCGCATACTTTGCCTCTTTGATATCCCGGAGGAAAACTGCTTCCTCCACCCCCGGAGCTGGCGATAGCACCATCTGATCTACGCTGTCTCTGAGGATCAGCCCCCCACTTTCCCCAGCCTTCGTCCGGACGCTTACCATCTCGTAGTTGCGGGCGATCGATGAACTGGGATAGACGATCGCTTCTAACAAATCTCGCTCACTGCGAATCGATCCGATCCCGGTCAGGTCTGGTCCAAATTTCACGCCCTGATCCCCCATGACATGACAGGTGATGCACAAGGACTTGGTCGCATTGTGGAATAGTTCCCCCCCGCGCACCGAGTCTCCCATTGGCAACAAGGCGGCAAGCTTCTTGAGGCGTGCCTCTTGGCGCGCCAGTGAGTCTGGATCCGGCTCGACAAGATCAGCCGGCCCGATATTTGGCATAGCATGCGGCGGCGCGTTGCGTTGTTCGACCTCGTGCATGAGGCGAACTTGTTT
>JBLHUR010000159.1:0-14063 GCA_047629805.1 Akkermansiaceae bacterium | reverse complement strand
CGGCAATCTCGCGCTCAGCAACGCCGGTTCAATCGGAACTACTGGAGATATCGTATTTTCGGGAGGCGCCTTGCAATACTCCGCCAACAACGACACCGACTACTCATCCCGTTTCAGCAATACCGTCGCGCAAGCCTACTCCGTGGACACTAATGGCAGGGATGTGACGTGGGCAGCAGATCTAAACCCCCGCAACATCGTGAGCCTGGACGGATCCCTGATAAAAACCGGTACCGGCACGCTCACCCTCACGGGAGAAAACAGCTACGCTGGCACCACGACAGTGAATGCCGGAACGCTTTCCATCGGCAATGGTGGAACCTCAGGCCAGATCAACGGAGAAATCATCAACAACGCAGCAATCCGGTTCGACCGCTCCGATTCCGACTCCCTGCGTCGAACCCTCAGCGGCTCCGGGTCTTTTGTGAAAACCGGCGCAGGTCAATTGAGCATCTTCCATGCCTTTGACCAGGGAAGCGTTACTATCAGCGAAGGCACCTTAAGCTTCAGCGACGTCAACGTCTCATCGGACATCCTCAACAATGCCAACCTGAGATTTAATTCTTCTGAAAACAGCATCTATTCAGGCGCGGCATCAGGCACAGGAGCTGTGTTGGTGGGAAACTCCCTCGGAAAGACCATTTTCACCGGCGAAAACACCTACTCAGGCGGCACCACCGTCGGGGCAAGCGGAACCCTCATCATCGGTAATGGCGGCAGCATCGCTGGGAACATATCCAGCAGCGGAACCGTGGGCTTCGACCGCTCGGACAACGTCACGTTCGCGGGGAATATCACCGATGACGGAAAGCTTGTAAAAGACGGCACCGGCTCCGTAACCCTTTCCGGAATCAACAATTTCAGCGCGGGAACAACAGTCAACGAAGGGGCGCTTACGCTCGGTAGCTTGTCGGCGCTAGGTAGCACTGGGACGATTTTTCTACGCGGCGGGGCACTCAAGCACACCGCACAAAACACAAGGGACTACTCCTCTCGTTTCGACGATTTTTCCACCTACAGCGTGGATACGAACGGCCAAGAAGTCACTTGGGCGACCAACCTCATAGCGAACCAGCCGCTTACCAAATCGGGTGAGGGCACGCTCACACTCACGGGGTGGAAGCCCTTCGGAGCGGGAACCACAATCAACGGAGGCACACTCGCGATCGGAGATGGCGGCACCACTGGTCAGATCACCGGGAATGTCACAAACAACGGTTCGCTCCGCTTCGATCGCTCCGATGCCGTGGCTTTCGCCGGCGAGATCAGCGGAAGCGGCTCCCTCATCCATGCCGGGGGCGGTCTGCTCACGCTTTCGGGAGCTAGCAGCTATTCCGGCTCAACCCAAGTTGCAACAGGCACCATCGATCTCACCGGATCACTTCGCGACACCGCAATCCAAGTCAAGGGAGTCGGCGCTCTCACCCAGGCGCCGACAGGTTCGATCAGCGGCACCTCTTCGCTCTTCATGGATGTGGCCACATCGGCGTTCACCACGCTTGGCGGCACGAACACCTACACCGGCGCAACCCAGATATCAGAAGGTCGTTTCAAGCTCACCGGCTCCATGGCGGACACAGCGATCACCCTTTCTAACTTCGCGAGCCTGACGCAGGAGGCAAGCGGCGTGATCAGCGGAGCTGCCTCGCTCACACTTTCCGGCACTTCCACCGCCTCCCTGGCCGGCGAAAACAGCTACACAGGCGGCACCAACATCAATGGATTGAGACTCGAGCTGCTCAGCGAAGGAGCGCTCGGAGCCAGTGGAACGATCTCTTTCGGCGGAGGTCAGTTGCGGCACTCCGCGGCGAATACGGCCGACTACTCCACCCGTTTCAGCAATGCGGCCGCGCAAGCCTATTCCATCGATACCAACGGGCAGGACATCTCATGGGCAGGCGACCTGACAAGCGATGGCGGCACGCTGGCAAAATCGGGTGTTGGCAAGCTGACCTTACTCGGAGCCAATAGCTTCGCGGGCGGCACCGCGATCACCCAAGGTACTCTCGCCATCCGCGGCGGAATGGCCGGAGACACCAGCATCGGCCTCAACTCCATCCTGGAGCTCGATCTATCCGGCACCCATTCCTACAGTGGCGGCATCAGCGGAGAAGGCTCCCTGAGCAAGCTTGGTGCGGGAACCCAGGTCTTTTCCGGCACAAGCACCCTCACCGGCGGCAGCACCGTCAGAGCAGGCGTCCTCAAAATCACCGGCACGCTGGCGGGTCCAACCTTGGTCGATGGCGGGGAGATCCGAATCGCCGCCCCACAGGCCTTGGCAGCCGCTGACGTCACGCTCAACCCATCCGGAGCCATTAGTTTCGATGGCGTCACCATGGCCGAAATCGGCGGTATTTCCGGCACCGGGAACATCGTCCTTCAGAATGGATCCGGCGCAGGTGTTGCGCTGGCGGTGGGTGGAGTCATCAACAACAACCCCACCGGTGGCCTTTTGACACGGACCTTCGCCGGCAACCTAAGCGGTGCAGGATCGCTCACCAAGGCCGGAACCGGCATCCTCAGCCTCTCCGGAACCAACACCCACATCGGCGGCACCGCGATCAACGGAGGCTTCCTCTCCCTCGACAGCGCCGAGGCATTGGGCACAGCAGGCACGATCTCCTTCGGCGGCGGATACCTGCTCCACACCGCCGCGAATGCCACCGATTACTCGTCCCGTTTCAGTGCCGCAGACAACCAGTCCTTCGTGGTGAACACCGGCGACCGGGAAATCACATGGGCCGGATCGCTTTCGAGCACCAACGGCTCACTAACAGTAGGTGGAGAGGGGAAACTGACACTCACCGGGTCAAACAGCTATACCGGTACCACTAAGGTTTTCGGAGGCGGCATCCTTCAGTTCGGCAACCGTGCCTCGCTCTACAATGCAGACACCGCAAATTGGACCGAAGCGAACCTGGATTTCGGAGGGACAGCCGCCTTCAACGTCGGCGGTGCTGGCGAGTTCACCGCAGATGATATCGGGAGCCTTTTGGCGCTCGGAACAGCGAACGGCGGCTTCCGCAGTAATTCCGCCATCGGCTTTGACACAACAAACGCCAGCAGCGGCGAGTTCATCTACGACCGGGTCATCGCAAACCCCAATGGCGGCGCGAACTCCATCAGCCTGAGCAAGTTCGGCTCCGGGACGCTCGTCCTGACAGAGGCCAACACGTTTTCCGGAGATACCAAATTGGAAGAAGGCACCCTGCGCCTTGGCAATTCGGCGGCGCTGCCTAACAGGTCGGACATCTCGATCGGAACCACCGCCACCCTCGATCTCGGAGGGAACAGCATGAGGTTCGATGAAATGACCGGCGGCGGATCCATCACCAATTCAGGCGCCGCAGCCGTCACCCTCACGATAGGCGCAGACGATCCGTTCGGCGGCGGCTTCGGCCCGGGCAACGACGCTAGCTACAGTGGAGACATCGGGGAGTCCTCCGGCGCGCTCAGCCTGTCCAAGGTCGGCAGCAACAGGATCACCCTCACCGGCTCATCCTACACCTATACCGGCGACACCACGGTCAGCGCAGGATCCCTGTCATTCTCAGGCGGTAACATCACCGCATTCTCCTCCGGAAAAATCCATCTCAACAATTTCACAAACATGTCGTTCAACAACACCTCTGCGCTATCCATCGCTGGCGACATTGATGGCAACGGGCGCATCATTTCCAATGCTGGGAAAGTGACGCTCTCCGGGCAGAACTCCTACACCGGCGGAACCTCCGTAACCGGCGGAACCCTCAGCCTGCTCAACACCGGCGCGAAGCCCGCCACCGGCAGCTTCAGCGTCTCCGCCGGAGCCACACTCGCGCTCGGCGTCGGCTCCTCACCCGGCTCGTTCAGCTCAGCGGACGTGGACTCGCTCTTCGCCGGGACACTCGCGGGAGTTTCCAACAGCGCAAATTCCAACGTCGGGATCGACACCACGGCGGGGGATTTCACCTACGCGACATCCGTAGCAGCGACGACAAGAGGCCTAACAAAGACTGGTTCCAATACCCTGACTCTGACCGGCGTGAACGAATACTCAGGCGGAACTATCGTCCAGCAAGGCAAGCTCCTCGTCAGCGGAGGGGGAGGCATCATCGGCACAAGCACCATTCATTCAGGCGCCACCTTGGGAGGCACAAACGGCACAATCGGAGCCGTTACCGTGTTGAACGGAGGAACCCTATCACCAGGCTCTAGCATCGGCACTCTGAACACAGGCTCGGTCTCACTCGCCGCCAGTTCAGTGCTGAATATCGAAATCGATCTTTCCAACATGACCACCGACCTCCTCAACATCGATGGGGACATCAATCTTGTCGAACTCGCTCAACTCAACATTGCGAACATCGGAGCGGATGTGCCTATCGCCGATGGCGCGACATTCACTTTCCTTACCTACACCGGAAGCTGGAATCCCGGCACCTTCGAGGGACTGGACGACGACAGCGTTTTCGAACTTGGCACGAACAGTTTCAGGATCTCATACAACGGAGTCGATGGAGACCAGAAGGCCTTCACCCTCACCTCAATCCCCGAGACGCCCACCGCCATCGAGACCTGGCGGCAGACCAATTTCGGCGACCCCGCCAACAGCGGCAATGGGGCGGATACATTTGATTTCGACAAGGATGGCCTTGCGAACCTGGTCGAGTATGCCTTCGGCTTGGATCCGATGGTGGACAGCAGCATGCAGCTCCCAGCCGCACAATACAGCGGCGGCAATTTCTTCTACGACTTCACTGAGACTCCGGGAATCAGTGGCATCACCTTCCACGCGTATTGGAGCACCACGCTGGAACCAACCGACTGGCATATCATCCCCGACACCGGCACCCCCCCCAACACCTCTTCAGCGTCCCGGAAGGCGACAATGATCGTCTTTTCCTGCGCATCGGAATTACCAATCCGTGACTGACTGACTGCTACTGACTGCTAGGGATTTGCTTTTGGCGGGAGGGCTTTGAAGCCGCCTTTGGGCCGGAGCGGAGGGGGGGCGAAAGGGGGGAAGAGGGGCGAAAAAACAAAAAAACATGCCAGGCTGTTTAACAGCGGAGTCTGGCGTATCCCTTTATCTCCAATAGTCTTACGACGGGGTGAGGCGGAGTGAATCGGCGCAGGAATGATTTGCCCCCTTCATTCTCTGCAAGGGCAGCAATACTGACACCCCATAAATTCCTACTCCTGCTAATCCTGTCGTGATGTCATTCCTCATCAGATCAAAGTCCTTGATTACCAGGCACGAAAAAAGAGTGGTCTGGGTGAAATACCCTTGGCTAGACCACAATTGAGAAAAAACACCGCATCTTGAGAGAGGGCGGCCTCCCGAATCCTCTTAGGACTCCTTGGCAGCGCACTCTTTCGCCACTTTGGCAGGGTGCTTCAGCTTGGTGCGAATCTCTTTGGGATTCATCGCAGCCACAGTTACTTCATCCATACCCAATGCAACGAGACGCTTTTTATGGTCGTTTTGACGCTTCGTTCTCGCTGAATGTGACTTCGTGGGACGAGTCCTGTTTTGATTTCGTGCTTGTGTTGAGGCCATGTTCGTATTTTTTATCCTAACTAAAAGAAGATGAAGAGTTCCTTTTGATCGGCTAGGTCAATCTCTGGAACGAAGTCTCTGTAGGTTCGATGACGGTTCTGGTCAACTGGAATTCTGTTTTAAGCGGACTGACACAGGCCTTGGTGTCGTAAAGTGAAAGGAAAGGCCTTCTCCGATTTTGTCGAGATTGCGGAAGTCCCCCACCCTACCTGGTGTTGGGTGTCCTCCTCGGGGAGGTAGTGAACCACTGGATGGTAGAAGTTGACGGAGCGATTTGCCAAGAAAACGATTCTATTGGTGACCCGATAGTTGCACACTCACCAGAATAACGACCATGCGTATTCCCATCCTTCTCTGCCTGTTCACTAGTTCATTTGCGCTTGGTGGAAAATCACTGGGAGCTGAAAAACCCAACTTTATTCTCGTGATGTGTGATGACATGGGGTGGGGAGATGTGGGCTTCAATGGCGGGACTCATATCCGGACGCCTCATCTTGATGAGATGGCGCAGAACAGTCTCATACTGTCGCGCTTCTACGCGCAGGCACCCGTTTGTTCGCCGACGCGGGCTTCGATTGTGACGGGCCGACATCATGATCGCACCGGAATTTACACCGCGAATCACGGCCACTTGAGAGATGGCGAATTCACGATTTATGAAGCCCTGGCGGCAAAGGGATATGCCACGGGGCATTTTGGAAAGTGGCACATGGGGACATTGACTCGCGAGGTGCAGGAATCGAATCGAGGAGCGAAGAAGCCTAAGGATTTTTCGCCGCCATGGAAACATGCGGTTGATACGACCTTCGCGACCGAGGCTAAGACGCCGACATACGATCCGATGTGGAAACCGGCCAAGTCGGTAGGCAATGGCAAGGACTTCACTTCATCGACCCAACAGGGCTGGCATCAAATTCCAGAGGGCACCAAGAAAGAAAACTACGGCACGTATTATTGGACGGCGGAGAAAACAATGATCGATCCAAAATCGCCGGAACTTCTTGGGGATGACTCCAAGTTGATCATGGATCGTGCTTTAAGCTTTGTGAAAGCGAACAAGGATGAGCCCTTCCTCGCCATTGTGTGGTTTCATGCCCCACATTTACCTGTCGTTGCGAGTCGCGCAGATGCGGCGAGCTACGACGATGGAAAGACGAGCGGCTTCCAGCAAAATTATTACGGGTGCGTGACCGCGCTGGATCGGGCGATGGGACGGCTTCGTGCCGAGCTGCGTGAGCTTGGGATCGCCGACAATACCGTGCTCACTTTTTGTTCCGACAATGGCCCGGAAGGGAATGATGAATCACCCGGACGAGCGGGACAGTTCCGCGGACGAAAGCGCAGTCTCTACGAAGGTGGCGTTCGTGTCCCGGGGCTCATTGAATGGCCTGCTAAAATCAAGAAGTCCGCCAAATCTAAAGTGGCGACTTGTACGGTGGATTACTTTCCCACGATCATGGATATCCTCGATATTGAGATGCCGGATCAACGTCCGATTGATGGGGTGAGCTTACTTCCTCTCATCAATGGCACGATGACGGAGCGGCCAAAGCCTTTGGCCTTTCATATTCGAGGCAAGGCCGCGTGGCATGATGGCAAGATGAAGGCGGTTCGCGATTCCCCAAAGAAAGGGAAAGCCAAAGCTCGTGCGTGGGAGCTTTATGATCTTTCCAAAGACCCGACAGAGTCAAAGAACCTTGCCTCAAAGCATCCTGAAAAATTGCAAGTCATGATCAAAGCGTGGACGAAATGGAAGACCTCGGTCGAAGCGAGTGACAACGGCGCGGACTACTAGACACTTGACTTGGGAACCCGCCCGATGGTTCCGCCTTCGGCCGTATCGATCAACGGATCCAGACCCGGATCAGGCGCTTCCAAACAAAGAATTCCAACGCGAAGTGATTGATCCTCAGTAGATTTCGAGTTGATTATTCTCCGCCGCCTCCCCGGTCCCTGAGATGCCAAGACACCCTCCACTTCTAAAAGACGAAGCGCCTTAGTTACGGTCTTATGGTTCACATTCAGCTGAGCCGCCAGCGGGTGAATTCCCGGGACTTCTGTCACGAAGACCCGCCGCTCAACACAATCGCGAAGGTAAGACGCCACTTGCAAAGAAGCAGACTGAAGGACAAAGGGGGCTGGCGGCATCGATCGAAGCTTACCCTTTTGAGGAATAGATGAAAATTCAAAATCCATCGTGAAGTTGGAACTTTGGAATAATTGGTGCTGTAGATAAAGAGCCCCTCCGGCATTCTAATGTCGTTTGAGGGGTCCCCAAAAAACGCTATGAAAAAATTATCCAATACGACCTTTTCCCTGGCAGCCTTGATACTTGCCTCGACTCAAGTCGCACCAGCGGCAGTTTTCGCATTTAGAATAGACAATGCTGGAACCACTGCGGGTTCCCCCATCGACGACGGGCAAAATTTTCAACAACAATGGGGCAAGTCCGAAAATTGGACCCTCGTAAGCGGGGTAGATGATGGCGACAACGGTTATCCAGATGGCGCAGATACCTTCACGATAGATCGAACGACGCTGGCGAATAACTCCACCAGGTTGACGGAGGAGAGCGCACCAGCTGGCCTTATCGATGTTGCCGGAATTACGGGGACGGGGACGGGCAATCAGGACATTGTCCTCAAGTTGAGAGCCTTTACGATCGGTAACTTGGAATCCTTGGCCTCCGCGGCCCCGTTCCATATTCGAGCAGAGAGAGACAGGAATATCACGATCAATGGCGTGATCAGTGGCGAGGGCGATCTCCTCCTTTCACGTAGCGGCGGTTTCTCTGATGGGGTCGATGACGATGAACTCATCACCATCACCGGTGAAGCGCCAAATACGATCACCGGAACGATCCGACTCTACAACGATAATGGCAACGCTGACAACCCGCAGCCCAGCTACTGGGTAGCGGACAAGGTGGGAGCTTTCGGCCAAACATCTGCATTGACGCTCGAAGGACGTGCCGGACTAAGCGGGATTGCCTCGCTTCAAATCACCACAAATACGCTCGGCGGCGAAGGTGCGATCGACGATGATGCCACCGAACTCTACATCGGCGCGGAGGGTGTTCTGAATATCGATGCGGGCGTCAATGAAGTGATCGGAGAAGATAAATTGTTCACCGACCTAGAGGGCCTGGGGACCTACACTGCGGTCGCCCCGGGCACTTACAACAATTCCGTAGATTGGATCATCGGCGAGGGTAGCGTGACGGTTGGAGCTTTCTCCGCGCCCCTAGCCATCACCGAAATCACTTACGCGCTCGATGCCGAACTGAACCAGATATTGACCCTGACCTGGAACTCGGTTTCGGGCCGCGTATACGCGGTTATTTATTCGACCGACATGATCAATTGGGATTCTGATTTGGACGACGGAGTCCCCGCTGACGCAGGCGAAACGACTACCGAAGAATTTGATCTCACCGGGATTCCAGAGTTGAACAGCGAGACCAAGGCCTTTTTCCGGGTCGAAGAGAGGCCCTAGCTAGGAACGATCGCTCATCTTGCTTTCCACCCTCATTAACGGGAGTTCCGATGCTCGAAACAATGAGGCATCCCGACGGAAGCCCTAAACTTGTTGAGAATGTCTGGAGCTCATCTCTGGGAACTCATCGTGAAGAAAAGTTTGGCCAACTTCAGGCTGGTTTTGGGGCTGGGCGCAAGGCTCCCAAAATTGGCCCCGAGCTGACTTTTGGTATTCACATGCAGGAGCACCACAAGGAATCCATACTAATCATTAAAACCTCGTGGGGAGGCAAAAGTCTCGGGATTGATTTTCGCCCACCGAGTGCTGGCATTCACCCTGCTTTTCTTAAGCAGCAGGAAGAACTTAAAAAAGAAAACCAGGATCCCGCTCAGGTCATCGCTGAATATCAAGAACGCACTGGTCACTATTATCGGCTCATGACGGAGCATGCTCACAAGGTCCTCGGAGACATCAAGCGGGTCTATCCCGAATACGATGCGGCCCAAGGATATGAATTGGCAGGCTTTGTCTGGTTTCAGGGCTGCAATGATTTCGGAGACACCTCGACCTACCCCAATGCCGGCCAACCCGGTGGCTATGATGAATACTCCCGCCTTCTGAGCTGCATGATCCGGGATCTCAGAAAGGAATTCAAGACGCCCAAGATGCCGGCCGTGATTGGAGTGCTTGGCATCAATGGCGAACTCGAAAGCGAGCGCTTCCGCCAAATCGAACCGCATCACGTCGGCTGGCTTCGTGAGTTCCGCAAAGCGATGGCCGTTCCAGTCGGGATGCCTGAGTTCAAGGGCCAGGTCGCAGCCGCTGAGACCAAAGATTTCGGGGAACCCCGGTTGGAGGAATTGCAGGGCCGCTGGAAGCACGTCAAAGCCAAGTCCAACGACCTGAAAAAACAAGATTACTCGCTTGCGAGATCACTCATCGTCGTATCAAGCGTGAAGGGCGATTCGCCAAATTTTCCATCTTCGATCTCGAGGCGTGATTCGCGGAGGAAGAGGCCCTCAGGATCGTAGGTTCGTAGGCTGCATTCGTGCAGCTCACCGGTGGCATCGCTCCCATCGGCCCGACTCAAACGAAGGAAGAGTCGACCTTTGCCATCCTGATCGGGGCCCAGTTCCTTGAGCAGAGAAGTGAGATCGATCCCAACTTCGAGCGGGCTATCATCATCCGGACCTGCGAGGGGAACGTGGCCGGCATTCCCCCCACCGAAGAGGGGCCAGCCATTGAGTGCTTCCGGGGCAAACTCGTGCTCGGGGGCGGTGGCATCCTTGTCACCGGCAATCCCGATTGTCATCCGCAGATCCGTTCGGTCGTCGCAAGCGAGCTTGAGCTTCAGGGTCCGGAGGGGGAGATAGCGGGCAACTTCGATCCGGCCCAGGAAGTTCCCCCGCTTCCAAGTCGGGTCAATCATCGCGCTGTAGAGCAGATAAATCCGGCCGTCATTTGACCACTTCTTGCCCCATGAGTTGACGACGATGTAGGCCCCGCGTTCCCAGTCGGCGAGGGTGACCTTGCCATCGTCATTGAGGTCGAGATCATTGGTGATTTTGCCATCGCCATTCAGGTCGTATCCGACCTGGTCATCGTATCCCACGCAGGTGATGCCGTGCCCGAAGCCCGTCGGCCCCCAGCGAGTCCAGAGATCTTCGCCCGCGGCGTGCTCTCCTTTTGGAATGGTCACCGTCACTTTTTTTAATTCACCCATGCGCCCGTCTAACGCGAACAATCCACCGATGGTCTGCTTGTTAGGCTCGGTGGGATTTGCTTGATTACGGTCGTAAATCCAACCGCGCGCTTCGTTGAGTTGGTCGATGGTCTTGGCGGGAGTGTATCGATAGCCTGAAACACGATACGCCATCGCTTCGCGCCAGATCTCGTAGCCGTTTGGCCATACCCCAATCTTATCGAGGCGGACCCCGCCGTAGGACTTGGCGGTCGGCACGCCGATGCGTTTGGCCACTTCCCAACCATGGTAAGCCTCCGATCCTTTGTTTTCTGCGTGGTTCATCATGTTCCACGAAAAGTGGGCGGGGAAGCGGGTCGCGTCGGTATCGGCGATGCTGCCATTCAAGACGTTCATTTCATAAGTGAAGATTGACGCCACCGCCGCGAATTGGCCACAAGCCCCCCACTTCTGTTTATAGATTGCCGGAAACTGCGGACGCGTGGAGTTGTCAACGCGCGAAGGCAAACGCTCCGGATTGACTTTCATCCCACCAATGTCAGGCCCAGCCGCATCACGCCAGGTGTTGTAGTCTTTTCCCTCAGATGGGGGCCGGGAAAAATGCCCCGGATAGGCAACCTGAGCCTCACTGGTATCGTCAGCATTTGCTGAACCAATGGGACAGGATAACATGAGGCAGCAAGTGAATAGCAAAGGTTTTGGGTGGGTGATGATAGACATGGTCCTGAGATGAGAGGATACGTAGCAGACAACCTGAGCGTTACAAGTTATCGAATTCCCCCTTATCCAAAGCCAGGGAGATTGTCCTGAAAGCTTTGAAACATGCCACCGCGTCCTTTTGAGCTAAGACTTTCAGGAGCTGGAAAACCAATGTGAGGTTCTTCGGCAAAAGCCAACTAACATCAGCATCAGGGGAACTTCGATAAGGACCCCCACCACGGTCGCGAGTGCCGCACCCGAGTTTAGGCCGAAGAGAATCACGGCAGTGGCGATGGCCACTTCAAAATGATTGGAGGCACCAATCAAGGCCGAGGGAGCAGCATCTTCGTAAGTGAACTTGAGTAATCTCGCCGACAGGTATGTCATCGCAAAAATAAATACGGTTTGAAGAGCCAGCGGAATGGCGATCCAAAGAATGGTGAAAGGATTTGCCAGGATGGCTTCCCCTTTAAAGCTGAAGAGTAAAACGAGAGTCACCAGCAAGGCCGAGATTGAGAGAGGGGTAAGGAAGCGGAGAAATTTATCTTCAAACCACTCAAGCCCTTTCACTTTCATGATCCATTTCCGGGAAAGGAATCCCGCTACCAGAGGCAGTGCCACGTAAATCGAGATCGACAGGAGCAAGGCCTCCCACGGAACGGGCATTTTGTTGATGCCCAAAAGCCAGCCTCCTAGTATTCCGTAGAGCGCGAGCATCAGAAGAGAGTTCACCGCAACCATAATCAGAGTCAGGCCCTGGTTGCCCTTCGCCAAAGAGCCCCATACCAAAACCATCGCGGTGCACGGAGCGATTCCGAGAAGGATCGCGCCGGAAATATACGATCGGTAAAGCTCCACCTCGGTGCCATCCTTTAAAAGCTCGGTCCCAGAGAGGAAGCCTTTGAAAAACACCCCCAGAAAAAGGGTCGCAAATGCAAACATCGTAAACGGTTTGATCAGCCAGTTGACCACCAAGGTCAGAAGCACTGGCTTGAAATTACCTCGTGCTGTCACCGCTTTCCCAAAGTCGATCTTTACCATGATGGGATACATCATGAAGAAAAGGCAGACTGCGATGGGCAGCGAAACTACGGGAGCACCGTTGACGACAATCGCCATGTCATCAAGGGCGCGAATCAAGCCGGGCGCGATCTTTCCCAGCATAATCCCCGCGACAATACACAGCGCGACCCAAAGGCTGAGCCGACGTTCAAAAAGATTCATGGAGGTGGTCTCGATTTTCATCAGGCAAAGTGGGTGGAGTCAGGCGAGCGTTTTTCGGGGAAATCCCCGGACCCAGGTTCGTAGGACATGTCACCGCGTTCGACAATCGTGTTCTCTGGCCTGGGGGAGTTCATCGGCATTCCGTTTGATTCTCTCCTCATTAATCTATTCCAATGCGTTTGTCTTTCATCTTCGTTGCATTCCTAGCCCCCCGGAGGGCTGGTTTCAGCGGTGCAACCGTTTGAGGCGTCTCTGGATACGCATTGCGTCCGTTATCATGGGCCCGAAAAGGAGAAAAGCGACCTGCCGAAAGCGAAATCACGTCCGTCATCGCTCAGCTCGATGCTCTAATTTGCAAGACGGCTGCCGAGCTTCGTTCCAATGGCGGTGAGAAACAGCAAACCTCCCTCGATCGTCTTGGGATCAAAGGTGATTAAAAGGTAATCCGCTGTAGCAACATCTTGTCATCATCTTCCCTCGCGCGCCCATGGAAAAATATCGATGAACCGGGGAGCGGGACGCCAGCTTCATAGGAGCTGAGCAGAAACCTTTGCCGAATCAAGTGAGGTTCCGCATTTCCATCATTCATGGTGTTCTCTACAATCTTGGATTATGACGACCATGCCCCGCCGCCGATTTCTCGAAGGCTCAAGCTTCACTCTGCTCTCATCTCATCTGACATTTGCGCAAGATCCAGTAAAGGCTCCCATCAAGGTGGGTCAAATTGGAACGAAGCATGCGCACGCTGCCGGGAAACTCGCAACGATGCTCGACCTGAGTGACGTCTATGAAGTTGTCGGGGTCGCTGAAGCTGATGAGAAGCAAAGAGCAAAAGTAGCGAAGCAAAAGCCCTATCGAGGGTGCTCTTGGACCTCTGAAGACGCTCTTCTTTCAGATCCCGCCATTCAAATTATTACGGTCGAGACCGAGATCGATGAGCTCGTCCCCACGGCCTTGCGTTGCCTTCAAGCAGGCAAACACATTCATCTCGATAAGCCAGCCGGGCAAACCTTGGCGCCCTGCCGAGCGCTGCATGCCGAAGCGAAGAAACGCGGGCTAACGATCCAGATGGGATACATGTTGCGCTACAATCCAGCGTTTGAATTTCTTTTTAAGGCGGTGAAGGCGGGTTGGCTTGGTGAGATCACCGAAGTTCACGGGCATATGGGGAAACGGGCCTCGGCGTCACTCCGGAAGGAACTCGCCACCTATCCTGGGGGTGGTCTCTTTGAGCTGGCGTGTCATTTGATCGATGCCCTCGTCACGGTGTTAGGGAAACCGGTGGAGGTGACCTCCATCGCGCTCACCTCCCAGGACGATGGCTTCAAGGACAATCAGATCGCGACCTTCCGCTATCCGAATGCTCTCGCAACGATTGGAAGCAATCACAACGATCCCTTTGGCGGCCCGCGTCGGCAA
>JBLHUR010000158.1:0-14118 GCA_047629805.1 Akkermansiaceae bacterium | reverse complement strand
ATCCCTCTGTCCCCCAACTTTGCAAGTCAAGTGATCGCTCAAACTGATAGTCGACATCCGGCCTCGGGAACCCGACCTCGGCTTGAAAATCTGCACCATGATGAATACCAAGCGACGGCTGATCCGAGGCATCAAGCGGAGATGAATCAAGGGCGTATTCCAGCAAATCACTGAAGCCATCCCCGTCAGCATCTACACCGTCCTCACTCAGGCCAACCGACTGACGCCAGACCTCATAAGGGCTTTGGAGTTCCACCTGAAACTTCAAATGATCATAATCCTCGCGCTCCCGGGACGAACGTAAAAGAAACACTTCGCCATCATTCCGCACTAAGAGTTCAGCGTCGGGCGAGATTCTAAAATACTGCACCGGAGCACCTCCCACAGCCTGTGGTGGTGAAAACGATGGATCTAAATCACCATTGGGCAGGAGCAACGCGACGTGCGAAATCCCCGCTCCCGCCAAATTCCAAAAATCCCCCATCACAAGGATCCTCCCATCAGCCAGTTCTCTCACCGCAACCACAGCAGACGCTCTCACATTGGGAACCATCGGAGGCTCGAAACTCTCATCAACAGTACCGTCAGAAAACAGCCTTTTCAAAGGCAAGCGTCCCGGACCCACCGCCCCCCCAAAACCCGCAACCAAAACTCTTTTCCGACGATCAAGACTAAACTCAGAAATTGAAAACCCAAGGGATCCAACTTCAAAGAGAGAATCCGGCGTCCCGTCCGGAAGGAACCGAACCACAGGCCCATCAAGTGACTGTTGACCAAAGTCACCCCCGTAATACAAATACAAGGCATCCTCCAGGCCAGCCACAAATTCCTGGCCCGTCACTCTGAACTCAGCAGGAAACACCACCCCCAGTGGTAGGTTCCCATTCTCTTCGACGATCGCAAAGCTGCCGGCGGCAACACCACCCACCTCCGAGAAGAAACCGATCATCCCAATTCGCCCACCCGGATACACTCCGATTTCCAAGACCCTTCCTGAAAAAGGCGACGCCATCGTGAAGGTTGTATCTACCGTTCCATCACCATTCAAGCGGGCTACCCCCGCGCTTTGATGCCCACCTACAGTCTCAAAATTCCCCGCAATGAGAAGCTGCCCTCCTCGCAAAAATTCAAAATCACTCACTCGATCACTTGGACTGATCGTTCCTTCGACCGTAAAGTCCCCGGCCAAGAGACCGTCCTTCGAAAGCCCAACCAACTCTCCATAGAAATTACCCTCAATCTCTAAACCATTCCCCAAAACAAGCAGGCGGCCATCTGGCAAAAAACCTGCTTTCCGAAAATCCAAATCTTCTGGAACACTGTCTGAAAATGTAAAGTCCCACACCCCTCCACTTGGATTCCGAACTTCAGAAACATCCAGTGAAATCACCTCGCTCGGCATCGAAAAATCATTCAAATTTCGCCCTCTTACCCGATAACTCGTCGTCCCCAAATTCTCACCGTCTAAAATAACCAGCTCGGTAGCCACTGTCGCGGCAAGCTCCCACGTCACACCACCATCACTTGAACGCTCGACATCAAAGCTGCTCTGTTTTTCACTCCCCAGCCAACGCAAAACCACCTGTCCGGGTCCTGGCACATACCCCTCCAAATACTGCGATGGCGGTGGCGGCGGCGCACCCTGCGAGCCATGGACTCTTGCCAAATACTCCCGTGCCACACCGCCATATTCCGTAAACGATCCCCCTACATAAAAGCGGTCCTCGCCGTCTGTTGCCACCGCTCGAACCTCGCCATTCGCGCCCACCCCAACATCAACCCCAGGCTCGGGGAAGGAATTGGAATCTTCTCCAATCGTCCGACTGTTTTCTTCATGCCTCCAGATCGTAAATCCTTGGGAAGGTAACTGCTCGGACATGCCATACGAACCTCCCAGCAAAAACCTCAACCCAGGGAACTGGCCCCGACCGACCGGATCGACTTTAACCCCTTCGATAGCGCTGATACTGGAACTTGGCATTGGAAAATCAGGAACAGTCACCAAACTCGTTGGCCCTCTAAAAGAAGCACCGAGAATTGCCACCCCCGGGCAAGGGACCTCCTTGACCTCAGTAAAATCGCCACTCAAAACAATTTTAAATTCCTGCGCTCCATTGTTGCCGAGGGCTGGCTTTAAAATACCAAGCTCGCGAATTGTCCCATTCACCGGATGCGGTGCCACCGTATTATTAAGAGTCGAAAACTCGAACAAAACCTCAATCTCTTCAACTTGGCTTTTCAAATAAGTTCCAGCAACCCAAATCTCCGAGTTATTACTCCGAACCAAGCTCACCGATGACTCCGACCGAAATCGAGAAAGCCAGAAATCGACAGACGGGGTGCTTCGCAAGGGCTCCCCACTCAACTCCACCATCGTCAGAAAGCCGACATCCTCCCCGCCGTATTCACTGAACTCTCCCCCTAAGATCACAGCCCGAGAAGAGGCTCCTTGACTCTCAAAAGGCCGCCTCCCAGACGCGATCGTCAGGACGGAGGCATTCGGTCCCACTCCCGGAGAAAATTCGGCACTCACCGCTCCGGTGAAATCAAGCTGAACAAAGTAGGGCACGCTCACCCCGTTGAACTCGGTAAAATCGCCCCCCACATAGATCCTGAAGTGAACAAATTCGATACAATGGATCTCGCCATTCGCCCCAGCTCCGGGATCAAAACTCTCATCAAGGGATCCATCGATTTCCAAAATCGCCAAACCTGGTCGCCCTACCCCATCGACTGCGGTGAAACTCCCCAAAATCAAGAGCCTCCCGTCGTACAATATTCTAATCTCATCGACCGGACCGTCCAAGTCGGGATCGAACGAAGGGTCAAGCGAGCCAAATCCCTCAACCGCCCCCAGCCCGAACAAACTAAAAGAACAGAAAAGGGAAAAGGTGAAAACCCAAAGTCGAAATATTGAGATCATTTTCATTCCATCAAAAAAGCACTTAAAAAAATCAAGTCAAAATAAATCGGCTTCCACAGCCAACAACTCCGAAAGGATTACTTCCTCAAACCCGGAGCCGCCATCGCCGATCGCTACCCCGCCGAATCCCCCCCCATGCCCCCCATGAACCCCCTCCTCACCGACCAGGAAATCCAAACCGTCCTCGCGTTATCTAACAACATCAACCGGCCCTAGGTTTACAGTCGCGATGTTCTCTCCACCAGTTCTGACGACGGGGTAGGTCAGGGACGATGTCAGGACCTTCCAGCTCCCAATCTATAGCGAAAAATACGTTGAACTGATCGCCAGAATAGATACCTCAACGGGAAGCGCCCAAAGTCTTGTAGCAAAATTCGGCTCGGATGCACAGGTTCAGGAATCTATTACCTATGAGATCAACCTGAACGACGGACCTCACCAAATCGCTTCTCCCACGATGGGCATTCGGAACTTCCAAGGATCGATCCAAGACGCCCTCGCTGAGGTCATGGCTGCCAAGGAAGCCCTCTATGTCAAGCTGAACTCGATGCGTCTGGCTCGAGATGCCTTCAAGCGGAAATTGCAAACTTTCTCCGCAATCACCGAGAACCCTAATGGGATTTTGGGAGCAGAGGTCGCCCTTTTATCGGGAACAATCGCAGCCGAGTCCGCGATAGACGCCTTTAATCTGTCGTTAGCGAACCTCGATAACATTTCTCAATCAGTGATAGGTTTAACGGAAGTATTTGCCGAAGCTCCGCCCATTGTTCTCGGTGTCTCAAACGATGGCACATCTACAGCGCGTGCTGCGAGTATTGCGCACCGCCGGGCTTTGGAGAACTCTCAAAACAAGCTCATTGATGGCGACACCGTTCTTGTCGAGCATGAGTCCTTCCGCAAGCGCGCCGCCGCCGTGATCCAAGGTGCACGTGTTCGTGACGTCGGCTTCCGGGCCTTCCGCACCGAATCGCTGGAGTAATATAAAATCCTCTTCGATCAAGCCGCCCGTTACACCTATCTCGCGGCCAAGGCTTATGACTACGAGACCGGCTTACTGGGCACGGATCAGGGCGAGAACTTCTTTGCAAGATTGTCGGCAGCCGTGCACTCGGCTTGGTGGGAGCCGATGGCGAACCGCAGTTCGCGGGATCGGGCACTGGCGATCTGGGACTTTCAAGTCTCCTCGCTCAGTTGGAGCAGGATTGGAGTGTCGCAAAGGGGCGTCTTGGAATCAACAACCCCGACGAATACGGCCCCCTCTTCAGCCTGCGTCGCGAATTGATGGAGCTGCCTTATAAAGAGAACGGGACCGAGGAATCACACACCGCCTGGCAGGATGCCCTGAAACGGAACCTTGTCGCCGACCCCGAAGAAGGCATTGAGCGCTGCTCGAAGAACGTTACGCCTTCGATACCGGCACCGGTTTCAAGACTCCGGTTGATTAGGGCCAATAAGAAGCAAGCAAGATTGCTTAGACTTAGAGTTCCTGAATTTTGATCTTGCGATAGCTGGCCTCGAAGGGAGGTCCGCTATGGGCTTGCAGCGCGATGAACCCTGTCAACGGGATCTTATCGTCCTTTTCGGTATAGTCGCAGGTGAGAATTGCATTGATCCAGATCCGAATTCGTTTTCCCTCACAACGGATGCGGTAGTCATTCCAGCCTTCCTTGCTCGCCTTGCCCGCGGCGTCGGACACCCAGTTTCCCACTACCTTGCGGCGACGGGATTCGTCGTAAAGCTTGCCCCACCAACCCGGACCGACATCGGCCTGGTAGCCAATCATCTCATGATGGTCCTTAATCCGCTCGCTGCGGATTTGAATGCCCGCATTGGGATTCTTCCCCACCACTTTCACCTGAAGCTTGAGTTCGAAATCCCCATAGCGCTTCGCGGAAGAGATGAAGGTATTGTGAGGGACCTTCTCCTTGAGCGAACCTCCGATAATCGCGCCATCTTCGACCCGCCAAAGCTTCTCCTCGCCCTCTCTCACAGTCCATCCTCCCAAGGTTTCGCCATCAAAAAGCACCTGTCCTAAAGTGGGGAGAACAGCCAGAAATAAGAGAAAAACGATCTTCACATCGGAGTTCTCGCCAAGTTCAGCGCCCACGTCCATCTCCAAGAGGCTTAAATTTTGGAATTTTTTCGTTAGTAATCGGCGTTTTCGCGGGTAATTGTGGTTGTATGAAGCGCATTGCACTCACATCTCTTATCAGCTTGGCCAGCTTTTCGGCTGCGTTCGCCCAAAACGGCGATCGAAAAGGACACGACTCGATGGATAAGATCGTCCCTGAGAAACTCATCCCGCCCGCTCCGGTTCTGACCGTCGAGCAAGCCCTCAAGGCCTTCACGATTGAAAAAGGATTCATCATCGAGGCCGTCGCCGCCGAGCCACTTATCGAAAAACCCGTCGCCCTCGCCTTCGACACCAAAGGCCGTATGTGGGTCTGCGAAATGCGTGGCTACATGCCCAATATCGACGGAACAGACGAGGACAAGCCCACCGGTCGCATTGCCATCCTCGAGGATACCAATGGCGATGGCAAAGCCGATAAACGGACCACTTTCCTCGACAATCTCGTTCTCCCCCGCGCCATTGCCCTCGTTCCCGGCGGCATTCTTTTCGGTGATCAGGACAAGCTCTACTTCGTCGCCCGCGATGGCGACAAGCCCAAAGGCGACCCCGTCGTCGTTGATAAGCAGTTCGCACCAGGCGGCAACGTCGAGCACAAGACCAATGGCTTGATGACCAATATCGACAACTGGATGTATAATTCGAAGTCGAACGTTCGCTACAAATTCATCCCCGGCGAAAACAAGATCGTCCGAGAAAGCACCAACACCCGCGGGCAGTGGGGCATCAGCCACGACAACTTCGGCCGCATTTTTCACAACTCCAATAGCACTCTCCTCATTGGCGACCGCGTGCTGCCCAACCTGCTTCTCGGAAATAAAACGGTCAAAATGAAGACCAGCATCTCAGGCCGGGCCGGCAATAATCGCGTCTACCCAGGCCGTGTGACCCCAGGCCTCAACCGCGCCTACATTTCCACTCTTAACGGCTATGACAGTGACACCATCGATCCAAAAACCTTCAAGCTCATCAATGCCACCGGCGCTTGCGGACCTGTGATCTATCGCGGAAACAACTTCCCCACTTCTCTGAACGGGCACGCCTTCATTTGCGAATCCTCCGCCCAGCTCATCAAAATGATCGATGTCGAGGCAAAGGACGGTGACCTCAAAGGCGCACACCCCCTGAAGGATCGTGAGTTTATCACTTCGACCGACGAGCGCTTTCGCCCCGTCAATCTCTACAATGCCCCTGACGGCTCACTCTACCTTCTCGACATGTATCACGGCATCATCCAGCACCGCACTTACATGACCAGCTACCTCCGCGCACAGACTCTCAGCCGCGGACTCGAAGGACCAGGCCTTGGTCACGGACGCATCTACCGTATCCGCGCTGCCAAAGCCCCGCTCGCGAAAGTGACCGACCTCGCCGAGGACGACACTCCCGCCCTCATCGGGAAACTGAGCAGCCCCATCGGAGCCATCCGTGATCTCGCCCAAGCGGAACTCATTGCCCGCAAAATTGACCCGGCCCCCATCGCCGCAGCCCTCGCCAAAAGCGACGACAACGACCTCACCGCAATGCACCTCATCTGGACCCTCGAAGGACTCGGCACTCTCAATGCGACCCACTTGAGCGGGGTGCTCTCCTCTTCCAAGAGCGACGAGCTTCTTTCCTCCGCGCTCTACGCCGCTCTCTCGCTTCCCGACTCAGAGCTGACCAAACTCACCGCCACCGTCTCCGCGATCTCAGCGAAGCCTATGACGCTTCCCTACCAAGCCCGTGTCCTTGCTGCCACCCACAGCTCCTCGGCCCAGGAAGCTCTCGTCAAAATCCTTGATACCAACCCTAAGGTTTCCTTCCTCCGCGAAGCCGCGATCTCCGGTCTTGGAGGGAATGCCAAGCTCTTCGACAAAGTGAACAAAGGCCGCTTCAGCGACAAAACCTTCGACAAGTGGCTCGCCGAATCAAAGCGTGGGCCGCAGAAGGAGATCGATCCTGCCACCTTGCTCAAAGGCGACCACCTCGTCTCCTTCCAGCGCGGTAAGAAACTTTACAGCACCGCCGCTGCCTGCATCGGCTGCCACGGTGATGACGGAGCGGGCCTCGAAAACCTTGGACCACAACTCGACCACTCCGACTGGGTCACCGGGAGCGAGGATCGCCTTGTCAAAACCCTCCTCCACGGCCTCACCGGCCCCATCAAGATCAACGGTAAAACCTTCACCCCACTTGCCTTCATGCCTGGCTTGGGACAAAACCCATCTATCAAGGATCAAGACATCGCTGATATCTCCACCTTCATCCGGGCAAACTGGAGCAACCGAGCTCCCCAGGTCACCAAGGACAGCGTCACGAAAACCCGCACAGCCACCAAGGACCGCGCATCCGGCCAGATGTATAAGCAAGCCGATTTCGAGAAAAAGTAAATTCCTCGAATCTCTTTCAAAAGCAGCGCGTCTCTGGACCCGCTGCTTTTTTATTGGTCCAGCCTTGCGGAGTACGGAAGATCTAGCACTCACCCGAGCGCAACTCTCAGAGCTTCAGAAATGACCGACTCAATTCAAATACCTCTTTCGGACAACCCAACGCCGCTTTCAATTTCACATCGCGGTCCCACGAATTCTTCGTCCGCACGATCTCCCACATTTGCTTGCAGGTCAGTCGCAGAGGAAACTGCAGCGCCGTCACCAGCGGAGTATTCGTGAGCGGATAATCAGTGCCATACATCAAGCGGCCTTTGAGCCTCTCATCATTAAGAACCTGCGGGCAATACTTCGCTCGATTCAACTGCGTGAGTGTCGAAATATCCGCGAAGAGATTCGGATAAGCTGGCATCATCTGGAGAAGACGCTCGATATTCTCCTCCCCTTCCCGTTCACCGGAACTCGCGACATGCGCCGCGATAATCCGCACCCCACAGTCGAGAGCGAGCTTGAGCAACTTAGGATCGCCAAGAGCATTGTCAGTTTTCGAAAAGGAATCCTCATCGCCGACATGAGTGAGCAGCGGGAGATCCAACTCAACCAGCTTAAGATAATAATCGCGATACCGCTCCTCCGAGGGATCGATGCCCTGGATATTAGGCAACCATTTCACAAAGACCGCACCATTCGCCTTGGACCATTCTAACGCTTCCAGCGCGTCGCTCCGATTTGGATGCACACTGGATCCGAAGTGCAGGCCCTTATGCCTTTTCACCTCTTCACCCACAAAGCGATTTGGTACAAAGACCTCCAAAGCCTCGTCATCGAGTTCCCCCTGAGCATCGTAAGGTGCATCCATCGCGAGGATGACGGCATCGCTCACAAACTCCGATCCACGCAGCGAATCGGCAATGATCTGCATCACACGCCCATCCCCCTTCTCCGAAAGCTCCCCTTCCGTCGTCCCAAAAATTCTCAAGTAGAGTTTAAACTTCCAGCTCTCCCGCAAAGTCCGCGAAACCCGAGCCCCACTCTCCCCCGCTCCAAAGCCCGCCGTGTGACAATGCATATCCACCACCTCACGCGGCGGTTCCCCAGCAACCGGGGCCATCGGCCCTTTAAAAAGAAGAAGCCGAAGCACAAGAAGCACCCCGACAATGATCAAAAGGTAAAGCATTCCCCACTCTCCATGAATCCGTGCGGATTCCAAGATTTCTAAGCCTCCCTCTTTCACTCATTACTTTTGAGGGACTCCTCACAAAGAGCCTTGAGGTCGGAAAACAGCTCCAGTGCTTCAACCCCCGTTCCAACCTCATTCGCAATATAAGTCTGCCAGCCCCAACCACCAGGGTTCGGGATTCCAAAGTGTCGCTCGACAAATTCATGGAAATTAGGAGGAACCATCTGCTCCAACTCGGCAACAACCTCGGGTGAGCTTCTCAGTGCCATGTGAGCACCTACCATCATCGCAGCAAAACGACCAAGTCCTCCCTCCTGATCGCCTAAAAAAATCGCAGGTCTTTTGCAAATCTCGGTGATGAGATCGCTCGATTCATAATCTTCGTCCATGTAGAATATTTTAATTTCATCAGCGAAAACTACCACCCGAAAAGCCGGACAGGTTTCCCCGTCCGGCTTGTTTAGAGTTTCTAATTCTAGAGTTTAGAATTTCCGCGAAGCGGCAGACTACATCATGCCGCCCATGCCGCCGTGGTCGTGACCGTGGTCACCGCCGCCGGCAGCTTCTGGCTCGGGGAGATCGGTGATGAGACACTCGGTAGTGAGCATAAGTCCCGCGATCGAGGCCGCATTCTGGAGAGCAGAACGGGTCACTTTGGTTGGGTCCACGACACCAGCTTCGATGAGGTCTTCATAGACGCCGGTGGCGACGTTGTAGCCGATGTTGCCTTTGCCATTCTTGACCTTCTCGACGATGAGAGCTCCTTCGAGACCTGCGTTGGCCGCAAGCTGACGGAGGGGAGCCTCGATCGCAGAGATGATGATGCTGGCACCAGTGGCTTCGTCTCCTTTGAGACCAAGGTCACCGATTAGTGCGGTGGCACGGATGAAAGCGGTGCCACCTCCTGCGACGATACCTTCTTCAACTGCAGCGCGAGTCGCGTGAAGGGCGTCTTCAACGCGGGCCTTCTTTTCTTTCATCTCAGACTCGGTGGCAGCACCGACATTGATGACGGCAACACCACCGGCGAGCTTCGCAAGACGCTCCTGGAGCTTCTCACGATCATAGTCGGAAGTGGTGTCAGCAATCTGCTTGCGGATCTGATTGACGCGGCCGGAGATGGCCTCGGAACCACCACCACCTTCGACGATGACGGTCTCTTCCTTGCTGATGGTGATGCGCTTGGCTTCACCGAGGTCTTCGAGTTCGATATTCTCAAGCTTGATACCGAGGTCCTCGGTGATGCAACGACCACCGGTGAGGACAGCAATATCCTCGAGCATGGCCTTACGACGATCACCAAAGCCGGGAGCTTTGACAGCGGCGATGTTGAGGGTTCCGCGAAGCTTGTTGACGACGAGAGCAGCGAGTGCTTCGCCTTCGACGTCTTCCGCAATGATGAGGAGAGGCTTGCCGGTCTTGGCAATCTTCTCGAGCACGGGAAGGAGATCCTTCAAGTTGGAGATCTTCTTCTCGTTGATGAGGACGTATGCTCCTTCGAGGTTACAATCCATGGTTTCTGGATCAGTCACGAAGTAAGGAGAAAGGTAGCCTTTATCGAATTGCATTCCCTCAACAACGTCGAGAGTGGTTTCGATGCCTTTGGCTTCTTCAACCGTGATGGTGCCGTCTTTGCCGACCTTGTCCATCGCGTCAGCGATGATGCCGCCGATTTCCTGGTCCCAGTTAGCGGAGACCGTTGCAACCTGAGCGATTTCTTTGGACTCGGAGACCTCCTTGGAGATCTCAGCGAGCTTGGCCACGATTGCTTTTGAAGCTGCGAGGATACCGCGCTGAAGGCTGATGGGGTTTGCGCCAGCAGTGACGTTGCGGAGGCCTTCTTTGTAGATGGCTTCGGCAAGCACAGTCGCTGTCGTAGTTCCGTCACCCGCGATGTCGGAGGTCTTGGAAGAAACTTCCTTGATGAGTTGAGCACCCATGTTCTCGTATGGGCAATCAAGTTCGATTTCTTTGGCAACCGAGACACCGTCTTTGGTCACGGTTGGGGAACCGAATTTTTTGTCGAGGATGACATTACGACCGGACGGTCCTAGAGTTGCCTTCACGGCACGGGCGAGCTTTTCGACACCTCGGAGGAGGGCCTGACGTGCTGCTTCGTCGAATTGGAGTTGTTTAGCCATATCTGTATTTAAAGTATTAGATTTTTGAAATTAGGAAATCCCAGTAATTAGTCAGTGAGGACACCGAGGATGTCGGACTGGGAGAGGATGAGGAAGTCATCGCCGTCAACTTTGACGTCGGTGCCACCATATTTAGAGATGAGAACTTTATCGCCGATTTTGACGTCGAAGACGATCTCTTTGCCGTGCTCGTCAGTTCCGCCGGTGCCGAGTTCGGTGACTTCGGCTTCCTGTGGTTTTTCCTGAGCGGAGTCAGGGAGGACGATGCCTCCAGCGGAGACTGCTTCTGCTTCGAGACGCTTCACGAGGACGCGGTTTCCGAGTGGTTTGATACTAGCCATATTATTTTAGTTGGTTTGTTTTTGGTTTGGTTTGGTTGCTCTAGGTGGAGCGAGAGTTTAGGAATCAGGTTCCTGATATTTTTCGTCAATCTTCTTAGTGATCTCGTCGAGCTCGAAACGAGCCTGGGCTGGCGTCTTTCCGTTCACAACGCGGAGGCATTGGTCGAAGAGAGTCAAGGTGGCCCGCTCCGAACGATCGACCGTTTGCTTATCCGCCACCTGGTGATGTTGGATACGCTCAAGGAGAGCAAGTGCTACGGCCTCTTTCGAGTCGGGCTTTCCGATGATTTTCGTTTCTGACATTTTTTAGGGAACGGTGGGTTTACTTGTCGGAGGTCTCAGCTTCGACCTCCTCAGCTTCGACCTCCTCGGCGTCGACCACTTCGGCGTCGACCACTTTCCCTTTAGCTTTGCGAGGTTCGCCATCGCCCTCTTCCGCTGGCTCGACGTCCGGGTCACCGCCCATCTCGGGCATTTGAGCTCCAGCGGCTTGCGCCGCTTGAGCGAGTTCGCCGAGAGATTTCTCGAGGTCTTCGGTGGTGGACTTGATGAGGTCGAGGTCGTCCGCTTTGAGGGCCCCTTTGACAGCATCGAGCTTGCCATTGAGTGTTTCCTTGAGTTCAGCAGGTGCTTCCTCAGGGAGTTCCCCAATCTGCTTCTCGACTTGGTAGACCATGGACTCAGCCTTGTTCTTAATGTCGACCGCTTCGGCGCGCTTCTTATCCTCCTCGGCGTGAGCTTCGGCGTCGCGCTTCGCTTTCTCGATCTCTTCCTCGGAAAGACCACTGGAGCCTTCGATGGAGATTTTTTGTTCCTTGCCGGAGGTCTTATCCTTGGCAGAAACGTGGAGAATTCCGTTGGCGTCGATGTCGAAGGTGACTTCGACCTGCGGCTGGCCGCGAGGTGCGGGCTCAATGCCGGAGAGCTGGAAGTTCCCGAGGAGTTTGTTGTCAGCGAAAAGCGGACGTTCACCTTGGCAGATACGAATATCGACAGCGGGCTGGTTGTCAGCAGCAGTCGAGAAGACTTGGGATTTCTTAACCGGCACGGTGGTGTTGCGCTCGATCATGGCGGTGGCGCGGCTGCCTTCTGTCTCGATGGAAAGAGTGAGCGGAGTGACGTCGAGAAGGAGAACGTCCTTCACGTCGCCTTGGAGCACCCCACCTTGGATAGCAGCACCGATGGCGACCACTTCGTCGGGGTTGACACCTTGGTGAGGAGTCTTGCTGGCGAGTTGCTTGGCGGTCTCAACAACCTTGGGCATGCGGGTCATGCCGCCAACGAGGACGAGCTCGTCAAGTTCACCTGCGCTAACGCCGGCTTCCTTAAGACAGTCGGTGACGGGCTTCTTGGTGCGCTCAAAGAGGTGGTCAGTGAGTTGCTCCAACTTGTTACGCGAAAGGCTGAGCTGGATGTGCTTGGGCCCGGTGGCATCTGCGGTGATGAAGGGAAGGTTGAGATCGTAGTTTTGCGACGATGAGAGAGCAATTTTTGCTTTCTCCGCTTCTTCCTTGATACGCTGGAGAGCATCGGGTTGGCCGCTGAGGTCAATGCCTTCAGTCGATTTAAATTCAGCGACGATGTGGTCGATGAGAGCGTTGTCCCAATCGTCACCACCGAGCTGGGTGTCACCATCAGTCGCAAGGACTTCGAAGACGCCGTCGGAGATTTCGAGCACCGAGATGTCGAAGGTTCCACCCCCGAGGTCATAGATCGCAACCTGCTGGTCGGTCTTGGAATCAAGCCCATAGGCGAGCGAAGCTGCGGTGGGCTCGTTGATGATGCGGCGGACCTTGAGGCCGGAGATCTCACCAGCAGCCTTCGTGGCGTTACGCTGGGAGTCATTGAAATAAGCAGGAACGGTGATGACCGCTTCCGTGATGGTTTCACCAAGCTTTGCCTCGGCATCAGCCTTTAGCTTGCTGAGGATGATTGCGGCGATCTCCTGTGGGGAAAACACTTTCTTTTTGCCGTCAATCTCAACCTGAATGTGAGCGTCGCCATTGTCGGCTTTCACGATTTCATAAGGGACGCGCTTGTCGGCTTCGGTGAGTTCGGAGAATTTACGACCGATGAGACGCTTCGCGGAGTAAACGGTGTTTTTTGCGTTCGTCACGGCCTGGCGCTTAGCGGCCTGGCCGACGAGGCGTTCGCCGTTTTTAGCGAAAGCCACCACCGAAGGAGTGGTGCGAGCGCCTTCTGAGTTTTCCAGGACGGTGGGTTCACCACCTTCCATGACGGACATACATGAGTTGGTGGTGCCGAGGTCAATTCCGAGGATTTTAGCCATAATATTGGTTTTTCTAATTTAGAAGTTTTTGAAGTAAGGTCGGGCATTAGGCACGACCGATTTTGCGATCTCCATGGCAGGTGCCGTGCCAGAGCGGGAATCGTTGATACCAAAGGAAACCCGCCGGGACAGATCGTCCCACGCGAGTCAAAGTGTCGCACCCGAGGAGAACCCCCTGCGACAAAGGGTCACACTTGGTAAGTGTGTTACTTGAGAGTAGGAGGGTCGACAGGACCGCTGGCTCCCCCAATCCATATCATCTTCTGTAAGCGGGTAGGAAACCACTCATCTCACCCTTGTCATTGACTAATTTATAGAGAGACAGAGACAAATTAAAACTTGAGATGAAGAAATAGATTTATATCTTAATCTCATCACTCCGGATTTCAATCTGGTCGCGAGTGCCCCCCAGGGGCCGAAAATGCGGACAAGACGCTGAGGGCTGCGATACCCCAAGTCCCAATCGAAAAGCTAACCATAAGCATTCTCCCCCCTATCGAAGGTGCCGCGGTTGCCCTCCTGATTTCAAAGAGGTAGGCAAGAAAGCCTCCCAAACGATCCAACCAATCGCCGCAAAAAAGGGGGCAGGTGATAAATCTTGAAATTAACTCTTCTTCATCCAAAATCCTCCCATACCTAGAACGCCTCGTATCCAATACCCTGGAGCTTTCTACCATGTCGCTGGACAGGCAGGGCCAAAGTCTGCAAGCCACCTTGAAACGAGGCTGGTATTTTGGAGCACA
>JBLHUR010000157.1:0-14122 GCA_047629805.1 Akkermansiaceae bacterium | reverse complement strand
CCAACGGGAAGATTTCTCCAACTTCTCAGTACTTCCACATAAGGTGCCAAAGGCTTTGAAGCCGATCAGAATCACTAAAAAAGTGTTCTTTTGAACAATCTTTCTTCCGCGTGAATAGTCCTTCGGACATTCTGTCCTCGGACGGCCCCAGACACCCGACGAAATGAAACACGAATACCGAATCCTAATTAAAGAATCGCGGGGTGATCGCCACGCCGCAATCTGTCGAGTCACCCCCCTTTCACCCCCCTCCGCTCCGGTCCAAGGGCGGCTTCAAAGCCCTCCCTCCAAAAGCAAATTCCTAGCAGTCGAGGACATGGTAGATTTTGAAGGGCCCTCGACCAAGTCTAGCCTTTCCGGTGATTATTCGCCTTTTTTTGCTGATTGTCAGCGAGTTAGACTCTTATTTTCTCTCGTGCAGTGTTGAGTTTAATCGAAGTCGTCCGAGGGGGCCCCTGATTCGGATCTCGGCGGATCGGGTGCCGAGGTCGTCGCTAGGGCGACCCGGGGGACAACACCCCAGGATCCCCGCCCAAGCAGGATTGGAGGATCGTTTCAACTTCCGCAAGTCTCCCGGTTCCCTGGTACCCGCAGGCCAAGTCTCCCTCGGCTGGGTCGATGAACTTCACGCCATCTTTTATGAGCTGGGCGAGGTTTCGTTGCGTGGCGGGGTGCTGCCACATCTTGCCATTCATGGCGGGAGCGATGAACTTGGGCGTTTCGGGGGGGAGCGCGAGGTAGATCGCAGAAAGGGGATCGGGAGCGAGCCCGTTCGCGAATTGACCGAGGGTATCGGCGCAAGCGGGGGCGACGAGGAAGAGGTCGGCATTGTCGGCGAGTTCAATGTGCCCCGGTTTCCAAGAGTTTTTTTCGTCTTCCAGCGACACCAAAATGGGCTGCCTTGAAAGCACCTGCAGAGTGAGGGGCGTAATGAATTCGGTCGCGGCCTTCGTCATGACGACATGAACTTCATGGCCAAGCTTTGTCAGTTGGCTGGTGAGATCAGCTGCTTTGTATGCGGCGATGGAGCCGGTGATTCCGAGGACAATATTCATTTGAGGCGGGAGACACTGAGTCGCTCGGCGAGGATGAGCGATTTAAAGTTAAGGTAATCTTCTTCACGGGTGGCTGAAAGCAAGCGGTAGGAATATTTGGGCCAATGCTGCATTTCTTCGAGGGCATTTTTCATGCGCAGGGCGATGACTTCCTCGGCATCGGTGCCGCGTCCGGTGAGGCGGGCCAGAAGTTCCTCTTCGCTCGGAGGCATGACGAAGAGCTCGATGAGGGCTGTTTGAATTTGAGGATCGGAGCAGGCGCGCACTTGGGCAGCGCCTTGCACATCGATATCCATGACGACGTCGATTCCTTTTGAGAGATGATCCAAGACCTCGGTTTTGAGAGTGCCGTAAAAATTCCCGTGAACTATGGCGTGCTCCAAAAGCTCACCGGCTTCGATCCGGGTGCGGAAGTCTTCCTTGGTGAGGAAGTGGTAATCCTTGCCATCCTCCTCACCTTCTCTTGCCGGACGAGTGGTGCAGGAAATGGAATAATGGGCTTCACCTTCATCTGCCAATCGTCGGCAAAGAGTCGTCTTTCCAGACCCCGAAGGCCCTGACACTAGTAAAAGAATTCCTGTCCGCGAAGTCACGGCGTGAGCTTAGGGGAGGGGAGGAGAAAGGTAAAGTATGCTCGCGGAATCATCGGACCTTCTTATCCGCCCCGTTTACACGGAGTTCCTTTTCTCTTTCATGTCACCGGCCTCTTCACCACTCCCCAGTTCATTCTAAGGGATACTATCAATTCTCTCGGCTTCTTCTAAGCCGATGGCCGCCTCGGCATTTCTCCATAGCGGTGAACTCTCACGAGAGGGTGCTCCGGACCATGACGGCAGCACGAATTTAGCGGAATGGAAGGAAGCTGAAGTCGAAACGACCCAAACTGGCGACTGGTTCAGATGGAGCCTTCCCAAAGACTCAGGCACTCGATTTACCCGTGTCGTGGTGAAGTTGGTTCCCGAGTGATTGTGCCATGAGCTTTAACGATAACCCAGCTTCTCCCGCATCGCCTTAGGGAGGGTTAGAATCCATGCTTTTGCTTCATCGGGATTGTAGTCTTTCCAGATTTCGGCAATCGGTTCATAAGCCGTCTTTTGATGCCGACCTTTTGGGAGGGTGCCAGCCCATGCCGCAGCGTTGGCGGGGTTCCACTCGGCGAAAATTTTTGCGGTATTCCTAAGGTTCCGGAACGCCAATGGTTGGTGGTCAACAAGCGGCTCAGTGAGAATCGTCGAGAGCATTTTCACTCGAATCCTCCATGGGAACTGGTTGAGACTGGTTGTTTTGAAAATATGAATGGCCTGTTGCTTGTCGAGCTTCATGACTTGCTGGTGGAATGATTCAATCTCAGAATACGTCCAGGAGTAGAGTGAGGTTTTCAGCCCGGTTTTGTGGCTTTTCAGGAGATTTTCGAGAAGGTGATCAGGCTGGAAAAAATCCTCTGCTTTGACTGATTGCTTCCTTTGTTCTTCGAAATACTCCCAGGTCTCCAATGCCTTTGTGCGGGTTTCGGGGGGAAGTTGTTCCACCCACTTGAGTAACTCTCTTCGTTTGGTTGTCGGTGGGCTTTGTTCGCGAGCGCAAAGCGGAGAAATGCCTCGCGATCCTTTTCTGCGATCTCCAGGAAAACATCGTCATAATTCACATCATCCAGCAGATCTTTTTTCTCGTATCGTTGATACAGCGCCAAAGCTTCCTCGGCATCAAGACGACCGAGTGATCCGATCAACTGGTGGATGGCATGTCGGAGCGCCCAAGATTTCGGTTCTCCACGCGTGTGGACAAAGTGGGTTGCTGACTTCCGACTCTTTTGCAACCATCCGGTCAGACCTTCCTTCCAATCGAAGTTTCCCCGGGAATGTTGGAAGCGAACGAGCGCCTCTGGATTTATTTTGGCCCATCGTTCTTTGATGATCGTTCGGATCAAAATCTCCTTTTGCTTGTCGAGATGCTCAAGTCTTTGATTACTCAGCCACCCTGGAAAAGTTGTCCATTCGGTCAGTTTCGCAAGATCGACCAGGTTCTTAAAAGTGTGGGAAGTCGTGATTTCTTCTGCAGAAGCCATGATGGAAAGCTCCAAGACATTCTCATCCTTGGATTCAGCAAGAATGAGGCCTTCGTTGAAGGTTTTCTTCATCAATCCGGTCGGGAGATCCGAGTGAGCCTCCCTGATTTTCTGGGGGATTTGAATTGCCAAAACGCCAAGGAGATCGGGGATGAGCGGCGGGTCCTTTTTCGTAAGCATCCAATTGAGCGCATGCTCTGGTTCGAAGCATAGCCACCTCCAGATCGCCGAGCGAAGTGCTTTGTCAGTCATATTCTCTGATGGGTATCCCTTCAGATTTTGGGGGAAATGAATTGCAATGAACTCGACTGCTCGGATTGGTTCGCTAAGAGCCAGTCCACGGACGATTCCCATTCCGACCTTGGTATTTTCCTGAAAGGCCTGATACTTGGGGTTGTTGGTGATCAGTGAAATGACTTCGTCAGGAGCCGATTCGGCATAGCCCTGAAGGAGAGAGGGCTTGGCAATGTCATCAGGAGTGGTCGATTCATGGTGCAGGCTTAGTGCTTTTTTCCCATGGTGACGGCCCCAGAGCAGCCAAACCGTTTCTTCCTCGTCTGAGGTGAGATCTTGTTGAAGGGCAGAACTTGGAGCAAGGCGGGCCCATTGATCCAGGATTAAGAAGGATAAGTTGGGATCCTTGCGGTGGCGTGAACGCAACCCAGGAAGGTCATCCTTTTGAGCCGTGAGGATTTGATCAACCTTATCGGAGGTCTCCGTGGCATCGCTGCAAAAACAGCTCGCAAACCAAGCGATTTTGAAAATGACGAATCGAATTCCCTTTTTCATAGCTGAAAATATAGGCTCTGAGCGAATGAAAGTCGCTCTTCGATTTTCGGAGTTTGCGGGTTAAGCTTGTCAGGTCTGGACTCATTGAACAGTGATCCTCTTCCACGTCACCTTATCTCGCTTTTTAAACTGACCTTCATTCCGATGGGGTTAGAGTCTGGCATGCCGACGGTAGAAGTGATGTCCGAGACTCTGGCCAGCCAGGTGGCTGCTGGGGAGGTGATTGAGCGCCCGTCTAGCGTCATTAAGGAATTGGTGGAGAATGCCATCGATGCGGGTGCGCGGAAGATTGAGGTCGAGATTCAGCGGGGTGGGGTGGCGATGTTGAGGGTCCGCGATGATGGTTGCGGGATGAGTCCGGAGGACGCGGTGCGGTCTTTGGAACGACATGCCACGAGCAAGCTGCGGACGTCGGAGGATTTGAATGGGATCGCGACGCTGGGATTTCGGGGTGAGGCTCTGCCAAGTATTGCGAGTGTGGCGCGATTCACGATGCTGACCCGCGAAGCGGATTCGGTGGAGGGAACCGAGGTGAAGGTGGATGGTGGGAAGGCTTGTGAGCCAAAGGCGGTAGGGTGCCCGGTGGGAACAAGTATCGAAGTACGGGATTTATTTTACAACGTGCCGGCGCGGAAGAAATTTCTGAAAGCGGAGTCGACCGAATCGGCTCATATTGATCACCAGATTCGGCTGCATGCACTCTGCACTCCGGGAATTGGTTGGGTCTTACGGAAGGACGGGCGGGTTGTTTTGGATTTACCCGCAACTTCGGATCGTCGGGTCAGGATTGAATCAATGAGCGGAGGGGAATCGGGGAAGGCATTAATCGAAGTGCCGCGCCACGAACGGCGGGGGATTGTGATTGAGGGGGCTTTGTTGCCAGCCTCCTTCGCGAGGCGGGGACGGAAGCATCAATATGTTTTTTTGAATGGTCGTCCGGTCGAGGATCACACGATTTCGCGGGCCTTGAAGGAGGCCTTCAAAGGAGGGCTCCAAGATGGACTACAACCAGCGGCTTGGCTTTGGATCAAGATGGATCCCGCCTTGGTGGACGTGAATGTTCATCCGGCCAAGCGGGAGGTGCGCTTTGCCGAACCGGCGCAGGTTCGCATTGCCATTATGGATGCGGTGGAAGAGGCCATGCGCCCGAAGCCGGTGGTGGCTCCTGTGGTTCCGTCCGATCCCCGAGAGCCGCTACAGCTGGAAGTGGTTGCTGGTGTGCAGAAGGTCGTAAGAGAGCGGGAGGTTTTACCCGAGCCAGCAGAACGCTCGGTCCCGGCGCGGGAACCCTTGTGGCGACATGAGGAGCAGCGGGAATTGGAGGTGACTACGGTGAAGGTTGAAACGGCTCCAGATTTTCGGATTGTCGGAGCGCTTTCGGATCGCTTTGCTTTGTTGGAGGGCGATGAAGGTTTGGTTTTGCTAGAGCCGAAAGCCGCGCGCGAACGGATTTTTTATGAACGCTTAATCGAGGGCGAGGAAGAGATCGATTCGCAAGGACTGCTTGTTCCGGTGCTCCTGGAATTGGATGCACGGGATATTGATTTGTTGATGAGGCATCGTGAACATTTTGATCAGGCGGGATTTTCTCTCGAATCTTTTGGAGGACAAACGGTTACGATTTCGGCGGCACCGGCCTTCTTGAATGGGCAGGATGTGAAGCGTTCCCTCATTGATCTGGTGGACCTTGTGGTTGATCGAGATGGAGCCACTCGGGTGAAGCGCCTGGCCTTTGAGGGATTTGCGGCAAAGGTGGCATGGATTGCAGCACGACAGGATAGATGGAGTATTTCGTCCTTACCTTCGTTGCTCGCCGACCTCTTCCGCTGCGATCTGCCGTATTGTGATCCGGCGGGGAGGCCGACCTTGGTGCAGATTTCGTTTCAGGAACTCGATCGCAAATTTGGGAAAAGCTAATGTCAGTTTGTGTCGTCATTCGTTGTGTGGAGGAGGCTTTGGCGCTGAAAGCATTCGGTCTGCGGGTTGCCGGTGCTCTGCATGAGCCCTTGGAGTCGTTGCGCGAAGAAATGACCGATGAATCCTAAGCGATGTTAATCGTAGGAGCGAGTGATTCAGGGACGCTGAGGCGGAAGCTTTTTGGAACTCTGCCAGAGCGATTTTTGGGCTGCCTCGTTGAGGCTTGGAGATTCCCTTTCTAGATATCGAGGCTTACTCGTGATCCTCAGCGTAATGTTTTTTCAGGGAATCCCGAGCGAAGTCGTTTTTGAGATCGCGCCAGACGAGGTGGGCGTGGTTGGCGTCATTTTGGGTGTTGGCGTATTCGATGATGAAATCGACTCCTTGGATACGGAAGTAGTGTGCGCCGTGACGTTCGAGTGAGCCAGCCCAGGCGAAGTGGAGTTTTTTGCGCTGCGTGGTGTGGATTTTGCGCAGGGTGTCGTTCGTGACTTCCTGGCGCTGCATGGAGGAAACGTCATCGATGATGGCCAAGAGCTGCTTGATTTCTTCGCCGCTGAGCTTGTCGGAAGTCACGCCTTGGACTTCCTGCGCTTTGGCGGTGCTGTCCTGGGCCGTTAAGATTTCCTTGGGTGCCTTTTCAGAGAAAACGGGCGACTTGCCAGCTTTGATGAGTTGGTTGGCGAACTTGCGACCGGCATCTTCAATTTCACCGAGCGGGCGCAGTCCTTTTAAAGGGCCCTTTTTGAGTTCAGCAGGATTGGTCCCGAAGAAGGAAGGAAGGCCGACGACCTTGTCACCGATGAGAGAAAAATTGAGCGAGAGGTGGTGTCCCTCGAATCGCCAGCCCCAGGGCTTGGTGGGGGAGGGCTCGCCGAAGATGGCGATAGAGTATTTTTCGGGATTACGGACCTTGGGGTCACCTCCACGGCTGCGGAGGATTTCCTCAAGCGTCATGATCTGAGTGGCGGTCATGAGGCCTTTTTGAGAGAGGCCGGTTCCGAGGAGTCCGAAAGCGAGGTGCTGCTGGTGCGGTTTGAGGCTATCGAAACGGACGCCTTCGCGGTCCATCGGGATGAAATGCCAGTTTCCGCGCTCCTTGTTCTCGAACTCGAATTTCGCGGCCTTGGTTTGGGTCTCGTCGAGGCTGGCTAAAAAGACCTTGGTGGACGTATTCATTTCATTGGCGGCGGGATTATGATTATGGCCCTCGTGGGCGAAAGTGGCGGAGGTCAGGGCTGCAAGAAGCATTGGAAATCTCATACCCCAAGAATACTGCGCGCAACTGTGAAATAAATCACCATTCCTGAAACATCGACAATTGTTGTAATGGCCGGGGCCGCGACGACGGCTGGGTCCATCTTGATGGCACGGGCGCCGATGGGCAAAAGCGCGCCGATGAGCGTGGAGGTGGTGACTTGAGCGCCAAGGGCAATTGCGACCGTGAGGCCGAATTGTGTGAAGTTAACCCCGTCTGGAAGGACGAATTGAAGAGCAGGAGGGGCAAAAACCGCGAAAACCCCGATAATAACGGCTAAAAGGCAGCCCAGGAAGAAGCCCAGTCGTAATTCCTTCCAGGCGACGCGCCTCGTGTCCTCAGAATCTAGTTCACCAAGTGCCATGGCGCGAATGACCATGGTGGATGCTTGCCCACCGGTGTTTCCGCCAGCCGCGACGACCATGGGTAGAAAGAGCGACAAGAGATAAACCTCCGTCAGAGTGTGCTCGAAACGCATCATGACAAAGCCCGAGAGAATCGCGAGAAACCCGAGGACGACGAGCCAGCCGCAGCGGCGTTTGAAATGGGTCGCCACCGAGGTGTTCAGGTAAGTCTCCTCAGATTGGTCGCCAGAAATACCGGCTCCTTTCTCGATGTCCTCAGTCGATTCCTCCTCAAGAATCTCGAAAGCATCATCGGCGGTGATCACGCCGAGGAGTCGGTTCGCTTCATCGACAATCGGCAAAATAAGCATGTCGTAGCGTGAAATCATCTGAGCGGCATCTTCCTGATCGGCTGTCGCAAGAATGAAATGATCGATGTCCTGAAGGACGTCCTGAATAGCGACGTCCCACGCATTGAAGGCTAGGTCACGGAGACGGATCTTGCCGATTAGTTTGTCGTCCTCATCGACAACAAAGATCCGCGCCAAGGTCATGGTGGACTCCGAATCTTCGCGGAGATGATCGATGGCTTCCTTCACCGTCATTGTGGCGAGAATTTTACCGATCTGGGTCGTCATGCGGCCACCGGCGCTTTCCTCGTCGTAACGAAGCAAGGTGCGGGTATCGGCCTGTTTCTCTTCGTCGAGGAGTTCAAGGTAGTCGCGACGTTTGGATTCACTGACGTCTTGAAGGATGTCAACCCGGTCATCGTCCGGGAGAGAATCGAGAATTTTACGTTGCTGTTCGGAGTCAAAGAAATCGAGCGTTTCCTCGACAAGGGTGTCCGGAAGCTCGGCGATGATTTCGGCGAAGCGTTCGGCGCCTAGAAGCTCGGCCAAAAATGCACGTCCCTCGGACTGAGCGTCTTCGTAAAGCTCGGCGAGATCGGCGTGGTGTAAATCTGAGCACAATTCACGGACGAGAATCTCGTCGCGGCGTTCAATGGCGGCTTCAGCTCTAACTAGGATTTCCGCGAGTTCCTCTGACACGCGCGAAAGCTGTCGTGGGAGTGAACCATGCGCAAGGACTCATTCCTTGACGTTTCAGCCAGGTAACTTCCACAGGAGTAGCCCCTAAAAGGGTAACTTCACACAATACATGTAATGCGGAGTTGGTAATCGGACTGATAGAGAGCGGGTTACTCCCCCATGATCACGGCATTTGCGGCGGCGTAGTGTTTGGCATGCGTGAGACTGACCATTACCTGAGAGACTCCTTTCGTCTCGGCGAAGGCCGCGGCGGCGCCGACGAGTTTCACTTCTGGTTCTCCAGAAGGTCGCCGAATGATTTCCATATCGAGCCATCCGACTTCTTTTCCGATCCCGGTTCCAAATGCTTTAGCGATCGCTTCCTTTGCGGCGAATCTTGCCGCGAGATGTAATTCGGGCCGTTTTTGCTTCTGGCAGTATTCCCGCTCGGTTTCGGTGAAGATCCGTGTGAGGAATTTTTCACCAAATTCATCAAGCGATGATTTGATCCGTGAGACCTCGACCACGTCGATTCCAATTCCAATGAGATTCATGGAATTTAAGCTAGCGGATATTGATTCATAGCGGCACGCATTTCTGCCACCGCTGCGCGTAATCCAATGAAAACAGCTCGGGAAACCAGGGTGTGACCCACGTTCAGTTCCTTTAAGTTTTTTACGGAAAAAAGGTCGTTAAGGTTATCTAAATGAATGCCGTGGCCCGCATTCACTCGGATCCCGAGTTCATTTCCAAGGTCCGAGCCTGCTTTGAGGCGATTTAGTTCCGCAAAATGCTCGTCACCCGTCGTTAAAGCGAATGCACCAGTGTGTAGCTCGATCATTTCAGCTCCTAATTCGGCGGCGGCTCGGATCTGGTCAGGATCTGGATCGATGAAAAGGCTGACTTGAATTCCGCTTTTTTGGAGTTGGGCGATGGTCGTTTTAAGCGAGTCAAAGTGACCCACAACGTCGAGCCCCCCTTCCGTGGTCACTTCTTCTCGTTTTTCAGGAACGAGGCAGCCGAAGTCCGGTTTGAGTTCGCAAGCAAAGTCCACCATCTCGGGTGTATTTGCCAATTCCAGATTTAGAGGGAGGTCAACCTCGCGACGGATGAGGCGGGCATCGTCATCCTGCATGTGCCGACGATCTTCCCGCACGTGGACCGTGATTGAATCCGCTCCACCTGCTTGAGCTTCGCGAGCCGCTTCAAGAACCGAGGGCTCCAAAATGGCGGCATCGGGATTGAGCGCGTAGCGGGCCTGACGAAGGGTGGCAACGTGGTCTATATTGACGCCGAGGAGAAGAGGCATTGAATTGGTATTGGGCTGGCAGGTATTTCGGTTAATGAGTAACTTAATTACTGAAAAACTCAATAACCAACTCAGTGTTTAAAGTGACGGTATTTGGTGAAGACCATGGCTATTCCGGCGGCGTCGGCTGCTGCGATGACCTCCGCGTCACGGATCGATCCACCGGGTTGGATGCAGGCGGTGGCACCGGCCTTGATGGCGGCATCGAGGCCGTCGGCGAATGGGAAAAGCGCGTCGGATGCGATGATGCTGCCTTTGAGAGAAAGACCGGCTTCCTCGGATTTCCAAACTGCAATGCGTGAGGAATCGACGCGGCTCATTTGGCCGGCTCCGATTCCCAGAGTGCGATCAGATGAGCTGAAGACGATGGCATTTGATTTGACGTGCTTCACGACACGCCAGCCGAAGCGCATCGCGGTCATTTCAGCTTCGGTCGGAGGACGTTTTGTGACGACCTTACTTTCGAGATCTTCGAGACCCCTCACGGTGTGGTCTTTGTCCATCACCATGAGACCACCGGGTGCGGAGCGCACCACAGGATCTTTGCGGTATTTTTGGTAACCAGGCTCCATCTTCATAAGGCGGAGGTTTTTCTTTTTCTGGAGAATGGCGCGGGCCGCGGGCTCGTATTCCGGAGCAATGATAACGTCTGTGAAAATACCGGAAATAACGCGGGCCAGTTCCTCATTGATGGGACGATTGCAGACGATGACTCCGCCAAAGGGTGCGGAGCGATCAGTCTCAAATGCCTTCTGCCAAGCCACGCGGAGATCTTCGTCTTGTCCGATGCCACAGGGATTTGTGTGCTTCAGAATGGCGACGGTGGAGCGTTTGAAGTCGAGAATGAGATCAGTCGCAGCCTCGATATCGAGGATATTGGTGTAGCTGAGTTCTTTGCCTTGAAGCTGGGTGAAGCACTCGGCGAAGTTTCCGTAAAGGCGGGCTTTTTGGTGCGGGTTGTCTCCGTAGCGAAGGTCGCTGGCGAGGGGCAGATTGACCGAAAAGCTACATGCGGTGCCTTGGTCACATTGGCCGAGGAAGTTGGAAATGGCTCCGTCGTATTCCGAGGTGCGGCGGAAGACCTTGATCGCAAGTTCTTCGCGCAAGCGCAGCGAGGTGTCGCCTTCGTGCTCGCCCATTTCATCGAGAACGCGGGCGTAATCGGCAGGATCGGTGAGGACGGTGACGGCGGAGTAATTTTTAGAAGCACTACGGAGCATGGACGGCCCGCCGATGTCGATATTTTCGATTGCCTCCTGAAGAGTGACCCCTTCTTTTGCGACGGTTTGCTCAAAGGGATAGAGATTGACGACAACGAGATCGATGGGCGGGATGTCGTGTTTCTTTCCCTGCTTCACGTGTTCATCGGAATCGCGACGCTGGAGGAGTCCGCCGTGGACCTTCGGATGGAGGGTTTTGAGACGGCCTTCGAAGAGTTCGGGCGCGCCCGTGTATTCGGCGACGTCGATGACCGGGAGACCGGCATCGCGGAGGGCTTTGGCGGTGCCGCCGGTGGAGAGGAGTTCAACGCCATAGTCTTCGTGAAGAGACTTGGCAAAATCAACTAATCCGGATTTATCGGAAACCGACAGGAGTGCTCGAGCAATCGCCATAAAGTGATGTGTGTTTGTGAGCTGACTCAGCCCGCCCGATGGCTAAGGCACCCCGCCCCATCGAGCAAGGGTAATGTGGATTGGGAAATGTGAATAAGTTCACTATTCATTAGCTTCACGCTGCCTCGAGACTTGGAGGACTTCCCTCTCGTTCTTCTCGTTGAGTTGATATTGTGGAAGGATTTCTTTGATCTGAGAGAATGTGAGATAATTTTTCCTATCACGGGGGAAGATGGCGGAATTTGCGAAGGGATCACCCTCGGCTGCCGACTTTAAAATTTGGAATCGCCTGTCTTCTTCGGGAAGATTCGCCCCCCATGCCAGCCAGCGGAGATCTGGCTGCTGACGATTAATCTGCGAGTTGAGAATCCCAATGATGCGAGTTCGCTTCGGCGATGCGAGTTCGCCCTCAATCCATGTTGAAGCAGATTGGGGGTCGTCATCATACCATCCTCCCACCAAGGTCGGAATCGAAGGAACTCCGAATTCACCGCCACTTGATTCTTTCTGCTCAAACCAAGCGATCGCGGAGTTAGGTTCTTCTTCCGCCCATCGTGCGAACAAAGTTCCTCCGGGGCCTTGCTCGGCGTAGACAGTCAGATCTGCATAGGGAAACACCCGCCCGGCAAACTTTTCGGCAATCGCGCCCCAATCTTGTCCCTGCGGAAGGCCTCTGAACACGCCATTCCGCTCGGCATGGGTGAAACCTTCCATCTCCCTTAAGTGACCGCCGTGAGGCTGCGATGCCGTCCATAAAACGGCAAGGGCCTTGTCAGGATCTGATCGCGCCATTGAGTTCATGATTGATGCTTTCATGAAGGAAAATCGGATCATCTTACTCGGACTATCGACTTCGTCACTGATCCCAACGCGCTTTTTGTAGTGGGCAAAGGCCAACTTTGCCTTGGTCTTTGCCCACCCAACGTAGAGTTGCTGAAGGAAGAGGTCGCTCCTTATCTCCTCTTCCTCCAGAAAGGCCAGCGCTCCCGCAGAATCCAACTCGCCCCACCTCGCCATCACGCGAGACGCGGCATCCTTATTGGCATTCCGAGATAAAAGGTCCCGAAGTAACATCTCCGTCTCTTGGCGGTTCAAGGTCTTCAGAAAGGTCGCTACCTTTATTTCCGAGAAAAGACTCTCACCCCGAGCTGGCAGGAGGGCCTGCCAAGATGCTCGTAATTCAACCAGTGGTCGGGTTCCGGGTTCATCGGACTTGGCTTTTCTTCTGGGACTCCCCTCGCGTTGCCGATCTGAGCTTTGGACAGAGTGAACGGTCTCACGCCCGTCTCTACGACTCACGTCGGAGGAAGCGCGCTGAATTGTGAACATCACGGCCCCAGCCAAAGCTAGAAAAAGGAGGGTCAGCACGATTTTCATGGAGGGCTAGGATGAATGATGGGGGATTTTTATTCAAGTTAGGAGATTGCGGGAGCGGTCCGAATCGCGATTGCGACGAATCACTCACGGATTCCGCGCAAAAATTTATCTTTTCCGTTCTCCCTAAAACGCTCACAATCCCGCTCTCACAAGATTTTATTTTATGCCTCAAAAAGACTTCACAATCACCAACCAGCTCGGAATTCACGCCCGTCCAGCGGCACAGTTCGTAAAAATCGCCAACACCTTTCCCTGCGAAATTCGCGTGGAAAAAGACGATGATGAGGTTGATGGGAAGAGTATTTTGGGCCTGATGATGTTGGCCGCCGGACACGGCTCGGTGATTTCTGTAGCGACCGAAGGCGAGAAGGCTGATGAGGCTATGGAAGCCCTGGGCGAGCTGATCGCGAGGAACTTTGAAGAAGTTGCTTCGGCCTAGAACCTCTCAGCGACAACTTATACCGAGGTTGACCGGCGGGACTTTACCCGTCACGTTCCTCCCTGTTGAATGGCGAAAGATCTTCAAGAAGAACGAGTGTTTCACGGCTCTCCTGTATCCCGGGGCATTGCCTTTGGGCCGATCTACGTCTCGGCCCGTGGGTTTTCAGCTCCCGATGTCTATGCCATCTCGGTGGAAGCGATCCCGCAAGAAAAGGAACGACTCAAGGCCGCTTTTGACAAAACGCGCATCCAACTTTCCCAGCTGAAGGATCGCATCGACGAGATCACCGATGGCGATGAAGGTCTCGTCTTTGAGGCCCACGGGATGGTTCTTGATGATCCGAGTCTCCAAAGGAAGGTCGAGCAAGCGATCGAAGAGCGGCAGCAAAATGCCGAGTTCTGTTTCTACGCCATTATGCAGACTTTTTTGGAGGCGATGCGGCGGATTTCCGATCCCTACCTCCGGGAGAGAACGATCGATATCGAGGACGTTTCCCAGCGAGTCTTGCGAAACTTCCAGGCGGACGTCGATGCGATCCTCCCGGATCACCAGCACCTTCTTGTGGCGTATGATCTGACTCCATCGGACACCGCTTCGATGGATCGCAGTAAGCTCCTTGGCTTTGTCAGCGAGGCTGGCAGTGTGAACTCCCACACCGCAATTTTAGCGCGCGCCTTGGGCATTCCAGCGATCGTAGGCTTGGGCAATATTGTCCTCGAAACGACTGCTCTGACTCCTGCAATTCTCGATGGATATACCGGGAAATTCATCATTCATCCTTCCGAATCAACAACCGGTTATTACCGAGCCTTGGCAGCCCGGAAGAAGGAAAAGCGCGAAGCGCTTGAAAAGCTTCGCGATCAGGAAAGCACCACGGTGGATGGCCGCCACATCACTCTTTCCGCGAATATTGAGTTCATCCACG
>JBLHUR010000156.1:0-14180 GCA_047629805.1 Akkermansiaceae bacterium | reverse complement strand
GTCGGGAGCGGTTCGGGCCGAAGAGAAAAGATGGAGCCCGAAAACCGAGGGGGGCGTTGCAGGATTTGGCGGGAGAGATTTGGAGTCTTCGGGATTTGCAAAGCGGGTGATGTTCAGTTTTTTGAATAGAAAAAACATGTCAGGCATATTTTGACGTGCTCTATTGTTTAGCGGCAAATATTTCCCCGTCCCCTATGCACTCAGAAGGTTCAAGCCAATCGCCCTTACTGTGCCGTCTTGAATCGTCTTTTAACTTTGCCAGAATTAGAACAAGTGATAGAAGAAGGGTCTCAAAAAACCCCAACAAAATTCGGAAGTTCGTAAACATGAAAGCTCCTGCAACGATCCTGACCCGGGATTCCCAATCTCTCCGCCCAAGGCGCGGTACCTGGGAGCGGAAGCTTGTTGACTCTTGGTCGACTTTCGCTTGCCCCTACGCTTACGAATACCTTTTGCGATCTTCCCGACAAGTCCCTTCCGATACGCCTATCTCCCCCTCCTCCACCGAAGGCGTAGATCGTGACAATGCCCGCAAGTATCATCATGCGTCACAACCTCGTAAGCATGGATCGCCAGCGCTATCACTACGTCCACCAGCCGGAGAGCCGCCCCCTCGAAGGCAAAAACCGCCCCCAATCTACCCCTATGTCGCTCAACCGGTCAGAGATTGGCCAAGCAGGGATCCCATCGGGGAAAAGGGTGGAATCAACCTCTATGGGATGGTTGGGAATAATGCGGTGGGGAGCTGGGATTATTTGGGCCTGAAAGTTGGACCGCTACCTAATCCAAAAGAAAAGAAGTGGGAGGAGCAAGGTGGACTTACAAACTTAAAAGGTTGGCTGATATGGGGAGAGAAAAAAAAGCTGTGGTTTCGCAAAAAATGGAAAGTGACGGCCAAAGGAGAATTCGAATCATTTACTGTAACTTTAGGTGGAAATGCTGATACGACAATTACTGACGATGGGAAGACGGTAAGGCAGCATGAGTATCACCATGTTAAACTGTTCCGAGATAATTGGGAGAAGGCTAGAAAAGCGGCAAATAATTTGGAGTGGACGTATTGTCACGAACCGTGTGCTGACATTGCGGAGGAATTAATGAACTGGTATGGTAATTATTACTTTGCGTCTGCGATGCTGGAGAACGATCAATTCGACATGGATGTTTACGGGTATCGCATGGGGGTTGAGCAAAAGACTAAGACTCAGAATAGAATGAATGATCAGAGAGGACACAAGAGGGATGCTGCTCGAAAGATTCGAGAGTTGATTAGAAAATGGAAAACAGAGAAGTGCCCTCGATGAAAATAATAAATATATTTTTAATGCTGCTGTGTGTTCCAATGCCGTCTTGCATTTCTTCGAGTGAAGATCATCTTGTCTTGAAAAAGAGAGAGATTATGAAGGACGGCATTCACAAAAGTTACACCTTTTACAATCAAAAAGATGGTATCGAAATTTTACACGGGGAAAGAGTCACATCCCAAGATGAGAGAGTTTTGTATGTCGAAAGATTTAGTCATGGAAAATTTCAAGGATTGATCGGTAACTACACTTCAGAGAATATTCAAGAATAGAAAAGGAGTCAGGAAAAGATTTGTTGCATAGATCGTTTGGTGCTTGGAGCTGGAATCCTGTCGGTGAAATCAAAAGCACCCAAAGCTGTCCTGGAATAATTATGCCGGGCATACAACGAGGGTAAATCGTCTCAATCCAAGCAGTGACAATGGTTTTATGACGGGGTGGGGCGGAGCAGATTGGCCCAGGAATCGAAATAAATCTACCGGGCATACTACGGCGAAGAATCCTCTGTAATCAAGTGAATTCAATGGTTTTACGGCGGGGTGTGGCGGTGTGAAGTGGGGACTGAGGTGACAGGCAAATAATCGTAGTGGTAGGTTAAAACGCCGTAGTTGCAAAGGGTCAGCGGTTGCCTTGTCCAAATCTTTCCGGGCGGGTCGGCTGCTTCACGGTGTTTCAAAGCGTTCTGCCAGAAAGACCAGCCTCCTATCGTCGGGTCATTTTCAGAGCGTGCGTTCTGTCACGCCTCCAGCATCCATGGCCTTCACACAACATCCGTAATCCGTCGCCGTGCCTTTATCGGGTGGGTCCTTCTCTAAAGGGTCCCTTCCACCCGGGCACCACTTCGCTACGCTTCGTTCGTCGTCGGATTACGGAGTGTTGTGTGAAGTCATGGTCGGTGCGCCCAACTTCGTGGTGTGCCTCCTCCGTCGAAGTGTTCTGGAAGCTCATCCGCTTCCAGTCTTGCCGGAGTCGCGCCAGCCCGCCCGCAGCTCCGCGCCGCCCTCCGGCCCAAGCTCTCCGCGCCCCCATCTCTCGCCCACCAGCAGCGACCAGGACAAGAGCGCGCGTCGGGTGAGCGTTTTGGCGCGTTCGGAGCGGATCTTCTCGCGCTGCCGCCGGTCGGTCGCGGCCTCAAGATTGGATCCTTCGTCGTCCGACCACTACCAATCTTGACCCCGCGCCCTCCTCGGCGGTGTTGGTTCCTACGAACTTTGTCCTAAAGTCCCTCGCCAAATAAAGGCGGCGCGAACTTCTGCCCGCTGTCGCGGTGGTCGAAAGCTTTCCAAGGTCAGTGCCAGCCGGTGGAAGTGGTAAGGCGAGTTCGGAAGGGCCAAAGCGGCCTGCAATGAACTCAGGCAGCGTTACGCGCGCGTGTCCGTTTTGGTGAGTGCGAAAGCGTTTGCAGCTGCCTTCGAGATGGGCCGCCAGCAAAAACGGCTCACACGGTGGCAAGCGTTCATCGTTTAAGATTTTCCAGGCACCGTTTGTGCCGAAAACCTTCAAAATCGCATGAGTTGGTTTCGATTTTGACGCTTTCGCTTCGTGTGGTTTTGCGATTTCTGTCGTTTGGGTCTTTGAAAACCTGACTATCGTGGACTTGGGCCGGAGGTGCCCTTGATTTGATGTACTGGCAATTCCTGCCGAAGTCAGATGGCGGAGGCACTTTTGCGGGTGTGTGCAGACGACCTATTCCGAGTCGAAAGTGCGGGCTGTGATCCGGCGGGGTATGTCCATCCTTTGGCGGTGGAGGTGATGAAGGAAGTCGATCTGGACATCACGGGGTGGGAGGCGAAGAGCCATCGGGAGTTTTTGAGTCAGGAATTTCATTCCGTGGTAACAGTGTGCGGGAATGTCAACGATTGCTGTCCGGTCTTCCCGGGGCAGGTGAATCATTACCTCTGGGCTTTTGATGAACCGGCGAAGTTTGAGGGCGCCGAGGAGGTTGTGAAAGGCGAATTTCGCCGCGTCCGGGATGAGATTCGGCTAGTGATGGTGGCTTATGTCGCGGGAGTGAGGGAGGGCGCGTGATGGAGAGTGATCCAGCGTTGAAGTATGCGGGAAACAAGAAGTGGGTGTGGTATTTGGAACCGGCCAATTGGAAGGGGTTGTTTTATTCCGAGGCGCCAGCGCGGGTGCTGGAGATTGGGGCCTTTGAGGGGCTCTCGGTCGAGGGCCGGGATTGATGCCTTTGCTTCGGTCTTTCACCCGGAGTTGAGATTGGTGAGGGTGGGTATCGGAGGATTTGGCAGAAGGTGGGGAGGCGAATATGGAGTGTGGATGGCATGCCCTCCACGCTCCATAGGACCGACAGGGGATTGACCAAATGGGGGGATTCGCGTAGGAGCTGCTGGAAATCATGTCCCAGCCTACCATTCTTTACACGAAAACCGACGAGGCTCCCTACCTCGCGACGCAGTCTCTTCTTCCTATCATCCAGGCTTTCACGAAGTCTTCCGGGATTGCGGTCGAGACTCGTGATATTTCCCTCGCCAGTCGTATTTTGGCGCTCTTTTCTGACAAGCTTTCCGCCGATCAGCGGGTTGATGATGCTTTGAGTGAATTGGGTGACTTGGCCAAGACTCCGGAGGCCAACATTATCAAACTTCCAAATATCAGTGCTTCGGTTCCCCAGCTGGTTGCTGCCATTACCGAGCTTCAGAGTCAGGGCTTTACGCTGCCCGATTACCCCGAGGTCCCCGTGACTGATGAGGAAAAAGATGCCAAGTCACGTTACGACAAGGTGAAGGGAAGCGCCGTGAATCCGGTTCTCCGCGAAGGAAACTCCGACCGTCGCGCGCCGAAGGCGGTGAAGGAATTTGCGAAAGCGAATCCTCACTCGATGGGTGCTTGGTCGGCGGAATCGCAAACCCGGATCGAGACGATGAAGGCCGGTGACTTTTTCTCGAATGAGAAGTCGGTCACGGTGGAGGACGCCACCACGGTGAAGATCGAACACACCTCCGCTGATGGAACGGTGACGGTTTTGAAGGATGGCATTGATCTTCTCGAGGGTGAAATTTTCGACGCGACTACGATGGGCCGCGAGGCTTTGGTTTCGTTTCTGCAAGAACAAACCGCGGCCGCGAAGGACGAGGGGCTTCTTTATTCGCTCCACATGAAGGCTACGATGATGAAGATCTCCGATCCGATCATCTTCGGACATGCGGTGGAGGTTTACTTCAGCGAACTTCTTGCAAAGCACGCCGAAGTTCTCGACGGACTGGCGATTGATTTTAAAAACGGCTTTGGCGATCTTGTCGCTAAGATCGAGACACTCCCTGCTGATCAAAAGGCCGCGATCGAAGCTGATATCGCGGCGGCTTATGCCAATGGCCCGGATCTCGCGATGGTCGATTCCGACAAGGGAATCACGAACCTGCACGTCCCAAGTGACATCATCATCGATGCTTCCATTCCCGCCATGATTCGGAACTCCGGTCAGATGTGGGATAAGGGTGGGAAGGTTCGCGATACCATCGCGATCATTCCCGATAGTTCCTACGCTGGGATTTATCAGGCCACGATCGACTTCTGCAAAAAGAATGGAGCCTTTGATCCTACTACGATGGGAACAGTCCCCAATGTCGGCCTCATGGCTCAGAAGGCTGAGGAATATGGTTCGCACGATAAGACTTTTGAAATTTGTAAGGCCGGCACGGTTCGCGTGATCGATGCGGCAGGCGAGGTTCTCATCGAGCACGAGGTGAACGAGGGCGACATCTGGCGCGCTTGTCAGACCAAAGACGCTCCGATTCAAGATTGGGTCAAGCTGGCGGTGAACCGGGCCACGGCGACGGGATCTCCGGCCATTTTCTGGCTCGATGAAGACCGCTCGCACGATGCTGAGTTGATCCAAAAAGTGGGAACATATCTCCTCGACTATGATACGGACGATCTTGATCTCCGTATTCTCAGCCCGGTGGAAGCAGCCGAGGAAACGCTCGTTCGTTTGAAGGACGGCCTCGAAACGATCTCGGTCACGGGCAATGTTCTCCGCGATTATCTCACCGATCTTTTCCCAATTCTTGAAGTGGGAACGAGTGCTAAGATGCTCTCGATCGTTCCGCTTATGAATGGCGGAGGACTTTTTGAAACTGGGGCCGGCGGTTCTGCTCCGAAGCACGTTCAGCAATTTGTAGCTGAGAACTACCTGCGCTGGGATTCTCTTGGGGAGTTCCTCGCTCTGGCGGTTTCGCTCAATCATATCGGCTCGGCGAAGGCCAAGATCCTCAGTGCCACTCTTGATGATGCCACCACTTCGGTTCTCCTCAACGGGAAGAGCCCCCAGCGCAAACTGGGTCAGCTCGATAACCGCGGGAGCCATTTTTATCTCGCTCTTTTCTGGGCCAAGGAACTGGCCGGACAGAGTGATGATGCCGAACTTGCGGCGCAGTTTGCTTCGATTGCCGAAGCTCTCTTGGCAAATGAAGAGGCCATTGTTTCTGAACTCAATGGGGTGCAGGGCAGCCCAGTCGAACTCGATGGTTACTTTGCGCCAGACGAGGAGAAGCTGCAAAAGGCGATGCGTCCCAGCGCGACTTTGAACGCGATCATTGACGGAATTTAATCTCACCACGATGAAAGAACACTTCGCCACTTTTCTAAAAGGTTTCGCGATGGGCGCGGCTAACGTTGTCCCTGGTGTTTCCGGGGGCACCATCGCGCTTATTACGGGGATTTATGAACGCCTCATCGATGCGCTGAAGGCCTTCGATGTCGAGGCGATCAAGTTGGGGGCGGGCTTTAAAATCGGGGCGCTTTGGAAGAAGATCGACGGGAACTTTTTGACCGCCCTGATGCTGGGGGTGGGCCTGAGTATCGTGACTTTGGCCAAGGTGCTGGAATACCAACTTGAGCACAATCCGGTCATTGTTCTCTCGGTTTTTCTTGGGCTCATTGCGGCGTCCATTCCATCGATCGGGCGGTCTGTGAAAAAGTGGTCGCCTGGTGTTGTGTTCGTATTTCTAGTTGGGGTTGCGATCGCTGTTTCGATGGCTTTTCTGACCCCTGCCTCGGAACGGACGGATATGTTCTATCTTGGACTCTGTGGAGTGGCCGCGATGTGCAGCATGATCATTCCCGGGTTGAGTGGCTCCTTTGTCCTGCTTTTGATGGGGAACTACCGGCTCGTTTTGAGTTCGGTTAATGCGCTCACTTCCGGTGATATTGGACGCGCTTTGGCGGTGATTATTCCAGTCGGGATCGGAGCGGTGCTCGGCTTGCTTGTGCTCTCACGCCTCTTGAGTTGGCTTTTTAAAACCCATCACGACCGGGCGATTGGATCGATTACCGGATTTGTGGTGGGATCGCTTGTTATTATTTGGCCTTGGAAAGACGAAGTGACGCAAACGATTCTAAAGAAGGGCGTGCCCGAGGAAAAAGTCATCGGTTTTGAAAACTGGGGATTTCCGAATTTTGCGACCGGAGAGGCGTGGCTGCAGCTTGGAGCGGTAGCGATCGGAGTGATCTTAATCCTGGCGGTGGAGTTCTTCGCGACGCGAAATCAAAAATCATGACAAACGCAATTGGTATTATTGGAGGAAGCGGAGTTTCTGGTTTTGACGGACTGGAAAACGTGGAGAAGCGGCGGGTTGAGACTCCCTTTGGAGATCCTTCGGACCTACTGATTGGCGGCCAATATCTGGGGCGTCAGGTTTGGTTCCTGTCCCGCCATGGCCAAAACCACACCATTCTTCCGACCGAGGTGAATCATCGCGCTAACCTATGGGCGCTTCGTTCGCTTGGTGTGCGATGGGTCATTTGTGCGACGGCGGTGGGGAGCTTGAAGGAAGAATATCCGCCGCGCTCGGTTGTTTTGCCTGACCAGTATTTTGATCGGACGAGCCAGCGGGCGAACAACACATTTTTCGGAAAAGGAATCGTGGCACACGTTGGTTTTGCTGATCCCATTAGCGAAGCCTTGCGAGGAATTCTCGCTGAAGCTGGTCGAGAGGAAAGTGCTCAGGTTCATGACGGTGGCACCTATGTCTGTATGGACGGTCCGGCCTTTTCCACGAAGTCAGAATCCCACTACTATAGGCACTTTGGTTTCGATATTATCGGGATGACAAATCTCCCCGAGGCCAAGCTGGCTCGCGAAGCCGAGATCGCTCTTGCGACGCTCGGGATGGTGACGGATTACGATTGTTGGCGGGAGGGGGAGGCGTCGGTGGACGCGAGTTCGGTCGTGGAGCATCTCGCTGCGAATGCGGAGATGAGTGCGCGGATTATGAAGCGTGCCATCGGGATGATCCCTGAGGAGCCGAACTGGTCTGAGCACGGTAGTCTCGATGCGGCAATTTTCACCCCAAGGTCGGCATGGCCTGCTGAGACGGTGGAGAAGCTGGCACCGATTTTGAACGGGCGATAGGAGACAGGAGTCGTGGCGCCCTCGCCACTTCACGGCGAGGACCCCGCGGGATCGGGCGGGACGTAGCTTGGTCCTTTGCGGATAAGTGGCGAGGGGACTACGGCTCCGTTTGCTGGCGCGTTCGCTTAGCGCGGCATGATGAGGAGGCGACCGAAGAGGTGTGGTGTGTTTGTGGCGGCATCCGGCGTTCGGAAAGTGTAAGTCACGGTGCCGTCTCCGTTATGGGTTTCCTTGCCGTCTTCGAGCGTTTCGCCGGGCAAAGTCCAGGTGAGTAGATCGGTGGAGACTTGCAAAATGATCTCGGCATCGTCCGCGGCGAGATGGCGAGGATAGGTGAGAGCATATCGGTTTTTACTATCGATACTTCCGACAAGGATTTCATCGTTAGCGATGGCGTCGTCAGTTCCCAAGGCATATTCGGCGAAGGCATTGTAGCCGTCATTGTCAGCATCTGCGGTGGCATCGCCGGTGAAGCTGGTGGAGTCACCGGTGCCGGGATTTCCGGCAAGCTCGACGCTGGGTCGCCAGTTGGTGGCGATCCCCACATCGGCGGAGATAAAGACGAGGCTGGGGCCGTCGCCATCGGGTGATTTGGGCCATGGGGATTTGTTATTGTAGGTGACATCGGCGATGACGCCATCCATCCCGGTCATGATGATTCTTTCGCCACCTCCGGAAAGTCCGCTGTCATTGGCAAACTCTCCTGCGATGAGATTGGCGAAACCGTTCCCGTAGCGTTCGGTAAATCCGGCGATACTTCTCACAATGAGCACGCGCGCTCCCGGAGCGAGTTCGGTGATCGACGAGCCCGCGAATGAAAACTCAATACCATCGGTGAAGGTCACTTGTGAGAGGTTGACGATTGCACCAGTGGTATTAAGAACTTCGAGATATTCGAAGAACTTGTCATCGGTGAAACCGGCCGTTTCTTCGGCTGCAGTGGGGCCGGCGGGATCATACATGATCTCGGAGATGACGAGATTGGTGGAGTTTGCCACTTCGCCGCCGATGACAAATGTTGCCGTGGTGGGTGCTCCCCATTGTTGGCCATCGTATGCGCGAGCCATCACGGTGGTGGTTTCGCCAAGCGTGGCATTGGAGGCCATGACGGATGAGGCAGAAGGGGTCCCTCCGGCGGCTCTGGGATCAGATCCGTCGGTGGTATAGTAGACGTCGCCATTTGGTGACGCAATAATGAGCTGGAAGTTTGCAGCAACCTCGCCGCCGTTATTATTGAAAGTCGGGGGGGCAAAGAATTGCTCGTCAATCCATTCGGAACGAGTTTTGAGCCATCCTTTGAGGTGTGAAACTTCTCTTTCCCAGCCGGATGTCCCGGCAGCGGCGAAACTTCCTCCGCTCACGGAGCCGGGATTCAGAGCTCCCCAGCGGTCGAAGTTTCGGGCCTGCGCTTCTCGGATTTGGTCGGCCATCGTATCGACGAGGGCGTGCATGTTGGCTTCTGAAAATTTGTCGCCACGAAGGCCATACCAACGGTCGATGATTTTTTGAAAGACCTCGGGTCGGTCTGATCTGAGCTGGGGATTGCTCATATTCCTGACCTGGTCATCGGCGGTGGTGAAACCGAAGAGGAGGCCAAACCATTCGTATTCACGGTCGAACCAAGTGAAGCTGGTATCGCTAGTATTTGCCTCCCAGCGTTCTGGATTATCGTCGCGACCGTCGCGCGAGCCCATGGTGCGGTCGTAGTCCCAAACTGGTCCCGCCATGATTTTCCCGCCGCGATCCTTATAGAAGAATTGGCTGAGGCGTCCCCAGTCGGGATCCATGGCGAGGAGGTTGAGCCAGAAGTTATCGATAAAGGAATCAACATCGAGGTAGTCCGAGAAATGCAGCCCGGTGGACGGGTTGATGCCATTGGCGGCTCGAAGTGCTACGGTCAGTTCGTTGGTATTACTGGTAATATACGACTTCTGAGTCGAGGTGATGGCGAGACCATCGGGGGAGACGTGGACCATTCCTTTTTGAAATCCGCTAACGGAGAAAGTGGGCTCGCCGGGATCAGGACGATCATTTTTAAAAATATAACCTCCTGTTTTTTCTTCTTCGGAATTTTCCCAAGGATCGAGTTTTGAGAGATCGAGTCGGTTATTGTCAGGTTCGATTTTCTCCATGAAAGTGTAGACACCAAAGTAATCGTTTCCACCAACTTCTGTTCCGCTCACGTCGTTAAAAAGTTCGACGAAGCGAGTTTTGACAGCCCAGCGTCCGATCTGATTGCTCAGGTCGTAAACGAAAGGGTTCCGCATCAGGGAGAGATCAAAGGTGTAGCGGGTGTTAAAAATCCAATCAGCTTCGGGTGAGAGACCGAGGGGGCTGATGTCCTTGTCATCGCCATTCTCATCCCAGCTTTCAAAGGACATGCCATACTTTGGAAAGCCGGCGGAACTGGAGCCTCGTTTGCGAAATCCTCCACGCGTGGCGATGGAGGGAGTTCCGGTGAAACTTGAGCGGCCGGTCTCGGGATTGGGCTCGTAAATGAGCATGAAGGTGTCCTTACGAGTGGTGGCAGATGTGGACGGGGGACTTCCTTTTCCAAAGGTGGAAAGGAGGATGATCGGGAGGTCGGAGCTGAAGTCGGCGTCGCTGGATGCGATTTTCATATATCCTTCACTGCGGCTGGGTCCGGGGAGAGAGCCGGGAAGGAAAGCTCTGGCGCGAATCAGAGTGGAACCAGTTAAACTGAGGGACCCCGAGTATTGGTCGGAGGTCTTATCGGGAAGGCTTCCGTTTGTGGTGTAGCGAATGACGGCACCGGGCTCGGCGACGCTCAGGTTGACCTGGAGGGAGTCGGCGAAGGCTTGGCTGGTGGTGTCAAAATCGACCTCCGAGGGTGGATTGAGAGCAGGAGGACCATTGGGCGAGCCCGGGGTTGGTGCTTCAAAATATCCTCGCGGAAAAGGTGGGGTCAGGTTTTGGATTTCTCCAGCCAGCTCAGAGATGAAGAAAAAGTCGTTGTTGTTGATCGCTGAGTTGAGCGCATGGAAAGCAAGAATGTTCTCACCGGCGACGAGCTTCCCGGCGATGTTTAGATCATAAATGGCATAGTCTTCCCCAGCGTCAACTTCATCACTCGAAGTGGCTTTGGAGTCAAATAGGAGAGGCGTAGGAGCATTGAAGGAGGCGACTTGCTCACCATTTAGGTAAGCGGCAAAACCATCGTCCACCTTGACCTTGAGTTGTAGACTGTTGATTCCGGCAGGATTCCCAACTTGAAATGGGACGCGGAGATAGATGCTGGTGTTCTTGTTGAACATTGACGGTCGCACGTCGCCGTTTGCTCCGATCAGGTTGCCCACGGAGCCGGAGTAGCCGAATCCCACGGCCGAGGTCGCGTTGGTCCAAGACGAGTCATCGAAGGTCGTGTCCTGCCAGGAATCTCCAATGTCGGAAGCGGGTACGAAATAAGTAAGCGGAGCTGCTTCCGGAATGATCGTTGTTTCGACAAGGGGGCCGCCATTGCCCAAACCGAAGGAAATGTCCTTGATCTGTGGTGGATATTCCGGGGCAAACTCGTCAGCGACTGTGGTGCCATCGGGCTTGATGAGGGCGAGATATTCCCCCCCGATGCTTAAGCTGAAATTGGTGTGGAGTTGGTTGAGATTGGCGGTTCGGTCCTTGCCGCTCGCGAAAACCCGAAGGTAGCCGCCGGCCTGCAGAGTGACGGCGGGGAAGGTCCATTTGGCGGGGACGTCGGGATCATCGGTCAGGGTGTAACCGTCGAGCGAAGCTGCGGTTCCATCGGGATTGTGAATCTCGATCCAGTCTGCGGGAAAGTCGTCTTCGTCTGTCAGAACGAGGCCGGAATTTTCGGCAAGAAATTCGCTGATGATCAATTCACCCTGGAGGGATGAAGAAAGAAAGAGGGCGCCAGCAAGGTGTGGCGCGAACCTAAGTGCGGGGAATTTCGAATGAAACATAAGGAGTGTGTGTGATCCTCCAATTAAAGACAGATCACGACACACTTCCAGTAATATTGCCGCCGCAGAGCTTATAAAGTGACTCCGGTGGCGTAGATGACGCCGGCGGTGCTCCGGATTTCTTCCATAACGGCGGAATCCAGAGGCTCATCAAGTTCAATTACGGTGAGGGCACTACCCTCCGAGCTGTTGCGGGCGAGGGAGAGATTGGCAATGTTCGCTTTGGCGTTGCCGAGGGCCGTTCCCATGATGCCCACCATGCCGGGGCTGTCGTCGTTTTTGACGATGAGGAAGTGCCCGTTGATATTGATATCGACGTAGAGTTTGTCGATCTCAACGATGCGGGGAGATTTTCCAATAACGGTTCCGGAGACCCGGTAGCGGGTGTCACCCTTTTTCAATTCGACGACGATGAGTTCACTGTATTCGGTGGACGCGTTGATGGTGGATTCGATAATCTCGAGTCCCATTTCCTTGGCGACGGCGGGGGCATTGACGATGTTGACTTGGCCATCGCAGCGGGCTGCTTCGAGGAAGCTTGTGAGGACGCTGCGGGAGATCAGAGCGGTGTCCTTTTCGGCAATCGGGCCGTGGTAGGAGACGCGGAGGGAGTCGGGATTGACAGGTCCGAGCTTCGCGATGAGCTTGCCGAGTCCTTTGGCGATCTCGATGTAGATACCGAGTTCGCTGAGAGCCGAGGCATCCATGGAAGGCATGTTGATGGCATTGCGAATCTCGCCGGTGGCGCAGAAGTCGCGGATTTGTTCGGCGACTTGAATGCCGACGTTTTCCTGGGCCTCGTTGGTGGAGGCTCCGAGGTGTGGAGTGAAGGTGATGTGCTTTCCGAGTGAAAAAAGAGGATGGTCGGAAGCGGGAGGCTCGACCTCGAAGACATCCAATCCACAGCCGGCGATGTGGCCGGAATCGATAGCTGCTTTGAGCGCGTGCTCATCGATGAGTCCACCGCGTGCGCAGTTGATGACGAGAGCACCTTGGTTCATGAGAGCGAGGCGCTCGGCATTGAGAATGTGCTTGGTGTCCTCAGTCATGGGGACGTGGAGGGTAACGACGTCTGCTCCGGTGAGAGCATCATCAGGAGTGGCGGCGAGACGGACCTTCATTTCATCGGCGCGGGCCTGGGTGAGGAAGGGATCGTAAGCGACGATCTTCATGTTGAAGGCCTGGGCTCGTTTCGCGAATTCGGAGCCAATGCGGCCCATACCGATCACGGCGAGAGTTTTTCCGTTGAGTTCGATGCCTTGGTAAGCTTTGCGGGCGGCCTTGAAGTCACCGGAAATGACTCCGGCGTGTCCGAGGGCAATGTTCCGGGCGGTGGCACACATGAGGGTGAAGGCATGCTCGGCGGTGGAGATGGTATTCCCGGTCGGGGTGTTCATCACGATGACGCCATGTGAGTTAGCGGCGTCGCGGTCGATGTTGTCAACTCCGACTCCGGCGCGGCCGACTGCTTTGAGCTTGGTCGCGGCGGCGAGGACTGCGGGTGTGACTTTGGTCTGGGAGCGCACGATGAGGGCATCGTAGTTCCCAATGATGGAAATCAGTTCCTCTGGTGAAAGTCCCACCTTAAAGTCGGCGGTGATATCGGGGTGGGCATTGAGAAGTTCAACACCTTTTTCGGAGATGGGGTCGGAGACTAGAACGCGGCTTGGCATAACGGGGTGGAAGTAGCGCAGGAGTTAGGATATAGCAAGGGTGAGCGCTGGGAAAAGCGGGGTGGAGTTGGGGGGCGTTCGACCTTGGTATTTAGTTTTTAGCGGTTGGCTCCTCGCTCCCTCGCGGTGGGAGCGGGCCGAGAGCCTGGGTGGCACTTCCTTAAGAAATTGACCACAGAAAAAGCAGAATTAAGCAGAAGCTTGGTTGAGGGGGGGGATTGCAGGATCCCAAGGCACTCCTGGCCCCGCTCGACATGCCTGCTCTTTCTGTGGTCCATTCAAGATTCCCCACCTGCCTCACCAAATCTAAACCGCCTAACTTTTGATGAAATTTTGTGGTGAAAAAGAGATTAACTCTCGCGCAAGCTCAAGAGTGAGTCTCGTGTCTCGTGTTCGCTCGCTGATTCTTTAGCCCCGAGAGGGCTAAGTTCCGGTCATCCCTTCAGCATTCAAATTTCCCGAATAGCCTTCTTAAGGAAGTGCCTTTCGGCTAAGAGCTGAGAGTCGATTCTTCGGATCTTAAGCTGCCGATGCTAGCGCATGGAAGCGAAGCGTTGGCGGAGGAGGTCACGCTGGGTGAGGTCTCCGATTTTACTCTGGGCGTCGGTGAGCCATTCACGTTCAAGCTCGTTTTTGGTGGGGCGTCTGCTCTCGTAGTAAACGCCGAATTTTCCGGGATCGAGGTCTTGACTGAGTTCAATGGCGTCCGGGATGGATTCCATATCACGAGCCTCTTCATCGACCAATTCAAAGGCCCCGCCCTTACGTGGGTTTCCATTGTCGAAGGCACCTGGATAAAACATCGTGCACTCGGAGAGGGTTTCTACGACGGCAAAACCGGGGTGGAGAATGGCGCGCTCAAACATCTCGTTCATGTGCTTCACTTGGGCCGCAT
>JBLHUR010000155.1:0-14266 GCA_047629805.1 Akkermansiaceae bacterium | reverse complement strand
CGCTGAAGACATTGTAGGACGAACTATCCCGGGCGCGATCCTTTGGAAAGCGCTCGAGTAAGAGCATGGCGCTGGCCGGGTCACGCTGGGCGAGCGCGCGGACGACCTCGTCGATGGTGCGCGAACGCTCCTGGCCAGGGGGCAAAGAACTGGCCCACGCCATCGCTTCCTCGGGGCTGCTTGCGAACCAGACGCCGAGCGTTGCGCGCATCGTCATCGATCGAATGACAGATTCCGGCAGGGTGAGCACGAATTGTGCCGCGGCGGCAGGATCAAGCTCGGCCCAACGCGCGACGAGCACCGGCATGAGCGATTCTTGTTCTTGTGCTGAGAGCTTCTGCGCCAGCACCAAGGTGGACGAAATCTCATCAATCCCCATCTCACTCACCGCCTCCATCAAATCGTGGAGGCGTCGCAATTCATTCGGTTCGCGCAATGCTGCGAAGATTGCCGACTCGCTGTTCCGCGCCTGTTTGTTTTTTGATTTGGGCATGTCCCGTGCGGATCTCCCCGACGGCAGATTCGCCAACGCGGTGCTCGCGGGTTCTGCGGAAGCCTTTGTTTGGGCTGGCTCGGTGGGAGCCGGCGCACGATCGGACATGAAAAATCCCACGAGCCAGCCAGCCACCGAGAACCCGGCGGCGGCGAAGACGAACTTGAAAGTGTGGGACATGGCGGGGGGCAGAGTGAGTTGCGAAGTGGCAGGTTTCGGGGGGCCGTCAGTTGCCCGGTCGAGCGAGGCGTCTTACTTCCGTGAAGCACAGACTTCGGCCGCCTTGTCGTTTCAGGCGGTTCGTCGGGAACGATGACTCGAATGGCACGCGCTTCCTCTTCCACCCTCGTCAACGCGAAAAAAGGTCAGGAGAGCATGTGGCACTCCTAACCCCTTCTACCTTCAGGTAATTGTTACGTTACTCAGCAGGCTGAGTCACGGTATTCATCTGCAAGGTCACCTCAGTCTGAGCGAACAATCGCCCGTTAAGGGTTGCCCCAGTCTGCATGGCGATCAGAGTCTTAGCGAGGATGATTCCTTGAAATTTCGTGGTCGTTCCAATCGTTACCGTATCGGCAACCTGCCAAAAGATATTCTTGGCCAGGGCGCCACCGGTGAGTGTAATCTCGGACCCGCTGCCCACCGTGAGAGGACCCGCCACCTGGAGGATCCAAACGTCATCAGCATCACCGTCGAAAGTGACCTCCCCAGCAATGTTCACGCCGGTGCCCCATTTGTGGAGACCAGGTGTGAAGGTGGACCCGGTGATACTTCCGGCAAGATGTTCAGTGGAATCGGGGTTTACCCGTCCGGCAGCGTCCGTGTAAGCGGTTTCCATGTCGAGGACACCCTCGCTGAGCTTAGTAGATGCAACCACGGCGTCTGGATTGGAGGAAGCAGCATCGACTGTGTAAAATTTCCCCGTCACTTCTGTGGCAGCTAAGTGAAGCGCGGCACCCGTGATTGGGCTCGTCCCGACGTGTCCAGTAACCACTGACTTCGGAACATTGGTAATTCCTGTTTTTGACAGGATTACAAAATGGTCGGCCGCCCCGAGTTCGACTTTGTCTGGACCAGCATTTTCTGCTTGCACGCTCCCGGCAAGTGCGAAAAGCGCGCCGACGAGGATTGCTGGTGCGCTGAATGTTGTTCGTGTCTTTAGTATCATTGCGGTGAAGTAATCGCACGCCGCAGCGTCAACGTCAATGAACAAGGTTTTCGTTCGACGCCCTAAACGTATAATCAGTTTTTTTTACGAAAATCATTTAAAAGACCCCAGTAATTATAAGAAGCTTCTTGCGCGCGTTGCTTTTAGTTTTTGGATTTAAAATCCTGCGCCCCAGTAGGGTTCGGCTTAAATTGTGACAGGAAGGATGAGTGCTTGATTACGTCGATGATTCTGCGGTGGCTTGATCATCCCATGGTGGCCGGATTCCGGGTTTTAGTTCCAATCAAGACCAGAGCTCTGGGCACAGCTCCGCCCGGTCGAGGCCTGCGGACAAGGCTTCGCACAAGAGTTCTTAATCCTTCGTTTTTTCGAGCTCCAGAGCAGCGATGAGTTCATCAAAACTCAGGTATCCCGCCAGATGAAATTGGACGTTCAGCGTTGAACGTTCGACTCCCCCGCGCCCCCTTTCTACCCCCTCCGCTCCGGTCCAAAAGCGGCTTCAAGGCCCTCCCGCCAGAAGCAAATGCCTAGCCGTCAGCCATAGCGGTCAGCCAGACAGATTACAGGAGTCCGCTGCGTGGAGAGCGTCAATGCGAAGCCTCGCTGGGTTGTCATCGCTCATGACTTTAAGATTTGAGTTGGAGCGCCGCGAGGCGGCCTAGTGTCGCCAGAGCCTCAAGCCTGACCGGGGTAAGGGCCGCTCCACAACTGAGGCGGAGGCAATTTTCAAATTGAAGGGTTGGCGAGAAAATCGTTCCCGGCACCACACTGATGCCATGTAGGATTGCTTCAACGGTGTAAGCTTCCGCATCAAATCCCTCCGGCATTTCCAACCAAAGAACAAATCCTCCCGGCGGTTCCGTGACCTTGCAGGACTGTGGGAAATGGCGGATAATTTCGTCGTGCATCTTTGCGCACTGACTGGCATAGATTTTTCGAATTCGACGGAGATGGCGGTCGTAGCTACCTCGCTCGAAGAATTCCGAAAGCATCAACTCTGAAAGGGTAGCATTCCACGGGCATTGCATGGTCTTGAGATGCTTAATTTTCTTCAGGTGGGTTCCGGGTACAATCCACCCGACCCGGAGTCCGGGCGCCACGGTCTTCGAGGTCGATCCACAGTGGATGACATCGCCTCCATGGAGACCAATCGAAGAAGGACGTTCTCCCGAGTGACCTAGATCACCGTACACGTCATCTTCGATGATCGTGAACTCGTGGGCATTGGATAGCTTGGCGAGGCGCTTTTTGTTTTTTGACGGCATGACGCAACCCACTGGATTTTGAAAATTCGGCTGAACCACACAGGCCTTGATCGGGTGCTTCGCGAGTGCTGTCTCCAGAGCCTCAATGGACAGCCCTGTGGCTTGGCAGACAGGGATTTCAATGGCCCGCAGACCCTGATCGCGAATGAGATTAAGAATCCCGAAATAGGTGGGTGACTCCACTGCGACCAGATCGCCCTTTTGGGTAGTGGCGCGCAGCGCAAGAATCAGGGCTTCGGTTGCGCCATGGGTCGTGACGATTTCATCTGGCATCGCCTTGATCCCGCAGCCCAGCAAACGTCGGGAAAGTGCCATTCGTAGTTCTCGGCGCCCCGTCGGGGGCGTATAGTGCGAGGCATCTGCCCCATATTTTCTAAAGACCGCAGCGGCGAGACTTGGTAACCTGGAAAGAGAGATGATGGGGTCATCGGGGGCAGCAGCGGCAAACGGTATCACGTCACGGTTCTCCACTAAATCCATCACCGTTTCAAAAATGCATGAAGTCTCAATGCGCACAGGTTTGGCCCTGTAGACTGCCACGGGTGAGCGGGGTATGAGCGGTTTTGAGGGAGGACTCACAAAATAGCCTGATCGAGAATGTGCTTCGACCATCCCTCTGTCCTCGAGAAGGTGGTATGATTGGAGAATCGTCGTCACACTGACCTGATTATCGCGGCTGGCCTGCCGGATTGATGGAAGCTTGTCCCCGGGGCGAAAGGTGCCGCCTTGGATTAAGTCCGAGAGCCGATCGGCAAGAACTTGATAAAGGGGAAGGGTCTGCGGCATGAAAAGACCTTCGTTCAAGATCACCTGTTTCGCCAGACACAGGTTCCGAAATTCTGCACCAGGACAGCCATCTGTTTTCGCGAAATATTACCCTTCTGTATCTACCGCAGAAGGAAGCTTGGATTATCGTCACGACATCCTTCTCAAGGATTCAACCAAACTCTAAAGATCATGATCTCCCTTTTGAAAATCGCGCTATTCCTATTTCTCGTTGCCTGGTCTGGGCTCGGCATCTGGATGGTCGCAAAGTACGCCATCCTCTTTGGGCCGAGTAGTGACCACCCGTCGGAGACCCCCGGCGAACGTTCCTTCGGAGTCGCCCATATTGGAGTAATCTGGTTTGGGTTCTTCGCGCTCGCCACCTACTTTTTCTTCAAATAACCTGACCCGGATATTTCCGGGCCCTGCAAATACTTGGCGAACTCCACCTAAGGCACGGGCTAGCACTTTACGAAGGTCAACCGAAATCTCAAACTTGATCTCTGACTGCCCTGCACCATCGGTCACACAGACTCTCTCCTTTTATCACTTGATTGTGATCAAATCATTGCGAAGTCAGAAAGCCTTTGGGAGCGACTCTGAAGGACGTCGATAGGTGGGGGGTGTCCGCTTAAAACGTTTTAAATGTGAGACCCTAGAGAGAGCATTCACCGGTCCAAGGGCGGCTTCAAAGCCCTCATATTTTTAGCGGGCAGACGATTCACAAAATCTGTTGTTCTCCGGAAATTCTGGGCTCTGTGTGATCAAGCCGTGGTCGTATTGCCCTCTTACGCAATGACGCCATTCACCACTTTTCCCTCCACATCGGTGAGGCGGAAATCGCGGCCGGCATAGCGGTAGGTGAATTCCTCATGATCAATTCCCATGAGGTGGAGGATGGTCGCGTGGAGATCGTGGAAGTGAACCGGTTTGTCCTTGGCGTAGTAGCCGTAGTCATCGGTCGAGCCGTAAACGGTGCCCGGCTTGATTCCACCTCCGGCCATAAACATGGTGAAGCCGTGAGGATTATGATCGCGGCCGTCATTCCCCTGCGCGGTCGGAGTGCGTCCAAATTCACCGCCCCAGAGGACGAGCGTTTCATCGAGAAGCCCACGTTGCTTGAGATCAGAGATGAGCCCGGCGACCGGCTTGTCCATTTCCGCACTGAGCTTTTCGTGCTCCTTTTTCAGGTTGCCATGGGAGTCCCAGTAACGATGAGTGACTTGCACAAAGCGCACCCCCGCTTCGCTAAAGCGACGCGCCATGAGGCATTGCTCGCCGAAGGATTTGGTGGGGTCAACGTCCGCACCGTAGAGTTTTTTGACATGAGCCGGTTCCTTGGAAATGTCCTGCACGCCGGGCACTTCCATTTGCATTTTAAAAGCGAGTTCGTAGGAGGCAATGCGCGATTCCAGTTCGCTGTTTGCACCTCGTTGGACGAGGTGCTCTTGGTTAAACGACGCCAGTAAATCCAACTCCTTGCGTTGCTTGGCGCGGTCGTGAAGCGGGTTATCGATGAAGGGCACTTTCATCTCTCCGGAATTGCCGCCGATGCGGGTGCCACTGTATTTCGCTGGTAAAAATGCCGAAGACCAAGCCCCGGCTCCGCCGTGGCTGCCACTGGGATTGATCGTGATGAAGCCGGGAAGATTTTCGTTTTCGCTTCCAAGCCCGTAATTGATCCACGATCCCATCGCCGGGCGCGTGAAGGTATCCGAACCGGTGTGTAATTCCAGGAGAGCCCCGCCGTGGCGCGAGTTCGAACAATGCATCGATTTTACAAAGCAAAGGTCGTCGGCGATGGCGGCGATATTCGGAAGCAGGTCGCAAACCTGCGCGCCGCTTTGGCCGTGCTGTTGGCAGGACCAGGGAGATTTTAAGAGGAGGTTCTTGGACTTACTGGAAGTGATGCGAGGAACTTCGAGAGGAAAGGGTTTTCCGGTATCACGGGTGAGGAGAGGCTTTGGGTCGAACAAATCCACCGTCGAGGGCCCACCGTGCATGAAGAGAAAGATCACGCGCTTGGCCTTCCCCGGAAGAGGGGGCGCTTTGGTCTGCCCAGCGGCCTCACGGGCCAGCATCGCCTGCAAGGCGAGAGCGCCGAAGCCGGTTCCGGATCGCTGTAACATTTCTCGACGGGAAAGCGGGAGTCCCGCTCGATAATGACATAAGCTCACAATGTTTTACTCTACGTATAAAAATTCGTTACTGGAGAATAGCACTCTCGCAAAGGCCGCCCAAGCGTCCTTTGGGTCACCGTAGTCGCTCACAAACTTCTCACCTTGGAGGACTTCTTTTTCGGTAGCCTCCCGGCCCAGGAGGTGCTCGATCAACCAAGCGGTGCGGTCGCGAGCACTCTCACTGCCAAGAGTCGAAATAACGACCTCAGCAAGCGCTCGCGAGGACTCGTGCATCAACTCGCTGTTCATCAAGTAGAGGGCCTGCCCCGCCACCGTGGAGCTGCGACGATTCCCATCCGAGACGGCGGGATCAGCGGTGTCAAAAGCCTTTTGACCATCGTATCCGCTGCTGCGATAGACCGGAAGATAGACCGTTCTCCTCGGCACCAGGGAATGGCTTTGGAGTCGGCCACGATCGACATACTTCGAGGGTTGCACCACTAACATTGAGCCCCCCATCGTCGCGTCGAGGCGCTTCGATTTTAGGAGAATACTGTCGCGAATCACTTCCGCCTCAACCCGTCGGCGCTGCCAGCGCGCGAAGAGTTTGTTTTCCGGATCATACTCCAAAAGTGCGAGATCAGCCTGAGCCGATTGACGATAGGTCGCCGAGTTCATCATGAGGCGATGCATCGCTTTGACAGACCAACCTGATTCCACGAACTTGCGAGCGAGATGATCCAGAAGCTCCGGGTGCGTGGGCGGTTCACCCAGTCCCCCGAAGTTGTCCGGGGTCGGGACGATGCCTCTTCCAAAATGCCAGCGCCAAAGTCGATTCACAATGACGCGGGAAGTGAGCGGATTTTCGGTCGACGTTATCCAACGAGCCAGCTCCAGTCGGCCGCTTTGCTTTTCGGGCATCGCGATTTTCTTCCCATGCGTCCAGGCGGAGGGCACACCGCGGGCAACTTCAGCGCCCAAGGTGAGGTAGTCACCCCGCAGGTGGACTTTGACATTTTGGGTCGGGTCTTCCGTCACTCCCATGACTTTGAATTGGGCCGGCAGGTCTTTCTTAAGAGCTGCGATTTCTTTGCCAAGGCGCTCCTTCTCCTCCTCGGGAGTTTCCTTTTTCTTGTGGACGTCCTCCAGGCGCTTCACCTCTTGCCACCTTTTCTCATCGCTCTCTTCGGTAAGGTTATGCTCGTGAAATTCCGCCACCACCGAGTATTTCGTAAGCGTCTTGGTGGACATGAAAATCCCGGCGAGGCCGTAATAGTCCTCGATGGTGATGGGATCGATCTTGTGGTCATGGCAACGGGCGCACCCAATCGTCATCCCCATAAAAGCCCGACCCATCGTGTCCATTTGCTCGTCGACAATGTCGCGCCGCATCTTATCGGGGTCATCGCACGCCAGCATCTTGGGACCGACCGAAAGGAATCCCAAGCCCACGATTTGTGCGCGTTTCTCGGCGAGATCTTTTGCGGGGAGAAGGTCGCCCGCCAGCTGCTCAATGATGAATTGGTCGAAGGGCTTGTCTTGGTTAAAAGAAGCGATGACGTAATCGCGATACCGCCAGGCAGAAGGATGCGCAATGTCCTCGTCCATGCCATTGGTATCGGCATAGCGGGCGACATCGAGCCAATGGCGCCCCCAACGTTCGCCATAACGGGGCGACTCCAGCAATTCCTCGATGAGTCTTTCCCAGGCATCGTGGCGTTTGTCCTGAAGAAAGGCCGTGATTTGCTCGGTCGAGGGAGGGAGCCCGTGAAGATCGAGATAAGCACGTCTCACCAAAGTGCGTTTCCCGGCAGACTTGGTCGGAAGGGAGTCCTTCTTCGCGATCCCCGCCAAGATGAAGCGATCCAACTCTTCGCGCGCCCACCCCGTGTTCTGGACAGCCGGTAGATCAGGATTTTGCACAGGCGCGAAAGCCCAGTAACCCTCGGCTCCCATGAGGAAACCTCCCACCATCCCAAGGCACCCAATAATCCGGCGAAACACCATCTCATAGGTTACGGTACTAGCGAGGTGGATCTATCCTCCCAATTAGTAGCCAGCCGGATGCCTCATGACGTGACCTTTTCCAGGACGACGTGACGGCTGCCAGCGTGGCCCCTTTCGCCCGCCACCCCAACCAGTGTCAAGCCGTAGCCCAGCCACCGTCATGAAGACATGACCATTCCGCACATACAAGGTAATCCAATCTCCAGCGCCCCGTTCGCCATAATTGAAGAACCCCTTGGAAGGCATCTGCCCCTTCAGCAAACCCGCCTCTCTCAGAACATAGGACACCGCCCCCGAACAATCATACCCCGTATCATTCAAAACGGCATGGCCACCACCCCATTTGTAGGGCTTATCTTGCAATCGGTTCCCCGCCGCAATCGCTCGATACACCGCCGCAGGCGCCCTGCGTGGTGCATAGGCCAGGCCATCCTGGAGCAGGGCCGTCTTTCCCGGAGTGAATTGATAAACCACCGGATCCTTTGCCTTCACCTGCCCACCACACGACGTCAGCACCGACCCCGCCATCGCGAGAACGAGAAAAAGTAACAGGCTCTTCATTTTCAAAGAGCATAGCGGGATTAAATAAGACTTCCAAAGTAATTAATCCTGAAAGGATTACCACCGGATCGCTTGTATTTACTAGAGAATCCCCACAGAATCACCTCAAGGAAGAGAGGAACCGCGATTTAGAAATCGCGACCGCGAGGACCCAAACCCTCCGACCTCCCAAAAAATCATCTCCCACCGAAAAACCAAGAACCTGCTAGGACGCGATTTTTAAATCGCAGCTCCTTTCCATTCTTCCATCTTCCATGAACATCCAATCCAAGCGCTGGCAACTCTCCCGCCGCAAACTCCTCCGCGGCTCCGGCGCCACCCTCGCCCTTCCCTTCCTCGAAGCGATGCGCCCCCTCTACGGACAAACCGCCTCCTCCGGCGACCCCGTCCGCATGGCCTGCCTCTTCATGCCCAATGGCGTCCGTCCCGACAAATGGACCCCCAGCGGCAGCGGAAAATCCTTCAAACTCTCCCCCATCCTGAGCCCACTCGAAGCGCTCAAAGAACACCTCACCGTCATCAGCGGCCTGACCAACAAACCCTCCCACAAGGGGGACGGCCACTACTTCAAAACCGCGGGCTGGCTCACCTGCACCACCATCGCCACCACCGAAGGGTCCGACGTCTCCGCAAACGGCATCTCCATCGACCAACTCGCCGCCGAAGCGATCGGCCGCCAGACCAAACTCCCCTCCATGGAACTCGGCACCGAGCCCATCACATCCGGCGTTGATCGCAACGTCAACCTCACCCGCCTCTACGGCTCCCACATCTCCTGGAAAAAGCCCGACGTCCCTCTCCCCTGCGAAATCAACCCGCAGAGCGCCTTCGACCGACTCTTCCGCAACACCGATAAATCCGGCAAAGGAAAGTCCGACGACCAATCGGTCATCGACATCGTCCTCGACGACGCCAACTCGCTCAAGCGCACCCTCGGCACCGAGGACAAGCACAAACTCGAGCAATACCTCGAAAGCGTCCGTGAAGTCGAACGCCGTATTGAAAACGAAGCCTCCCAAATCGGGGCCGGCCAAAACATCAGCGAAGCCGCCGCCAAAAAACTCGCCGCCCTCAACAAACGCATCGGCACCGCGATGGGTGGCGACAAGAAGGGCCTCGGCTCGGTTCAGCGCATCGATCACACCGAGCACGCCCGCCTCATGCTCGACCTCATCGCCCTCGCCTTCTGGACCGACTCCACGCGCGTCGCCACCTTCATGTTTGGCAACGCCGTTTCCGGTAAAAACTTCTCCTTCCTCGATGGCGTCAGCGGCGGCCACCACTCCATCTCCCACCACAAGGGCGACGCCAAGCAGCTCGACCAATACGAGCGCATCAACACCTGGCACTCCGCCCAGCTCGCCTATCTTCTCGGCAAAATGAAAAGCCTCCCCGAAGGCAATTCCAACGTCCTCGAGAACTCCATGGTCCTCTTCGGTTCTGGCATCCGCGATGGTAATGCCCACGCCACCAAGGATATCCCCGTCGTCCTCGCAGGTGGAGCGAACGGCCAACTCAAAACCGGCCGCCACCTCAAAGCAGACGACAACGCCCCCCTCGCCAGCCTTTACGTCGGCATGATGAAACGCATGGGCGTCCCCACCAAATCCATCGGCAACGCCAAGAGCGAACTCCGGGGGCTTTAAAAACTCAAAGAAATTTTCCTCTCAAATTCGAGCAGATATCGACGGACTCAAAATCACCGCCGGAACCCATCGCCAACCCTACCGGGACCTCCACCGCCTCCTGAGCCGGAAATTCCCTTACGCCATCTTTTATCAATTTGGGGAAACTCATGGATTGATCGTAGCAGTCATCGACTGCCTCCGTGATCCAAAATGGATCACATCCCATCTGGACCAAATTTCACCATGACCGCCCTGTAGAGGGTGGGTGGCATACCCCTTGGGTCCATTCTATATTTCTCCACCACATGAAAAAACGACACCTTATCCTTTTCTGGCTACTCCTCGTCCTCAGCGGGGTCCTCGTCAGCTCTTGGTGGATTTCAAAACGCCCACCTCCCGCCGCACAAACCGAATGTCAGAAATCACCCGACACCATCAAAGTCACGATCGCTGGTGAGGTCACCAAGCCTCAAATCGTCAATCTCCTACACGGAACCACCCTCAAACAAGCTTTGGATCAAGCAGGCGGAATCACCCCATACTCCGCGCCCACTCGCGTCAAAGTTTATCAAAATGGACAGGTCTACACGATCAACCTGAAAACCAAAAACGACCCAGCCCTGGTCGAAGGCAGCCTGATTATTGCTTCCATTTCACAAGGGATGGAGTGCCAAAGCCATAAAAATTATATTATTCGAGGCCGTAAAAATTTAAGCCTCGCGCAGCTCGAAAAAGCTCTCGCCCCCCAATTTGATGGAACATTCGTAAAGAACTACTGGAACGGTCAAGAGAACCTCGATCTTCGACGCGATCACAAGACATCCTTCCGCCGCTTTTCCATTCAATCGGCAAAGGATCCGATATCTTATTCCAGCCCGGAAGAGCAGATATTCACCTACACCATTACGGCTCGTCCCTCACGCTCCGATAATCCGCCAACTTCGGATGTGCGTAAATTCATCGACGCCCTCTCAATCTTAGTCGATGGAGAACTTAAGAAATAACCCCTCCACCCAATCCATCGAGAACGGGCGGATTTTTCACTCCAAATACCTTTCCCAAATGTTCCGCAAACTATCTCTCATCACCATCCTCGGTCTGGCCTCACTCGAAGCCGGCATCGATTCCAATCTCGTCGGCTACTACTCCTTTGAAGCTGGCTACACCAACGAAATCACCACCGGAGGCCTTCCCAACGGCACCGCCGTCAAGTCACCCTCGACCGCCACTCCCGGTGGCCAGGTGGGTAACGCCATGTCCCTCCAGGGAGCCGACAACGACCACATGAACCTCCTCGCCAGCTTCGGAACCGGCGGCACCCTCGGCGAGAACTTCACCATAAGCGCCTGGTATCGACTCAACCATCCCATCACCTCACCCAGTGGCTCGAGCCGCTCCTTTGTTTTTGAATCCAGCAACGACCACGATGTCTCCTTCGGCATCCGCGACCTCGGACTCAAGAACGCCGGAATCAACGACGGTCAGTCCTACACTCAAACCTCGTTCCTCAACCTCGCCGATGCCGCCCTTCCCGGCTGGCACCATGTCATCCAAACCTACACCTCAGCCGGAGGCACCACCACCATCAGCACCTCCCTCGACGGGTCACATTCCGGTGACCTCACTATCCCCACCGCAAACCTCAGCGGCAAGGGATTGAACTTCGGCGCGAGTCGCAGCAGCACCACCGACCGCGGATTCGATGGCCTCATCGACGAAGTCGCGATCTGGGACCGACACCTCGACACCTCAGAACTCGCCACCGTATTCGCCCTCGGACTCAACGGACAAGCTCTCACCAGTTCCGACCCCACTCCCACCGCGCCCACCATCTCATCCTTCACCGCCACGCCCGATACTGTCCCCCTTGGCGGGATCACCACTCTCGCGTGGAATGTCACCGGAGCCACCTCCGTCACCGTCGTCGATGAACTCAACAGTCTCCCATCTTCCGGCAGCCAAGCCGTGGTCATTGACTCCCCAAAAACCTTCACCCTCGTCGCCCTCAACGACCACGCCGTCACCACCCAACAAGTCACCCTCTCGGTCAATGGCCCCACCGACCCTGTCGGCCCCTATCTCGGCACCGTCAAAACCACCGAGGCTTACTTCCTCTATCGTCCCGGCCAACAGGAAATCGACCTTCGCCTCACCGCCATGACTCCTGCCGGAGCAGTCGTCACCTCCACTGATTCCCAAAGCCGCGCCGCCAACGACCACGTGGCCCAATTCCACCTCACCGGACTCACTCCTGAAACGACCTACCGCTACAAAGTTGAGAAAATTAATGCCGACACCAGCACCACGCTCTTCGCCGGTGACAACGCCGACCACCAATTCACCACCGTCTCGACAACCCGCATCGGCAAAGTCGTGACCGCCGGCTTCATTTCCTGTGCCAATGACACCTCGTTCGGAGTCTGGGAGGAAATGGCAAACCACAACCTCGACCTCCTCTGCCTCGCTGGCGACACCCCCTACATCGACACCGCCGATCTCAATCTCATCCGCCAAAAACATCGCCATTTTCTCCAGGTCCCCACTCTCGCCGCCCTCGGAAGAAACGTCTCAACGGTCGGCACCTGGGATGATCACGACTTCGGGCTGAATAACGGAAACGGAATCAGCACCGCCGATCGAAAAGCCCTCACTCGCGAGGTCTTCACCGAATATCGCGCCCACGACAAATACGGAATCAACAACGAAGGCATCTATCACAAAGTCGATATGGGTGCGATGGAGGTCTTCCTTCTCGACCCACGCTGGTTCTCGCAAACTGCTCCTTCTCCGGTCGATCCCAATCAATCAACCTGCTTCGGCTCCATCCAATGGCAATGGATGCTCGATTCCATTCGCAACTCCAAGGCCCCCTTCAAAGTCATTCTTCAGGGCCAGATCTGGCAGGACAAAAAGAACTCGGAAACCGATGACATGTTCACCTACTACGCCGAGCGCGACGCCCTCCTCGACACCATCAAAAATGAAAAAATCCCCGGCGTCGTCCTCTTCGGCGGAGACATCCATGTCGCCCGCTACCTCCGCCATCCGCAGCGGCTTGGCTACGACCTCCACGACTTCATCATGTCGCCCGGTCACAAAAGTGTGATCGCTTCCCTCAACGTCTATCATCCCTCCATCGAGTGGAGCCGCGAAAGCGCAAACCAGTTTCTCACCATGACGGCCGACACCTCCAAAACCGTCCCCGAACTCACCGTCCGCTCCCTCGATGCCGACGGAGCCACCAACCTCAAAATCGTCATTCCCTACACCGATCTTTCGCCCAGGGAAGGGAATGGCCTCGCGAAAGACCTCCGCGCCCTCTGGACTTTCGACGGAGATGCCAAGAACGCCTCCGTCCTCGGCGACCGCATCGATGGCACCCTCGAAAACGGAGCCACCATCGACCCCGCCAACGGAGTCCGCGGAGGTGCCCTCAACCTCACCCGCGCCGGAGGCCAATACCTCAGCGTCCCCCGCAGTTTCCTAGACGATAACACCCCCGTCTACACCGTCTCAACTTGGAGCAAAGCCACCACCCTCCCCGCGCACGGCTCCACCGCCCGCCACTTCCTCCTCGAGAGCAAGGTCAACAACCACGCCGGCCTCCCCAGTGCCTCGACTACCGGCTACGCCATTTCGGTAGGACTTCGACCTACTTCCGACCCACAGAAAATCAACCTGCAACTCAATACCGAAACCCTCAGCCCCAAGCCTGTGGGATCGCAGGCAGCACCTGGTGTTGCCGCCCAGGGCGGTTTCAATTTCGAGGCCGACCGCACCCTCTTCTCCGACTGGACCCACCTCGTCGCCACCTTCGACTCCACCAAACTCCGGCTCTTTCTCAATGGTTCCCTCGTCATCGAGCACCCCCTCCCTATCGCCGGACCCGTTGCCGAAAATGGAGGCCTCGTCATCGGCGGGCATCGCTCCGGCACCGGTCGCAACTTCGATGGCCTCATCGACGAAGTCGCCATCTGGAATCGCGTCCTCACCCCCGCCGAAATCAGATCCCTCTACAACAGCGGAAGCGCAGTGGAAATCCCCACCAAAGTCACCCATCTCAACACCAACAGCAACTCACTCCCCGACGACTAAGAAGATCTCCAGTCAGAACGAAGATCACGAACATTCTGGAGAGATTCTCGCTTTCTCAATCGATCTCCACCACTCAGAGTGTTCCCTGAACATCCTGAACAACTTTCGTGCTCCCCTTCCAAAAAACTCCACCTCCTCCGCGAAATGATCCGCATCCGCCGCGT
>JBLHUR010000154.1:0-14267 GCA_047629805.1 Akkermansiaceae bacterium | reverse complement strand
TAGGCCGCCAAATCCGGCAACGTCCCATCAGAATCATGAGGAATAATCAGTCTCGGAGCAGGCATGGCGGCACCTTGACCTCCCCAAATCATCTAAGCAAGCGGATTCCTACAGTTAGTGCGGGAAACAATATAGTGCGGGAAACAATATATGAGATCAGTTTGGTCCGAAGCGGAAGGACGGGGCGAGGAAACCGCACGGATCCCTCGGAGAAATAGCTGGCGAAATTTGGTCGCTGCGGGATCTGAAAGAAAAAGGAGTGCCAAAGTTGAGCGCTTAGGGGGATCGGAGAGGGTGAGAGAAGGGAGTGGGTGATTTCCATGTGAAGCTACTCTTTCTCTGCCTCCTCAACGGGGATCATAAACAAGAGAGCTAGCGAGGCCCAGCTGCCCGCTGCCATTGAGATGAACTGATCCTTCTTGTGAGGGTAGCCACTCTCGTAGTAGGTCTGAAAGGGTTTGCTGCGGCTGCGGACGTGCCAAGATCCGTCTTCTTTTTGCGTTTCTAACAAATACTTGACCCCCCGCTGGTAAATTGTGTCGTCGGCCTTCATTCCGCCACCATGGTAGAGAGCGTAGAGAACGGTGCCTGTTGCATAGGCGTCGCTCTCCATCGTGGGAAGCTGGGCCCATCCTCCATCCTTTCGCTGTGCTTCGCGCAGCGTCTTCACCGCTTCCTTCATTACTTTTTGATCCGCCTTCAAATGATTTAGTGCCAATAGGTGGAAGACACGATCCTCTGTTTCTTTTGGTTCGGATCTGAGCAACCACGCCAGGGCCTTCTCCTTGCGAACCGCGATCTTCTCGGCTTGTTCCACCGTTCCAAATCCATCCACGCCCTTGAGCGCCAGATACGTTGTGGTGAAAGCGCTGCTCTCTGTGGGCGGACGATTTTCGTTGCTGGGCCAGCGTTCTGCCTTTTGGTCGTGGACGAGATACCCACTGACGTATCCGGTAACCTCATTCGGCTTCCAGCCCGCCTGCTGAAGGGACCACAGCGCGTAACCAGCCCGGGTGTATCCGCCGCCCTGCCCCCTTCCTTCGAGGTAGCGTTTCTTCCCTCGCGCTAAATCCGTCAAGGTGTGCTTCACCTGCGCTGCCATATTCTTCTCGTCGATGAAAAATCCTCGACGTCGTGCTTCCACGAAAGTGACGACGGGCATCGCGTGGCCATGACAGGTAAAGCAACGACTGTGCTCGCTTACACCCGCGGTGGTCTTCTCTAGTAGCAGAATCGACCTCTCGATGGCAGATTTCAATACCCGTGGATCCGAACCACTCGTGTCCGCCTGAAGGCTGGCCCCTCCTATCAAGAAGCACGACAGGCGCAGGATCACAGAAATCTTCATCTTCATCTGAACTGATCCTCCACTCATTCTCTATCGCTTTCCCTCGTTTTTAAGTAAAACGGAGTCCTATGATGATGAGCAGAAGGACGAAAGATAGGACTCATTATTCTTCAGTCACGCGATAGTAACGTGTGGTTGCGCTCCCTACGCTTTCCACGCTTTCGGTAAATTCTGTGGCATCCCCTTGGGATGGATGGCTATCGGTCAACTCCTCCCATTCTTGGAGGTCCGCGCTCGCGTCGATGATATAGCTCCTGCCTGCGCGTGAATCCCATGTGATGGTTACGCTCCCATCTTCTCTCTGGACAATATCACTTATCTGAAGACCCGTGGCATTGGGCGCTTCAAATCCCTCAGCAGTTGGGCCACCGAGCGCTTCCATTTCTTCATTAGAAAGCTTTCCGTCAAGAATCTGGATTGAGTTGACATACCAAGGACTGCGCTCATCGACATCATAGAAAAGAATCACTTCTTGCTCCATGGAACGTCGAATGTGATCTGTCGATTGTGGCACCCATTCATCCTGCAAGACGCCGTCGACCCACTTTGTGATCACTTTTTCGTCGGCAAGATCCACCGCAAATGCGATTCGGTGCCACGCGTCTTCGTCAGCTGTTTCTCCCTCAATCCAAGGATAGAAGGTGCCTTCACCATTGTAGCCTCCACCTCCTTGTCCCATATTTCCGCCCTGCCAAAAGAAGGTCGCATCTCCCGGATTTTTCGTCGGAGAAGCTTGAATAATCGCGGAGGCACCGCCGCCACCGACCTGCAAGACATCCATAATCAGGGTGTAGCGATTGACATGGAGTCCCCCACCATTTGGGGCAATGCCATGATTCATCAGGTATCCAACCTGAGAGTCCTCAGGCACGAACATCACGTCGGCAGGTTCCCCACCAATATCGGGAATCTCGAATGAGGTCGTCGTGCCAAATTCCGTATTCGACTCAGAAACGGCGTCATTAAATCGCAAATCAGTGCCAAGGGTTGCCTGGAGCCCATTAGAAAAATCCCATTGGCCCGTGACCTTGGGTGGCTTGTCGCCAAGAGTGTTTTTGAAGTCCCACCCATTCGTAAAGGTCTGCCCTGCAGAATCCATATATTCCAATGAGATTTCATTGCGCTCGCTCTGGCGGCCCGTTGGAGGTTGGTAAGTAATCGTAGTGCGCCCAGCATTTGTCTCCACGATCACCTGTCCAGTGACGTCGACGTCATTGAAGCTGAAATTGACAGAACCGGCCATCACCGTGGTCTGATCATCACGCAGGAGAATCTCGATTGGATCGCTGGCTGAAATATCGGCGACACCAGGCCGCGGCGAGATTTCGGCAACATAAGCGTGCCCATATTTAGCATCTGTGCTCTCTCTAAAGGCCGCAATGCCGTCCTCGTCATTGATCAGGTTTCCTTCGTTAGAGAACTCAAGTGCGGCATTCGCGGCTTGCGCCCAGTAAACAACCCGAATGGGATAAATACCTGCTTCCGGAGCAATGATTTTGAACTGATAGTCCCAAGGCGCCGACGAAAACGCAGGAGCTTCTGGTGGGCGCACGAAGGTCGCGAGCTCGGTTGCAAAAAAGTCACGAGGATTGGTTCCCGTAAACACGCGAAAGCCATTATCATTGCTGATGGTTGCATCGACCCTCCCAACGAACAATTGGGCATTCAAGGTGTGCTCACCTGCCGATAATTCCAGAAAGGTCAATATTTCAGTCGTGAACAATGAGCTATGCCCACCAGTTCCTGGAATACCAGGAAAGTGAGTGTCATCCGGGAAACTGGTCAAAGCGCTAATCTCGGGATTGGCATCCTTTTCGAAATTGATGAGGTCGACATCGAAGCTGCCGTCCGCATTCGGACCTTCGATGGCTTCATCCTCGACCGCTTCACCATTATCGAGTTTAAGCGTTCCATTCAACTGCTGTAGCGCGCGTAAATAGGAGTTTGGGATCTCCGTGAAATCTGGTGCTTGTGCTGAAATGACCCGGAATCCTCGATTTTCTCCACTGGCAGCGGCTCCGGCAATTCCAGCGGGGATGGTCACAGGATCCTGAGCCATGGCGTTCGAGAAACTGATCCCCAAGGATAAGGCAACGGTTGGAAAAAAACTCACAGATTTCATAGCGGCGATAGCTATAACAGGCCCTGCCGCATTCCCGCAAGGTGCAAATGTGCAAATAGAGGGAGAGGGAGAGGGAGCTCCGCAAGCGCGATCTTGCGGACTTGGATCGTCTGGTGACCCGGCTGCGGGAGGCGCAAGGCAGAGTCGCCGGCGAGGAGGCCTTTGATGAAGTTCTTGGCTATCTCGGCAAGCGTAACACAGCAGCGGGAGGCGCAAGGCAGAGTCGCCGGCGAGGAGGCCTTTGATGAAGTTCTTGGCTATCTCGGCAAGCGTAACACAGCAGCGGGTTTGACTCTGAAAGACCGTTGGGATGCCCTGCGCTGCTCCCATCGTCTTGATGACGTATCGACTCTGACCGCGCCCTTCCTGAGCACTAACTTGATCGAAAATGTCTTCCGCAACCGGCGTCTGTTCACCGCCAATGTGAAGGTCTGGAAAGAGGGCGGAAACATGGTGCCGAGATGGGTGGCCTCCGAATTGCGGTGGGCGGAGGCTGGCTTTCGTGAAATCGGCTCCTATGGAGATCTGCCCCGGCTAGCGACCGCGTTGTCATCCTCTGCGGCCTAATCTTCGCTACGCTCACCCTCGCCCGCAGAGGATGACAACACGGGGTCAAAGGAGTTTTGCGAACCGAAGAGCTAATCACTATATCCATCAAACCCAACCACTGCTTTTTTAACGATCTGTGGGACACCCTCGCCCAAGGGGCTGGGTCTAGGGAAGGAGGGAGCTGTTCTCTGAAGGCGAACCTCATAAGCCCGCACCTGTGACCTTGTCCTTCAGACGGGTCATCGTGGGCGCGAATGAGAAGCATGACTTCGAGGGGTTCGGTCGTCTTTTAGCGATCCTCACATGGCCAAACTCAGACTGACAAGAGAGACAAATCGTGAGAGGCAACCCCTTCCTGCCACTAAAGGTTGTGATCGTTTTCTGGCTCCTTCGAGATACTTTTTGGTCTGCAACATCATCTCGTGCGCGGCGGGATGGGTTGCCTCCACATCGATTTTCTGCAAAAATAATTCCATGACCAAGCGTGGCCTCATTATATCCATTCTCCAACTCATTGGGGTTTACCTAGCCTGCGACGTGGTCGCAAGAGCGATGTCGTTCACGGTATTTAGTGGAACGGGGAATGGAGAGATGTCAGCTGATTGGACACAGATATGGGCCTTCAACCTTGTGTTTTGGGCGGTAGGGCTTGCTTTCTCAATACTGCTGATATTCTTCGCTGCTCCAGTTGCAACGTTCCTGAGTCGAATTTCCAAAACGGATGATGACTCCGAGATCACATTTGGAGCTGTTACATCTGAGATATTTGTCCAAGTTTCCGCCAGCTTTCTGCTGATTCGGCAGTCGTATTATTTGGTTTTCGAGTTGCTTTCCCTATTGCAGTTCCAAAGCTTTGATGTCGTTAGATTCCTCGTGTTTTTGATCTATTTTGCGGCGACGATAGGAGCGGCGATAGCGCTCTTGCGATCTCCCGCGTTGCTCCGACGCTTACTTCGATCACCTTCTCGCAAAACCGAGGCAGAACAGGGCGGCGCACACCAACCCGTTACTGCTTCGGATTCAAAGTCTGAGGGCGACGAGAAGCCCAAACAAGAATCGGAGGGGAACTCCCGGTAGCGGGTGGGGGGGCTATTGCGTTCGACAAAAAATAGGCAGGTCATTCCGTTCGTGTTCAGTTTCGTCATCTCGATTTGTAGGCTTCATTGGCAATGACGATCATCTGGTCATGGTTCCGACTCCTATCATTATCGTAGGAGATGCTGCTGAACATACCGTGATTGAGGTTCCTTATGTCAGTGGATTCGGGCTTGATTTTTCAGTTGTGTCTCCCGATTCGAAACCGATATTTTTCTCAAGGGCATTGGAAAGCAATCAATCCTCCATGAGAAACTCTCTAAGATTTTGACAGCACGGATCTTGTCCCAAGATAGGCTGAAGAAGTAGATAGGCTCGACAAGACATCTGACCGAAGCTCTGACCGCACATCAGTTTGTCGGAGTTTTATGTTTGTCGCTACGATGCCGATGGCAAGCGGACGCCATCAATTTGGTCGGTGAGGGATCAGAAAGATCCAGAGAAGAAGATGCCTGATGAATTGCGCGAGCGTCTCGATCCGATCTTTACCCACGCGGAGAAGGAGGCGGGGAGGTGGCCCGGCGCATGAGGAGATTAACTTTGGTGTGACGGGGAATTGTCAGCCTTCAATCGAAAGGGACTTGGGAGATTGCGCGTTTCTCAAAGCGGCTGAGATGGGTGAAGCCGGCTTCTTTGATAAGACGGAGGCCTTTGTCAAAATCGCGAGCGACTTCCGCCGGGGCGTGGGCGTCGGAGGAAAGGGTGATGGGGATGGCGGCTTGGGCGGCGAGTTTGAGGAACTCAGCGGAGGGGTATTGCTCGGCGCAGGGTTTGTGGAAGCCGGCGGTGTTGAGTTCGATCGCGACCTTGCTCTCGGCGATCGCTTCGATGACGGGATCGTAGAATCTGCGGAGGTCGCCTGCGGGAGCGTAGGCGAATTTTTTGACGAGATCGGGATGGCCGAGGAAGTCAAAGAGGCCTGATTTGGCCATCGCGGTGTATTCTTTCCAGTAAGCGGTCCAGACTTCATCGACATCGGTTTCGGCCCAGCGACCGAGCCACTTTGGGTTGTCGAAATCCCACTTGTCGAAGAGGTAGTGGATGGAGCCGATGAGGTAATCCCATTCATAGGTCCCAGCGAGATGGCCGATAAAGTCATGGCAATCAGGGAACCAATCGCACTCCAGGCCCGCGCGGACGGGGAGGCGGTCGCCAGCGTGCAGGCGGGCGCGGTCGATCCAGTCGAAGTATTCCGGTAGCTGAGCCTCGAGCATGCGCCAATCATCGAAGGGTTCGGGCGTCTGTGGGGCATGGTCGGAGATGCCATACTCCGCCAGCCCGGCGGCGATGGCGTGGTCCAGATAGGCTTCTGGCTCTCCTTCGGCATGGAGGCAAAGAGGGGTGTGAGTGTGATAATCGGCAAGCATATTGGCTTTGGCGTTGTCGCTGGGGGATTCTCTTACTAGATTCCCCAACGGGCGCAAAGCCTCACCTGACATGTCTCATTTTTCCGAGCCGAATTCTTTTACCCAACCTCTTTTTGATCAACTCAAACGCCATCCCAAGCGGATCGTTTTTCCGGAGGGCGAGGATGAGCGTGTTTTGCGGGTGGCGGCAAAGTTTGTCGAGCTAAGGCTGGGCGTGCCCATTCTACTGGGGAACCGGGAGAAGATTTTTGGGATGGCCAAGGATCTGGGCCTTCCGATGGACTTTGTGCGGGTGATCGATCCCGTCAAGTCATCAGACTTTCAGTTGTTCTGCAATCGGCTCGATCGAATCGAGCGTTACCGCGGACTTCAGGGTGTGGATGTGGAGGCGGTGATCGCCAAGCCTCATTACTTTGCGGCGATGATGGTGCAATATGGTCAGGCCGATGCCTGTCTTGGTGGAAACCTGACCGCTCCGGCGGGTGTTTTTCGGCCCCTGCTGCACTTGATCAAGCCGGACCCCGAGGTGCCTCGCGTGTTTGCGGTCTCGGTTTTGACTTCGCAGAGTCTGCCAAACTTTGGCGAAAACGGAGTTCTTTTTCTGGCGGATACCGGGCTCATTCCTGATCCCACGGTCGACGATTTGGCGAGTATCGCCGCCGGGACCGGGATGCTGGCCCACCATCACTTGGGCCGTCGGGTGCGGGTCGCTCTTTTAAGTCACTCGAATCATGGGAGTTCTCCGACGGAGGGCGCTTTAAAAATGCAAGCGGCGATGGCTTTGGCGCGTGAGAAAGTATCGGTCGATGATTGCGATATCGACGGGGAGATTCAGCTAGACGTGGCTCTCGATCCGGAGGCCGCGAAAGTAAAATTACCCGATGTCGCGGTGAAGCCTCGTGCCGATGTTCTCGTTTTCCCCTCGCTCGATGCCGCGCATATTTCCATGAAACTCCTCCGACATGTCGGGGGTGCGGAAAGCTATGGCCGCATCATTCGCGGACTGACCCGGCCGGCTGGCCAAGTCCCAAAAACGGCGACCGAGGAGATGATCTTGGGAACCGCCGCCGCAATCGGAGTAGAGGCGATCAAGTATCGCGATCTCTACCCCGAAGGTTAGGCTGCTTAGAAGCTGGTGCTGAAACCAATCTGCCAAGTCGGGCCGGCTGCGATGCCGGTCTGGTTGATGTCGCGGTAGACCGGGACGTTCACGGAGCCCGACATGGAGAGGCGATCATTGATTTTCCAAACCAATGAAGGTCGCAGGGAGATCGTGGTCGCGCCGGTGTTGGCGAGATCGAGGCCCAAGTATTCGTCCTCGGTCGTGTGGCTGCCTTGCACTGCGAAGCCGAAGCTCAGGGAATCGGTAACGGCGTGGCTGGCTCCGGCCGTGAGGAAGTAGCTTTCGGCCGCCTTGAATCCCTGGCTACTGGTTTCGAGCGGGAGGCTGACATCGAACTGGGTGGAGAAAGCCCAGTCGCCAATTTGCCTGGAGTAAGCGGCACCCATGAGGACCTGCCAGGTTCCGGTTCCAAGCTGGAAGACTGACGGGGCTGCAATACCGACGAGGGGTTGTTTTCGTTCATCGCCGGTGGGAGCAATGAGTCCCAAGTTAAAGCTGAGAGCTTGCACTTGGGCCGGGCGCCAAGTTCCCACAAAGGAGATGTCGGAGAGCCCGGAGATGGTGGCCTGGTCAATGCCGTTTTCCTCGAAGGTGCCATCGAGGAATGGGACGGTTGCTTGGACCACAAATTGATCCGAGATGCGGTAGGCTCCGGTGAGGCTGTAGCGATGGAAGATCGTTTTGACCTCGTTGGGATTGGAGACCTGGGTGTCGCCCCGGTAGATGTCGTCGCTGACCCGGAGGGTGTAATCCACGGAGAGGCTAAAGCGGGAGCCATCATTATCATTCAATCCGCCAACTGGCGGAGTGGTGAGTTTTCATCCGTCTCACCCGAAGGCTTGGTGGAGAAGGAGGGCGGAGAAGAGGGCGGTCGTGATTTGAAGTTTCATAGTATATTTTTTAAATTAGAGTTAGGTCAAAGAGGCCTCTTCCATCGGGAAGACGCAAAAAAAGGGGGGCTCAAGACTGGGGAAAGCAGTCGAGCGGGATCAAAGGCGGAAAACTCCGAAGCGCAAAAAAAGCGGACAGGAGTCCGGCGGGGGGCGCGGCGGAGCGATGGGGAAGTAGGTCACGGAGCCTTGCGAGAGAAAGCAAATTCCCAGGAGGGGAATGGGCGCGAGTTCGGCTCCGGTGAAAGCTTCCGGTCCGGAACGTGGAGCCCAGAGAATGTCACCGGGATCACAGGAAATTTTTTTGCAGCAGTCTTGGCAGGGGGCCTTTTTTGAAGCGGGGCTCAGGCAGCTGTCGCAGACTTCGCTGCAGCATGAGCATTCGTCTTCGAGAGGAGGAGAGCACTCGCAATCGGCGAGGAAAAAGTCATGCGAGCACCCGCAAAAGCCTAGCACGGGGTGCTGGAAGGCGAGGATCAAAGCCATTAAGGCTAGAAATCCTGAAGCTGACAGTTTGCGGATCAAGAGCTTGCGGGAGTGATAGGCTGGACGGGTGATACGGCAAGGTTTGAAATGAAATTAGAGAGTGGATGAAAGAGTTTCTAGTTTGCGGAGGGTGTCTTCTGGAAGAAACGGGAGCGAGAGGGCGGCGATGGCGGATTGGTAATCGGCGAGGTTTTTGGCACCGAGACAAACGCTGTGGTGTCCGGGTTGATCAAGGGCCCAACGGAGGGAGGCTTGCGCGAGGGTGTAGGAGTCGGGAAGGCACTCGGCGAGCTTGGCGAAACGGGTCAGGTCCTCGCCCGCGAGATGTTGAGAGCGGTTGTCATCAGCTTTCCAAGTCGGGGTGTGGGCGAGGTATTTCCCACTGAGGCGACCTTGGGCCATGATGCCGCGGAGCTGGGTGCCGATGTTGTGTTGGGTCACAAATTCGGTGATCGCGGGTTGGGGATCGAGGAGGCTGACGGGGAATTGTAAAACGTCGAGGAGCTCGTTTTTGTGGAGAGATTTAATGAGGTCTAGATTAGGTCCGGAGATGCCAAAGTGGCGGATCTTACCCTCGTCGCGGGCCTTTTCGAGGAGAGAGCGTGCTTCGGGGAGGTCGGCGGGATCGGGCGGGCAATGGTAGAGGTAGATGTCGATGTAGTCGGTCTGGAGGCGGCGGAGTGATCCCTCGATGCTCTCCCGGATGGTGCCGGGAGAGGAGTCGTCAATGCGAGTATTTCCCGGGCCAACCCGGTAGCCGAATTTGGTGGAGACGATCCACTCATGGCGGTGGGAGGCGATGGCTTCTCCCGTGCGTCGCTCGGCTTCGCCGTCGCCATATTGCTCGGCGGTGTCGATGAAGTTGAGGCCCCGATCGAAGAGTTCTCCGATGAGACGGAGGACGCTCTTTTTGCCGGGATCGGGATGTCCGTCGGGCTTGCCATCAAAGGCCACGGGTCCGGCGAGTTGCCAGGTGCCGATACAAAGTGGGGAAACTTGGAGGCCGGTCTTTCCTAAGGTAATACGCTTCATAGGGTCTAATTAGCAGAGGGCGGGTTCATGATCCAGTCATCGATACGGTCGACTTCGAGGATGAGCTGGAGGGCAATGAGGTGGTGGCCGAGAGGAGCGGTCCAGCGCTCGGGCGAGCCGAGGGCGCGGTGAAGTCCGAGGGCTTGTTCGACAGGCATGATATGATCGACGGTTCCAGCAATCATGAGGATACGTTGATCGCGGATTTGTGGGGCGAGGGCTCCGGAGTGGAGCCGGGTCATGGAGGCGGCGCGGTGGAAGATTTCGTGATACTCCTCGTCGTTGAAGATACGCGTGACTTCGATTGGCGGGGCTTTGCGGGCCTCGGCGAGCCATTGGAGAGAGTTATTGAAGAGCCCGGCAGAGCCGGATTCGTAGAGAGAAATGAGGTTGGTCCCTCCGCTGACGAAGATGAGGGCATCCCAGCCGGGGTTCATGAGGGCCTCGGCAGGGAGGCCAAAGGTGCCAGCGCTGGTTCCCATGAGGACGCGTTTTCCGCTGAGCCAAGCGGGGCGCGTTTGGGCGAGGTAGTCGAGCGCTGCGCGGGTGCTGAAGGCTTGCTCGGCATAGTGACGGTCTATGTCTTCGGCTACAAATTCGGCGGCATTTTGAAGGCTGCCTTTTTTCGACATGAGGGCGGGGAGCTTCGTCCGATAGAGGCTATCGGGTGGGAGGCCAACCATGACATTCCAGCCTCTTTTGCGGAAGTTTTCGATCACCTTCTTCTCGGCGATCGAGAGGAGCATGATGGAGGTGTGGTAGACGAGGAGGCCTTTGAGGGTCTCGGTTTTCGCGGGGTAGAGGTCGAAGAAGGTCGAGCGGAAGTTGTAGGCGGAGTAGAACCACTTGCGGTCTTTTTCGAGGAGGGTGTTGCGGCTGGGCGCGAGCGGGCTGGGACCGGCAAACATCGAGGTGGGCAGGAAACAGAGCCGGAGTGGGAAGAGGCCGGGCTTTTGGTTTTCCTCCCGTTCACTGATGATGGCAAAGTGTTCGCAGCCATCAGGGTGTGGGCCGTAAGTGACGACCTCGCCGTGGGGGATTTTAATGAAGTGAGGATCGAAGGGACTCCTTTTTTTGATCCTCTGCGCGAAGTTCGAGGGCGTCCACCCCGGCCAGGTGACTTTCTTTTTGGAGACAAGCGCGACCTTGGTCGCGGCCTCCTCGACGCGGACAGCGCAGGAGACAATGAAGAAGGGGAGAATGATGAGGAGAATCCGCACGACAGGAAGCTATCAGCCGCTCGGATTTGGCCAATCCCCTGTTTTCAGAAAATTTGCGACCTCGAAGACATCCCCGTCGAAGGACACCTCCTCAGACTCGATCTCGCCAGAAAGCACCGTCGGAGGACAATGCAATTTCACAATGGCTGAGGTGGCGGAGGAGCGCGCGCGAGTCAAACTCGAGCCGACGAGGCTCACTGGTCTATTACACGGACGGTAATCGTTTGTTGGGCACCTGAATAAAGGGTCAAGGTGAGATCGATCCTTTCTCCCGCGGGTATATTTCTCAGTCGCGCCTTCAGCAACAGGTGCAGTTGGCCGGGTTTTAATTTGATACGCCCTCCCGCCGGAATGACCCAGTGCGGTGAGTGACCGCCTCCTTGTCGAACCATCAACCTTCGCGATCTCGCAGATCTCTACGCTCTTGAAGGGATCGGTCTGGACGCCGGTAAAAGGTCACATCTTCATCCACTTCCGTATCTCACCCTCTTCGGGCCACGATGAAGGATTTCACGCACTGAATGACAAAGACGAGGCAGATCAGCGACATGGCAATCGTGGCGGCGTTTGCGAGGTTCATTTCAAATGTGCTCATCGCAAGCTTCCGCACCAAGCGCCCCAATGTCGCAAGAAAACCCAAGAGCCCAAAGGTGACGGCAATGTGCATTCCCAATTTTAGTCTGCTCGGGTTTTTCGCCAGAAGCGCACTCAGTAAAATCGGGATTCCAAAGTAAGCCGGGATGAAGGCCGTGGTGCTCTCCTTTCCTCCCGCTAAATAACTCCCCACTCCGAGGATGATGAGGGCTAGTCCGGCAATGATTCCTTGTTTGGGCATATTCATAATAGTGATCAATCTAGCGGGTTCGATGGAATTACAAGCGGAAGAATCTTAAAACTCTGCTGCTTTCCCCGACTTCTGGGCGTGCTATTCAAGCCGGATATCTTCTATTGCGTCCGTTTGGTCCTGGATCCGAACGCCAAACAAGGCGGCTCCGGGGAGCCGCCTTGTGGGGAATTAGGTGAGGGTCTAGAACTTACCCAGCGCGTCTTGGGCGGTCTGGATGCTCTCTTGGAACTCCTTGAATTTATTGGTGTTTTCCTCGTTACGCTCGGGCTTGGTCGCGAGCCAGACGGCGAGCTCTTTCTTGGCATCCTCGACGCCCTTGATCGCGGCCTTGAAGGCTTTGGCTTTGTCCGGGTTGGCCTTGACGAAGGCCTCAACGTTGGCGGGGCTGAGGCGGACTACGGCTTTGAACTCCGAAATGAACGATTCGGGGGTCTTTTCCTTGCCGGCACCGAGTTGGCCAATCTTGGTCTCACCGTCGCTGGCGAGGATGACGTAGCTCGGGAATCCGCGGACTGCGAATTTGGTCTTCAACTCGTCGTTCCGAGCGACGTACCTTTCCGGGACGATGGTCTTGTCCTTCGGGAAATCGAGGGTCACGAGCAGGGCATTTTCGGCGGCGTATTTTTTCCACGTATCCTTGGCGAAAACGCCCTTGTCCATGAGTTTACACCAGCCGCACCAGTCGGATCCGGTGAAGTTAACCAAAAGAGGGAGCTTCTTCTCGGCCGCAATTCTCTTGGCAGCGTCGAAGTCCATGGTCCAGTGCCCGATTTTGGCACCGTCGATCTGCACCGCATCTTCAGTGGCTGGACTTTCTTTGGTCTGGGCGGCGAGCGAAATGGCACCGGCGAAAAGCAGGCCGAGCGTTGTGTTCAGTAGTTTCATTGGTTCTTGGTATTGAGATTGTCGAGCGAGGGCGGAATCGTCCGACGGACCTATTTCTTCTTAGCCTGTGCGATGCTTCCCCCGCGGTCTAGCGTCACCGCAAAGGACATTTGTGCCGTGTAATCGGAAGTGAGTTCGGATCAGGCCGCTCTCTTTCACGAAGCCACCCAAGAAAAATAACCCCAGAGGATATCGATCTTGCTGAATCCACTCGCTGTGCCAATGTAGGCGGATGTTAGATAATTCATCAGGGCTTGACCTCTTATGGGAGACGATCCAAAGGACAGAAGAATACCCTATTTTCCGTCTTACATATCTGAGTAATCCAGTCAAACCATTTACTGACGCTGACTTCGATGACATTGAGAGTAAATCTTTAGAAGCCAATAATGCGCGCGATGTGACAGGCCTCTTGATCGTGAATGATGATCGTATTCTCCAGATCCTTGAAGGGCGAGAAGACGCGGTGCGAGAGCTCTATGCGAAGATTGAGGCTGACAGCCGTCACACCGTCACGAAGTTTGTCTCTGCGGTGGAAGACGAGGTGCGTTTACTGCTCACATGGAGCATGGTGGTGCGCGGAGTGGCTGGAACTCCTCCCAATGTCTTAGAACAATATGCGCAGGTCTATGACGATTTATTGCACGCTGAGTCGCAAAGTGAGATCACCATCGATCATGTTGAGCTTTTCAAAGCGATCTCTCTCTTTGGAGCTCTTCCGATTCAGCCAAAAGGCTTAGAATAGGGGCTTGCCTGGCCAAACTTCACTGAGGTTTAGTCACCCTATAGTAGCGGTTTATTTCGAGCTTCCTGAAAAAGTCCCAATTCCCTTAAAATCAATCTTCTCGGCAGAAAAAGGCTGTGCCAGGTGCATGGAAGTGTTAAAAGGCTTTCGAATAAGTGTGCACCCGACATGTATCGAAACGACCTGAAACAGACTGAATTCCTTGATTTTTACATGCCCTTCGGCGGCAAGCTCTCCGCCGGGAACCGCTGGGTGAAGTTGGCCGCAATGATCCCGTGGGGCGAGATCGAAGAGGCTCACAAAAAAAGCCTCGATGGCACTGGAATGGGCGCCCCGGCCAAATCCGGGCGCATCGCCTTCGGAGCCCTCGTCATCAAAGAGCGACTCAGCATCACCGACGAGGAAACCGTCGAACAGATCCTGGAAAACCCCTATCTGCAATACTTCCTCGGAGTACAGGTGTGAGAGTATAGGTGAGAGTATAGGTGTGAGTATAGGTGTGAGTATAGGTGTGAGTATAGGTGTGAGTATAGGTGTGAGTATAGGTGTGAGTATAGG
>JBLHUR010000153.1:0-14282 GCA_047629805.1 Akkermansiaceae bacterium | reverse complement strand
CTAAGAAGGAGGTTCGAGAGGAGATTTTTAAAACCCTCGATCGCATGGGGGTGGCGGAAAAAATGTATGACCGCACCGATTCACTTTCGGGTGGGCAGCAGCAGCGGGTCGCTCTTTCGCGGACCCTTTTTCAGGGAGCTGAGGTCCTTTTGGCGGATGAGCCGTTGAGTGCCGTCGATCCGGCGCGCGCGCGGGATGTTTTGAAACTTTTGACCGGCCTGTCGCAGGAAAACGGTTCGACCTTGGTGGTGTCACTCCATCAGGTGGGTTTGGCTCGGGAGTTTTTTGCGAGGGTGATCGGTTTGAAAAATGGCGAGGTCGTTTTCGACGGCCAACCGAACGATGAGGAACTCGCCGGACTCTACGAGGTATGAAATCGGGAGCCTGGCGAATGTGGTTTGGTCGTCGCTGGCTCTTAGTCGGTGTGGTCTTGATCTTTGCTTGGTGCGTGGGTCGACTCGGGACAGAGGTATTTTCCCACACCGCCGGATCTGATCCGCTTGCTTCCACCCTGCGCTTTTTTGGGGCCGCGTTCTCGCCCTCGTTCACGGATCAAAACCCGAACCTCCCGGAGAACGCGACTCCTTTCCTGACACGTCTTGGTGGTGACCTTTTACGGACTTTACGCTATGCCTTGATCGCGACCTCGATGGCCATTCCAGCGGGTCTTTTGTTGGGATTCTTTGCCTCAAAACAGTGGTGGCCGATTGGAAGGGCACGCTTTCTCTTTCAACTGGTCCGCTGGCCGGTGCGGGTGTTTTTGTCCCTGATCCGGTCGATTCATGAACTGATCTGGGCCATCTTTTTCCTCTCGGCTTTTGGTGATTTTCCGCTCACCGCTTGCCTGGCTTTGGCGCTGCCATTTACGGGAACTTTGGCGAAGGTCTTTTCAGAGATCATGGATGAGGAACGAAACTCGGCGAGGCAAGTCATCATGGCTTCGGGCGGGAGTGGGGCGCAGGGTTTTTTTGGAGCGGTCCTGCCGGCGGCCTTGCCGGATATGATTACCTATTCGCTGTATCGCTTCGAGTGCGCGCTGCGTTCGTCTGCGGTGCTGGGGTTTATTGGGATCGAGACGATCGGCTTGTCGATCATGCAATCGTTCGAAAGCACCTACTATGGTGAAGTTTGGACGGCCCTTTATGTGCTCATTATTACCATTCTCTTGATTGAGGGGTTTGGGTATTTCATTCGTAAGCGTCTGAGCGCCGGGGTGGCCCGCCGCGATGCCGTGAAGGGTGAGGTGACTGAGGAGAAGCTTCGTAAGACGGCGCCAAAGGATCGGACCTTGCGATTTTCGGGTCTGCTTTGGGCGGTGGCGATTGTCGTCGCATTTCAGACGGGGGATCGCCTGATCAAGCCGATGGCGGAGGGTCAACAGGAGGCGCGCTTGTCGCGTTTTTGGACGAAGATTTCGCCTGATCCGATCGCGCCCGAGAAAGCGGTCTCGACTTGGGATGAGCGCAAGGAGGTTTGGAATGCCGGATCGGATCAACTGCTGCCTTGGGTGCAGGACATTTGGGAAAGTCCGGGAGCGGAGGCGCTCGCAAATACCGTGGCGATGTCGGTGGCTGCTATCATTTTGGCAGGAGTGGTGGCGTTGGTGTTGGTGCCTTTTTCCTTGCGGACCTTGTCGAGCCGCTTTCCGCTGGGATTGGAGACGCCGGGGGGGAGGATGATCAGGGTGCTGGGGGTGGTGGTGCGGGGTGGCTTTGTGGTGACGCGGGCGGTTCCCGAGTATCTTTATGCCTTCCTCTTGGTGGGATTAATGGGGCCGAGTGCGTGGCCTTTGGTCTTTGCCTTGGTGCTGCACAACGTGGGGATTTTAGGACGTCTCTGGACCGAGGTGGGTGAGAATCAACCTCCACAAAATGCCCGTGCCGTGATCCAGGTGGGTGGCGGGAGATTGCAGGCCTTCTATGCGGCCTTGCTTCCACTCTCGCTGAATCGCTTTCTCCTCTTTTTCTTCTATCGCTGGGAGTCCTGCATGCGCGAGGCAACCGTGCTGGGGATGCTGGGATTTAGCTCGCTGGGGTATTATATTTCAATCCGGAAGAGCTTCCGCGAGTATGACGAGATTTTGTTTTTTAGTCTCTTGGGTGCTTCTGTGATCATCGTAGGTGACATTGTGAGCGATGCACTTCGGAAACAATTGCGGAGCGCGTGACCCCCTGAGTTGAGATTGGGAATAATCATCTGTTCAAACTGAAGTGGCAGGGTAATTTGATCTTAATGAAGCGTTTCCTTTCTGTTCTTGCCGTTCTTAGTCTGCCCGCAATGGCGGCGGATCGTCCCAATGTTGTTCTTATCCTTTCAGACGACCAGTCGTGGACCGACTACTCGTTTATGGGGCATAAGGTTATTGAGACCCCGGTGCTCGATCAGTTTACCAAGGAGTCTTTGACCTACACCCGGGGTTATGTCACTTCGCCCTTGTGTCGGCCTTCTTTGGCTTCGATTTTCTCGGGGCTGCACACTCCGGTTCATGGAATCACGGGGAATGATTTGAGAGTGGTGGGTAAAGCCAAAAAGAAGTGGGGACGGACCGTTGCGGAGGGTGCTAAAAAGCATGAGCAAATTTATGCAGACTTTGAGAAACATGACGGGCTGGCGCGGCTTTTGACCAAGGCGGGTTACCTGACTTTGCAGACCGGGAAATGGTGGGAAGGGAGGCCGCAGCGTCACGGGTTTACTCATGCCATGACTCATGCCGATCCGAAAAGAGGCGGACGGCACGGAGATGAGGGGCTCAAAATTTCGCGGACTGGCATCAAGCCGATTCAGAAGTTCCTCGATGAAGCATCGAAGGAGAAGAAGCCCTTCTTTATTTGGCATGCGCCCTTCCTTCCTCACACCCCGCACAATCCTCCGAAGGAGCTTTTTGACAAGTATCTCGCGAAGGGGGAGAGCAAGTTTGTTGCGCGTTACTATGCGATGGTCGAGTGGTTCGATCAAACTTGCGGTGAGCTCTTTCAGGAGCTGGAGAAGCGAGGAGTGGCAGACAATACCATCATCATCTACGTGACCGATAATGGTTGGATTCAATCGACTGACTCGGGGCGTTATGCGCCGCTTTCAAAGCAGGCTCCCTATGAAATGGGAGTTCGCACGCCCCTTATGATCAAGTGGCCTGGTAAGGTTGCTCCGAAGATGGACGAGGACACCTTGGTTTCTTCCATCGATATCGCACCAACGATTCTGAAGGCGGTTGGGATCGAAGTTCCCAAGCCGATGACAGGCGTTGACCTCCGGGATACCGAGGCTCTGAACAAGCGGGATACCGTTTTTGGTTTCGATGGAAATCATGACATGTTCGACGTGAATGACCGCACCGCGAACATGGAATCGCGCTACGTCGTGAAGGGTGACTGGAAGCTCTTGCTTCATGACAAAGAGAACTACGGCTTGCCCTATGCGGGGAAGTCAGCGGCGCATCCGGATAATCCCGATGGAAAGACGGAACTCTACAACGTGAAGGCAGATCCTCATGAGAAGAAGAACCTCGCGGAAGCGAATCCGGAGAAAGTTGCCGAGATGACGAAGGCGTTGGATGCCTGGTGGAAGCCGGAGTGATCAGGAGGATTTTGAGCCCTTTCTCAATCTGGAACTGACCTCGTAGGAGAGACATCAATGGAGCTTGTTCCAGTTAAAATCGTCTTCGTAAGTAAGGTGGAGATATGGTGCCAGGATCCATAGGCCTGCTTTATCGCATTGCCATTGTGGGATCCGGAACTGCCGGGCCGGCGGCGGGGATTTTTTTGGCGCGGGCGGGGCATGAGGTGACGCTTTTCGAACGGGCTGAGGAGGAGTTGGCGGTGGGGGCGGGTTTTCTTTTGCAACCGACTGGTTTGGCGGTGCTGCGGGAGCTGGGTTTGGAGGATGAGGTGTTGGCGGTGACGCAGCGAATTGACGGGCTTTATTGTGAGACGGAGCGGAGGAAGGTTCTTTTGGATTTGGAGTATGGTGAGCTGGAGGAAGGCTTGTTTGGGCTCGGGACGCATCGGTCGTCATTGCTGGGGGTTTTGTTGAAGGCGCTGCGTGAGGCAGGTGGGGAGATTCGGTGGGGGGCTGAAGTTGTAGAAATGTCGCTTGCGAAGAAGGGGCGTTTTTTGAAGACGAAAGAGGGTCGGGAGGAGGGACCGTTTGATTTGGTTTTGGTGTGTGATGGGGCTCGTTCGCAAATTCGGGAGCAGGCCGGGATTGCGGCCCGGGTGGATCGATATCCTTGGGGGGCGCTTTGGTTTATGGGGAAGCGGACGCCGGAATTTGCATCGAATCTGCTGTGGCAGCGGGTGGGATCGACGAGGGAGTTATGTGGGTTTTTACCGACGGGGACGAAGGATGATTTACTGAGTCTGTTTTGGAGTGTGCGTCTGGATGAGGCTTTGCCGGAGCTGGAGGAGTGGAAGGGAAAATTGCTGCGCTTGGTGCCGGAAGCGGAGGAGTTCCTGAAACAGGTGGGGTCGATGGAGCAACTTCAGCGAGCTTCGTACCACGATGTCAGGATGAAGCAATGGCATGGTGAGCGCGTTGCGGTGCTGGGGGATGCCGCGCATGCGCTGAGTCCGCAGTTGGGGCAGGGGGTGAATCTCGCCTTGGTCGATGCGGCCGTGCTGGCGGAGTGTTTGGGTGAGTTCGGGCTGGAGGAGGCCTTGGGAAACTATACCCAGCGCCGGAAGAAACACGTGGGGTTTTATCAATTCGCAACGCGGTGGACGACGCCGTTTTTTCAGTCGGACTACCTGCCGTTGGGGAAGGTTCGTGATCTAACTTTTCCGATAGGGATGAAGATCCCCTATGTGCGGAATGAGATGGTGGCGTCGATGGCGGGGCTGAAGACGGGGGTGTTTAGTCGCCTTACTCGCGGTAGATGACGACGGGGTCGATGCGCCCGTCGGGGTTGAAGATCTTGCCGGACCAAACGAGTTTTTCCTCTTTGCTGGTTTTCTTGAGGAGGATGCGGCCGGAGATATTGTCGGCACTAAATTCGTCGAGGTAGATGAATCCATCGACGGTGTTGTCTCCTTTGAGTTGGTAGGTTTTGCCGCTGACGAGGCTTTTGTAGAAACCGGTGACGCGGCGGTCTTTTTCCCAATTGAGGGTGACCTGGACTTGAGAGGAACCGATGGTGCCGCGGTAGTTTGATTTGACGACGGGGGCAGGATTACGTTGAAGTTCGCGGGTGATTTTAACCTCCTCATTGTTACTGGTGATTCCGGTCCAAATGACGGTGTCACCGCTGCGTTCTTTGTGGAGGGAGCCGCTTGCGATGAAGTCTGATCCGTCGAAAACATGGATGTCGATTTCTCCCTGTATGTAGTTGGTGCCGATGAACTGCCATTGGTTTTCGATGCTCTTGGCCGTGCTGACAGGGAAGATGGAGCCGCGGACTCCGTCGAGGTCATCGAGCCACTGGAGGCTGACGGCGGCTTGGACTTCGCCAAAGGTGCCGAAGTAAACTTGTGAGGCTTCGGTGGACTTGGCGTTGCGAATGCGGGTGCGGACGAGGCGGCCGACGCTGTTGAAGGTGGCGCGTGGTGGTTGGGGTGTGCCTTGGGGGATGACGGCAGGGGGAAGGGTGATGGGGAGAGGTCTTAGGAGGGCGCCGGTTTTGCCAGCGAGATAGATGGGATCGAGAAGGTTCCCATACATCCAGGGCCGTTGTTTTTTGCCGCTTTTGAGATAGACGCTTTTGGCGACACGGCGGAGGGCTTCTTCGACGACAATGCCGGGGCGGAGGAGCTCTTGGGCAAGGGTGGCCGTGTAGAGGCTGTTGTTGAGATGGGGCTCGTCATACGCGACCATGCCATGCTTCGTGGCATAGGAAACGAGGGTGCTTTCGCTTTCGGTTTGATAGGCACTGAGGCCCTGGTTTTCGGAGCGGGCCTTGGTCATGAGATTGGGGACGCTGCGGCAGCAATCGAGGAAGATGAGATTAAGGCCGGTCTTGGCGTTTTCCATGACGCTGAGGATGTCCTCTAGACTTGGGCAGCTCTTTTTGAGTTCGAATTTGAACTGGGCCTTGAAGTCGGTGGGAAGGATGTAGTTGCGGTCATCGACCTGGGCTCCGTGGCCGGAGAAGAAGACGGCGGAGATGCAACCCGGGGTGAGGCTGGCGTGATAGTTGCGAACGGCGGCGAGTAATTGGTCGCTGGTGACGTCGGTGTGGTAGTGAACGGTAAATCCCAGTTTCTCAAAGGTTGCCTTCATAAGTCGAGCATCATTGACTGGGTTCTTGAGGTCATTTTGAGAAACGTAGTCGGAGTTCCCGATGACGAGGGCGACTCGTTGTTGGGCGTGGGTGAGGGTGACACTTAAGAGTGTCAGTAGAGTTAGTAGGGCAACCTTCATTATGAAAAGGACGCTAGCGAGCTGCTGTTTTCTTAGCAAGGTTGTCTTAATCAGCGACGGATTTTTTGAGGAGAAGCGGTGCTTTCCGGGTTGTCTTCTTTCCAGCGCTCGTATTCTTCTGTTAATCGGGGGCGATCTTTGCGGTCGGGGGCGAGGCGGATTTTTTCGATGAGTTCCCATTCTTCGCGTGGATAAACGTAGCCTCGGATTTGGCGATATTCTTCGTCCAGGTCTCCCCCGTCATCGCGTCTCCATTGGTCCTCGGTTTCCAGATCCCAGGTCATCATAGGACCATCGCTCTTGCGGACTGCGAAACCGCGTTTTGGTTCCGGGGTTTGTGTTCCCCAAATTAGAAAGTGATTTTCGTCTTCGTAGAAACTGCGCCACTCCTAAACTCCTCGCTAGCGCACGGGAACATGACCTTCATGTGTGGAGTTACGATTTGAATGATCCACGAGACCTTGAATATGCCGTGCGGTGTCAGGGGGTTGATCGTTGATGATCCCAAAGTGGTGGTATCACAGTTCAACAATGGGGGAGTTCTGCCTGAGTGACGTAGAGCAAGGATGCCATGGGCGGAGCAGCTTTCATCGGTGTGGTCAATTTTCCCATCAGAATAATCGATTGGATGGAGTGATCTTTGCCGGCCAGGCTGCGCTTATGAAAAACAAAGTATTTCGCGTTTTCCTTTTTTCTCTCGGTTTCGCTTCCTTGAATGCACTTGGAGATGAGTCCACTGAAAAAAAGAATCAAGCTGGTAAGGAGGATCCTAGAAGTCAGGTTTTAAGTGATGAGAAGGTGAAGAAAGCTTTGGGTGGCGATCGAGTGGAGGACCTAAAAAAAATTCAAGGGACCTGGAATCTCACTGCGTTGGAAGTCGATGGGCATCCGGCTCCTCCAGAGATTGTCGCGGCGTTAAAATTTGTGTTTAAGAACGGCTCCGTCACCATCGATCCAGGTGAACCGGGTTGGACCAATTTCAAATACACGCTGGATCCGACCACCGAGCCTTCCGGTTATACGATCGCGCATGCTGATGGCCCGAAGAAAGGGGAGATGACAAAAGGGATCTACTCATTGGATGGTGATCGTCTTGAGATTTGTCTTCCTGAAGGCGATGAAAAGCCCACCGAGTTCACAGCAAAGGCCGGTTCTGGCCAGATTCTGTATTCATTGGAGAGAACGAAGATTGTTGCCAAAGGGCCTGAAAAGAAGGACAAAAAAGCGGGAATCCCGAGAGTGTGGCAGAGTCCAAGAAGTGGTTTGGTCAATTGACTCCGGAATTGCAAGGGGTAGCCCTTTCGAAGGGCTAGCGAGAAGAACTCTATGTTCGGAACTCCGGAGAAACTCTTGAAGGCGTGGACGCAGATTGAAGAGGAAGGAACGGCGAGGGAATAAATAAGGATATCGTGCAAAGGGGATCGGGGCTGTCAGTGAGGCAGACCTTTCTTCGGTGATTAATTGGACTCCGTAGGATGTTTTTTGTGGAGCCTTGGCCAGTATTCTTTCCAGTAGTCGTCAAAGAATTCGAGTCCGGCGATGCGGATGTGTTCCGGGCTTTTGGCGACGGGAGCCTTGGTGGGGTCGTAGTTTTTCAGATGCCCTCGGCCGGCGCGGTCTCGGGGTGAGACGAAGGTCCACTCATTGTCGCCGAGGATGTCGGCTAGGAATTTTGCAAAGACGGGGTCGTAGGCTTTGAGTTGATCACGGGTGCTGATATGGTTGTGATCGTGGTCCATGGTGCGGTTCGTGTTATACCAACACTGGACGCCTTCGGCGAAATACTCGCCCCGGTTCTTAGCGGCGTAGCAGCGCTTCTTTCCGCCGAATACGATGAGGACTTGATCTTTACCAGTCACCTTGACTCCGGTGGTGGTGGGCTTTCCGTTGACGAGGATATCCCCGCCATCGAGACACTTTTTCAGTAATGCCGGTGCTTGATCGGGGAAGGCTTTGGTGAGTTCGGCAAGCAAGCTGACGGGCTCGTCTCCAGTGATTCGGCGGAAACGCTGCGCTGCCCGGCCATCGTTCCAGAGGCCCATCGTGGTGGCGTTGACGAAGGTCCGGGTCCAGCGTTTCTTGAGTGCCTCGTCAAAGCCCGCTCCGTGGATGACGTGCCCAAATTCGTGGATGAGGATGCTTTCAATCTGCATGCCACCTTCGTATTCCATGACGTCTTCCTCGGCGAAGAGGACGACGTTACGTCCCTTGACCTTGGTGAGAAATCCACGCTGTCGCCAGTTGTAGAAATCGAGTTCCTTGCCGGTTTTTTCGGATTTGAATTCGGGGAGATCCGAGGTGAGTTCTTCGTGGCCGACGAGGAGGCAGAGGACATGTTTTTCACGAATGCGCTGGGCGATGGATGGGGTGAGGTCCTTCATCATCCGATCGAAAAGGTAGGCTGCTTCCAGATGCGTGACGTCGGGAACTTCTTTCGAAGTGGCGATGAGGATGTTCTGCACCATCGTCGTTTTCGCGTAGAAAGCGGGATCGAGATCGTATTTCTTTGCGACTTGAGGATCGAGAGGCTTCACCTCGTGAGCGGTCACGGGGAAGAGAAATCCAAGAAGGGCAAAGATGAGGAGTGTTGCTTTGGGTGTTTTGAACATAAGGGTCGGGGATCGATACGAAAGAGGTGAACGGCTTGTTTCAGCAGAGAGTTTTAGAGAACGGCCGACTACCGTTCCCTTTCGACTGCGGTGCTTGTGGTCGGAGGTTCACTCGGAGAAGTCAGGGCAAAATCGAGGTGTTATTTGACGATGGTGGATTGAAAGGGGAGTTTCCGGGCGGTGAGCCAGACCGCTGGAGTGAGCTCCTGCCCTCCGCCTTTCATGCCGAGTAGGACGACTTCGATCTCCTGCCCGACCATGGAGTCATCGAGCGGGAAGAAGTAAGTGTAGCCGGTTTTTTGTCTGCGAACGGGATATTCCCAAGCATTGGTGGGGTATGAGGCAGCGCGGTCAGGGGAACCGATGAGTCGATCTCCAATCCGGAGGGCGGCGTAGCAACCTTCGACCCCGTGTTCGCCATCGACGGCAACACAGAGGTAAGAGGTGGGCGTAATTTCATCGACGGTCACCTTGCTGCTCCAGGCGGCGACGGCGGGGACCGCTTTGGGATGAGCAAAGAGATTGCTGGCGCGCCAGTCATTGCGGGGAAGCAAGGAACCCTTATTCCAGGCTTCAATTTCGGCGATGCGTTCGGGGCCGCCTTTCATGCGGAAGTAACGCCATTGATTTCCACTTGGCGGGTAGAGGGAGAGGTCTGATCCGTCCTGGATGATCTCTTCAGCCCGGACCCAGGTGCTGAGGTCTCGGCTGAATTCGCCGCTGGAGAGTAAGAGGTTGATGAGGGTTCGGTCTTGGGCCTGCGTCTTGAGGATGAGCCGGTCAATGGAGATGTTTTTTCCGAAGTCGACCCGGAGGCAGCCTCCTTCAAGCCGGGCATCACGTCCGGTGGCGTAGACGTCGAAGACGGTGGTAATGTCTCCATCGAAAAGGAATTGGTCGGTCAGGGCGCGGGCTTTGATGAGGGCTTGATCAAGGAAGGCTTGGCGGGCTTTTTTCACGGCGGGGACTTGCGTCGGGCCGGAGCGGGTGAGGCTGCGGATTTCGAGGGCGTTGTTATCGGCGGCGTAGCAAGTGCTCTCGTATAGAGCGGCCCAATCTTCCGGGAGAGGAGTTGACTGGAGTTGGCCGAGCTTACGATGCCAGGGTTTCTTAAGAGCAAGGGGGGTGAGCTTTTCGATGATCGGTTTTTGTCCTTCGAGGTTTTTAAGAACGCGATAGGGACCTTTTTCGAGGGAGGGCTCCGGGCAATCTTCCGTGGTGACGAGGAGAAGGAGGCTGCGGAAGGGATGGATGGTGACATCAACAGAAGCGGAGGCTTTGAGATCACGGCCGAGGACTTCTTCGTAGGGGTGGAAGAGGCGAACTTCCCGCGCTCCCGCGTCGCTGAGTCCGATTGTTTGGTCGAGAGCAATGGTGCGTGTGATCGGTTCCCAGGTGTTGTTGCGCAGTGTGATGAGGCGGGTTTTTTCGCTGCCTCGCGAGACGGCAAAGGGGCCATATTTGTCCTCCGGGAGGACGATGCCTTTGGTGAGGATTTTATTGTAGCGACGGTGTAGATTGAAGATGCGAGCGAGCTTTGGGTATTCGTCATCACGCAGGAACCAAGGGCTGCCATAGACTTGGGGCGCGAGGATCATCGAGCGGTTGAAGGCCTGAAGAATGAGGTCGTCTTCCCAGTAATCGAGGCAGGAAGAGAGGCAGACGCCATGGTCTTCGGCGAGGCGCTTGAGTTCGGGGGGGAGGCTGCGATCCAGCGCTTTGGCGCGGTTGTGGGTCGCGGTCATGTTGTTCGACATGTGAACGTCGATGTAGGTTTCCGCTCCTTGCCAAAGGAAGGTGGTGGCGTGGGGCTTGGCGAGGCCGAGGTTGAGGCGGTGGTTGAGGAGGATGAGGTCCTTGCTGTGTTCGCGGCACGATTCCATGAGGCGGATGAAGGCGGGTTGCTTTTCATCGCGAAGCTGACCGCAAACGGCATCCATTTTAAATAACTGGAAGTTGTGGTCGCGGCAGAGGGAGGTGAGGAAGTCGATGCGAGCTTCTTCCTCTGCGGGAGTATCGCCGAAGCCGTCGGGTCCGAGCCAGACACCGAGGCGACCACCGAAGCCTTTTGCTTTTTCGGCGAAGGGTCCAAAGCCATTGGGTTGCTGTTCTTTGAATTTTCGAGTGGTGGGTTTGCCGTAGTAGCGAGGGGCATCGATCGCTCCGGCATCAAAGGCGTAGATGTCGAGGGTCATGCCATACTCGTCTTTCATCCACTGGAAAAAATCGAGGTTGGCATTTGTTTGGGATTCGCTTGGGCCTTCGTTGGTGTTGTTGATCCAGGTGAAGTAGTGAGCCTTTGATGGGGTTGATTCGTCTGCTCCGGGAAAGACGGGAGGAGCGGTTTCCTGGGAGTGGAGAGATGGAATCAGCGAGAGGAACGAGAAGGTCGCGACTTTGAGGGAAGAAAGGCGATGGGACGGAGTGGTCATAATTTTGGATTCGAAATGGAATGAGGGTGGAAAGTTTGCAGCTAGATTCAGCCTACTTGAGGGGGACGGCATTGGGGGGAACCCAGCGGTCTTTGTCACGCTTGCGTTTGATGGTCCAGGCTTTTTGGGCCATGATTCCTTGGGCTTTGGTGGGACCGGCGAGGGGCCATTCGGGATCGATTCGGTGGGCGTCTTTGAAGATTTCTTCGGCCTTGGTGACGAGCTCGATGTTGTTTTTGGCGAGGTTCTTTTTTTCGCCGGGGTCTTTGGCGAGGTCGTAGATTTCAATGGGCTTTTTGATGCCGTTACGGACGGCTTTCCAATCACCCCAGCGGGCGGCTTGGATAACGTTCCCTTTGTGGAGTTCCCAGTAGAAGTAATCGCGTTTGGGGGCTGCGCCGCCTTTGAGGTAGGAGAGGAGGGAGTGGCCGTCGGTTTCGTAGCCGGCGGGTGGGGTGGCTCCGCTCATTTCGACGAAGGTGGGCATGAGGTCCCAGAGAGCCCAGGGGGATTTGTCGACCCGACCGGCGGGGACGGTGCCAGGCCACCAAGCGAAGGCGGCTTGTCTCAAGGCTCCTTCGTACATGCCGCGCTTGTATCCGCGGAGACCGTTGGCGTCTTGTTTGAAGAGCTTGCCAATTTCGGATTTGGGGTTGAAGGAGGAGCCGTTGTCGCCGGTGAAGACGATGAGGGTGTTGTCATCGATGCCGAGGGCGCGGAGGGTATCAACGAGTTCTCCGATGTCGGAGTCGATGCGGGTGACTTGGGCGGCGTAGGATTTTTGCGTCATACTCCAGGGTTTATCTTTGTAGATGCCGAGGTCATCGATCTCGTGTGCGCCGTGGGGAAGGGTGATGGCGTAGAACATCATGAAGGGATTTTCGACGTTCTCCTTCACCCAGCTGATCATTTCATTTTGGATGAGTTCTTGGGCGTAGGTTTTGCCAAGGCCTTTTCCTTTGTTGCCGGGGAGGATGACGGGTTGGTCGTTATCGTAGAGGTAGGTGGGGAAGTAGGAGTGGGCGTGGCGTTGGCAGTTGTAGCCGAAGAAGCGGTCGATGCCTTGTTTTTTTGGAGCGCCGCTGGTGTCGAAGAATCCCATGCCCCATTTGCCGAAGGTGGAGGTGGCGTAGCCGGCGGATTTTGCGACTTCGCCGATCGTGACGGTTTTGGCGGGGATGGGCCATTGTCCTTCGGGAGCCATTTCGCGGTTTCCGCGGACGGGGCATTTTCCGGAGTGGAGGCCGGTGAAGAAGACGGAGCGGCAGGGCGCGCAAACGCTGGTGCCGCAGTAGGCCTGCATGTAGCGGGTGCCTTCTTTGGAAAGTTGGTCAATACGGGGAGTCTTGATCAATTCCTGACCGTAAACCCCGAGGTCACCTTGCGCGATGTCATCGCTGAGGATGAAGATGAAATTGGGCTTCTTGGCAGCTTCCTTTTTTTCCTGGGCAAGGCTGGTGAGCGAGGTGAGGCCTAGGAGGAGGACGGGGGTGAGTTTTTTGAGATAGGAGGAAAGCTTCATGAGGTGATTTGTTCAAGTCACCAAATTTCGGGGGACGAGGCAAGGAGGGGGTTTTTGGCACACAAGCCGTGGTGCCCTCACCGCTTGGATTCGCGGGGGCTTGGTTGAGAAGTGGCGAGGGCGGCACGGCTCCTTTCGCTGGCGCGTTTGGGAATGTTTTAGGGGAGGAGTTTGACCTTGAGGCGGAAGAAGAGGCGGTTCTCTGTTGCGAAGAAACCGGGTTGGCTTTGATAGGTGACGTTGGCTTGGCCATTGCCGATGGGGGTGCGGGTGACTTCTGGGAGGTCGGTGGCCGGGTTCCAGGTGATGAGGTCGGGGGAGCTTTGTAAGGTGACTTCTATGTCGACGGCTCTGAGGCTGAGGGGGGTGGTGATTTGGGCTGAGGTGCCATTGCTGCCAACGCTTAGGGGGTTGGAGTTGGCGATATCCGGGGAGGTGCCGAGGGCGTATTCGAGGAGTGAGCTGAGGCCGTCTTTGTCGGGGTCGGCATTTGGATCGCCGGTGAAGGGGGTCCCTTCGCTTTCGGGTTGGCCGGGGGTGCCGCCGATAAGGGCGCTTTGCACCCAGTTGGCGGCGTCGTCGTGATCGGGTGAGTTTGTGGGATTGAGGAGGACGAGGCTGGAGCCGTTGCCATCGGGGCCGGTGGGCCAGGGTGATTCGTCGTCGTAGGTGAACTCTTGGATGGAGCTGTTGGTGGCGTCTTCGAGTTTGATGCGGTCGCTACCGTTGTTGAGGCGCGAGCCGTTTTGGAAGATTCCGGCGATGGGGAGGCCGGCTCCGTGGACGGCTTCGAAGGCGGCTTGGTTGAAGACAATGAGGGTGCGGGCTCCGGGGGCGAGCATGGTGCCGGCGGGGAAGGTGAAGTCGATCCCGGCGGTGAAGTGAACGCCGCCAAGGTCGAGGGTTTCGGTTTCGCTGAGGTTGAGGAGTTCGAGGTATTCGGCGTCGCCATGCGGGTCGGCGGGGTGATACATGATCTCGCTGATGACGAGGGAGAGTTGGGCGTCGGTTGGGGTGTTGGGAGTATTGATGGAATCGACGATGGCCCCCTCGTTATTTTTCAAAGTCAGGACTTCGCTGAAGTTTGAGAGGTGGCCGGAGTAAGGAGCGGCGGTGAGGAGTTCTTCGCCTCCGGTGGGGGAGGTGGCGCGGTTGATGAAGTCCTTGCTGCTGGGGGTGACGTAGAGGTCGCCGTTGCGTTCGATGACGGTGCCTGCTTTGAAGGTGAAGCCGACGCCGCCTTCGAGAGTCCAGCCGGAGAGGTCGATTTCGGTGTTCTCGTTGTTGTGGATGCGGATGAATTCCTCTTCTTGGTTGCCGCTGGAGGGGCTGGTTTCGACTTCGGCGATGGTGAGATTGGGCGCGTTG